>DASQXO010000065.1:0-21754 GCA_035639655.1 Candidatus Dormiibacterota bacterium
AGCACCGCGACGAGCGTGATCGTCAGCGATTCGCCGACGATCGCGCGCAGCCGCCAGAGGGAGACGCGAGACCACCGATCTTCGTGACGGAACGCGGTCACGAGGCTCGCGAAGCCCGCCGTGCTGAGCGCGAGCGCCGCCACCGTCGTGAAGAAGAACTGACCGGTCACGCCGCGCCATCGTACGCACTTCGGCTCCGGCCGCTTTCGCGGGTCCGGCCTGCGCGGATCTAGAGCGCGCGGTTCAGCGTGTCGAGGACGCGCTCCTCGACCTCGGGTGGCGTCGGCACCGCCGGATCGCCTTTGCGCAGGATGACCTCGCGTTGCTTACCGTAGAGCAGCGACGTCGCTTGCAGCAGCGCGAGCGCCGCCTTACGGCCCTCGAGGTCGCGCCAGCGCATCACCTCCGCGTGCGCGCGCGTGATGCGCTGATGGATGCGGTCGAGGTATACGTAGCCTTCCTCGGGCCAGTGCTGCGCGAGCACATCGATGCCGTTCACGAAGACCGTCTGCACGAGCTCGACCCTCGTGAAGTCGTTGCCGCGGAACTCGTTCTTGTCGCGCGCGGGATCGAGCTGGTCGACCTCGGGTCCCCACGGACGGCCGTGGAACCGCGCATTCGTGATCCGGCCAGTGAAGCGGCAGTCGATGAACTCCGCGCAGTACGTCGTCCAACCGTCGACGTTCGCGTCCGCGAACGAGCACGCCTCGAATCGTGCCTGCCCCGGATGCAACCGCCTGAGGTCGGCGCGATCGAAGATGCATTCGCGAAACACGTTCTGCGGACGCGCGGAGAAAAGCGCCTGCCATCGCGGCTCGAACCCGATGCCGCGAAAGTCGCAGCGCACCAGGAGCGACCCGGTGATCGTCAGCGTGTCGAAGGAGGCCCGCAGGAAATCCACGTCCTCGAGCACGCCACGGTCGAATACGAGGACGCGTCCCCCGATCTCGTTCTGCATCGGCTGCCTGCATAACGGGCGACCGGCAGTGCCGTTCCGTGCTGTGAATGTTCCGCGACAACAAGAAGCGGGGAGACGCACCGCCCTCTTTCGAGGTACGGGAGACGCTGTCCCCAGCTCACCACGAGGAGCGTACGACGACGATGACGACGCTGCGCGACCCCGCCACGCAGGACAACGTCAACGCCCTGCTGGGGAAGGGCATCGAGTTCGAGGGCAAGCTGAGCTTCGAGGGCACGGTCCGCATCGACGGAAAGTTCACCGGCCAGATCACGACCGGTGACGTGCTCATCATCGGTGAGGGCGCGCGCGTGCAGGCCGAGATCAGCTGCGGCAGTGTCATCGTGCGCGGCGAGCTCACCGGCAACATCAAGGCGAAGTCGGGCGTGGAGCTGCACAATCCGGCGCGGGTGCGCGGCGACATCTGGGCGCCCTCGCTCATGATCGAGAAGGGCGTCACGTTCCAGGGCCAGTGCAAGATGGAGAACCTGGACAAGGAGCTCTCCCGCTACGAGCCCGCGGCCGCCGGCAAGCACTCGCTGCGCTCGAACGGTCCGGCGCCGGCGACGACGACCGAGGTCGGCGCCTCCTAAACGCCTCGCGCGGGTTTCGGCGCACACTCCTCCGGTACACCACGCTGGAGGAGTGACATGGCTGCGACACGTCGCGCGGATGCGGTCTGGGAGGGCGAGCTCAGCTCAGGCAGCGGAAGGGTCACCGGCGGCACCGGGCTGTTCAAAGATCTGCCGGTGAGCTGGTCGGCGCGTACCGAGGCGCCGGGCGGGAAAACGTCGCCGGAAGAGCTGCTCGCCGCGGCCCACGCCGCGTGCTTCTCGATGGCGCTCTCGGCCGGACTCGCTCGCGCGGGGACGCCGCCGAAGCGGCTCGAGGTGAGCGCGAGCGTGACCTTCGACAAGGTCGGCGAGGGGTGGAAGGTCACGAAGAGCGAGCTCACGGTCCGCGGGTGGGTGCCCGGCACGGACGCCCAGAAGTTCAAGTCCGCAGCGGACGGCGCCGGTCAGGGCTGCCCGATCTCGACCGCGCTCAAGGGCAACGTGCCGATCACGGTGAACGCGACGCTGGCGTCCTGACCTCGGGCCGGCACGCCACCATCGCGGCACGCGCCGCGTCGAGACCCGGTCGCGCCGCGATGACGCGGACGATCGCGAGATCGAGCCCGCGCGCGAGCCGCAGAAAGCCCTCGCGCACCCGCGCAGCCGGACCGAACGCGGCGACCTCGCGGAGCATCTCGAGCGGCACGGCGCGCGCGAGCGTTTCGGCGTCCGCGCCGCGATCGCGGCGAGCCTCGAGCTCGTCGAGAGCGTCACCGAATCCCATGCGCGTGAAGTGCGCGCGGTACCCGACCGCCTTCGACTGTCCGGGCCGCGCGAGCGCGTACGCGACCACCTGCCGCGCGATCGCGAGCCGCGCGGCGTCCTCGTCGTCGTCGACGCAGACGCGGACGTACTCCACGAGGGGCGTCCCGGCCGGATCGCGCCCGGCGGAAGCGGCGGCCTCCTCGACGCGCGCGCGGCTCCACGCCACGTGCGCCGCGCTGCACCAGTTCAGCGCCACGCCCTCGGCCTCCGACGCGGCGAGCGCGAGCATCCGCGGGCCGAGCGCCGCGAGGTACACCGGCGCCTTGCCCGCAAGCGCAGCGCGGATCGCGCGGAGCTCCCGGCGCGTGCGTGCGACCGCGCCGCGGTCCGGCGACCCCGAGCCGATCCCGAGGATGAAGCGCCCGCCGCACATGTCCGCGACCGTCGCGGCGGACCGCGCAAGCGTCGCGGCCGGCCCCGCGAGCGGCACCGGCAGGACCGAGATGCCGGTCGCGACGCGAGCGCTCTCCCACCACAGCGCGCAGAGAATGAACGGATCGAGCGTCGCGTTCGGCGTCCACACGCTCGTGTAGCCGAGCGCGACGGCGTCTTGCGCGAGCTCGCGCAGCTCGCGCATCCCGAGTCCGAGACGCCCATCGAGCCCCACACCGACGTCCATCGCCGTTAGCGTAGTGAGCGGGAATGGGTCGCCGCGTCGCTCGCCTCGCCGCAGCGGTCGCGATGTTGCTCGCGCTCGGGCAGCCTGCGTCCGCCGACGAAGGCTGGACGATCGAGACTTTCGCGTCGGGTATCGACATCCAGCGCGACGGCTCGTTCCGCGTCACCGAGCGCATCGACGTCGACTTCGGCTCGCTCTCGAAGCACGGCATCTTCCGCTACGTGCCGTACCGCTACCGCTATGACGACACGCGCGACCGCGTCTACGGACTGACCGTCCTCGACGTCTCCGCGAACTCGGCGGCGGCGCGGTACGAAGAGTCCCGCGATCGCGGAAACGTCGTGCTGAAGATCGGGGATCCGAACCGCACCGTGAGCGGGCGGCAGAGCTACGTCATCCGCTACGTCGTGCGCAACGGGCTCAACCCGTTCGCCGACCACGACGAGCTGTATTGGAACGTCAAGGGTTCGGGGTGGGACGTGCCCGCGCGGCAGGTCAGCGCGACCGTGACCCTGCCGGGGGCCGGCGTCAGCCGGATCGCGTGCTATCAAGGCGCCGCGGGATCGACGGACCCGTGCAACTCCTCGAACGCAGCGAGCGGCGCGAGCTTCAGCGCGACCCACACGCTTCGGTCCGGCGACGACCTCACGATCGTCGTCGGGATCGGGAAGGGCGTCGTGGCGCAGCCGATGCTCGACCTGCAGCCGGCCGAGCGCGACGCCTCGGACCCGGGCTCGCTGTTCACGGCCTCGCCGGCGACGCTTGGCGCGACCGCCTTCGTCCTCGTCGCCGGTCTCGCGCTCGTCGCGACGAACTGGTACGCGCGCGGACGCGATCACGTGTACGTGACGAACTACTACCTCACGAACGATCCGCGTGAAGACGTGCGTCCGCTCATCGGTGGCCAGACGATCGCGCCCGAGTACGAGCCGCCGGAGAAGCTGCGTCCGGCCGAAGCCGGACTGCTGCTCGACGAGAGCGTTGATCCGAAGGACGCGACCGCGACGATCATCGACCTCGCGTCGCGCGGCTACATCAAGATCACCGAGCTGCCGAAACAGTTCTTCTTCGTGCGCGACTGGTCGCTCCAGAAGACGAAGTCGCCCGGCGGATCGGATCTCGCCGAGTACGAACGCCTCATCTTCGACGGCCTCTTCAAAGACGGCGACACGGTGAAGCTCTCCGACTTGCGGGGACACTTCTACACGACGCTGCACGCCGCGCAAAAGGCGCTGTATGCGGAGTCGGCGCGGAAGGACTGGTTCATCGGCAACCCGCAGAGCGCGCGCGCGCGATGGGCCGGGATCGGATGCCTCGTCCTCCTCCTCGGCGGCGTGCTCGCGATCGGCCTCGGATTCGCCCTCGGCGGCGGTCTGGTCGGGCTCGCCGTCGCATTCGTCGGCCTGGTCCTGCTCGTGTTCTCGCACGCCATGTCGGCGCGGAGCGCGAAGGGCAGCGATCTCCTCCGTCGCTTCCTTGGCTTCCGGATGTACATGCTCACCGCGGAACGCGACCGTCAGAAGTTCGCCGAGAAGGAGGGCCTGTTCTCCGAGTACCTGCCGTACGCGATCGTGTTCGGCATCGTCGACCGCTGGGCGAATGCGTTCCGCGGACTCGACGAGCGCGCGACCGGGACGGCGGCGTGGTACGTCGGGACGCAGCCGTTCAACGCATGGACGTTCTCGAGCGATCTGCAGAGCTTCTCGCACAGCCTCTCGCTGTCGGTCGCGTCGACGCCGGGCGGCAGCGGCGGAAGCGGCTTCGGTGGGGGAGGCTCCTCGGGCGGCGGAGGCGGTGGCGGAGGCGGTGGGAGCTGGTAAGCGCTTAGTCAGCAGAGTTGATTTGCTAGATCCCCGCCGGACACGCAGTGGGCGCGGCTGGAATCGAACCAGCGACTTCGCGGATGTGAACCGCGCGTTCTGACCGCTGAACTACGCGCCCTTCGAACGCAATGTTACTTCGGGCCGAGGATCGGCAAGGTGTTCGCGAAGATCGTCGCGATGGCGAGCAGGATGAGGCTCCCGCCGGCCGTGAGCGCGATGCGCCGTAGATCCTTCACCACGAATCCGTACTCCGCCGTCGCTGCGCGCGTGAGCGTCTGCGAGGGCTGGCCCGTCGCGCGGGCGATCGTTCCGGGCCGGGTGAAGCGGGGACGAACCGGCGGCGGCGCGACGGCGACCGGACGGTCCTCGCGCGGAGCGACAGCCGGCGCCGGACGGACGAGGGAGCGCTGGCGCGCGCGGGAACGGCGTTTCTTCGGCATCGGAGACCAATAACGATACGTCACCGCTAGCATTCCGGCTCGTTGTGAGCGGGCTGCAAGATGGTCGCGCCGTCGCGATCGTGAATCCGGCAGCGGACGGGGGCACGGCCGAGCGTCACATCAAGGAGCTCGCGCGCGTGTTCCGCGGTACCGGCGCTCGCGTCGATATGCTGCGCACGCCCGCGTCGGGCGAGGCGGTCCGTCTCGCGCGCGACGCCGTCGCCGAGGGCTATACGCGCGTCATCGCCGCCGGCGGGGACGGTACGGTGAATGAGGTCGTGAACGGCATCTTCGGCTCGGACGCCGAGCTGGCGATCGTGCCGCTCGGCAGCGCGAACGACTTCGCGCATTCGCTCGGCCTACGCGACTGGCGCGCCGCGGCCCGGCTCGCGGTGAGCGGCGAGGCGAGGCCGGTCGATCTCGCGACGGCGAACGGCCGCGCCTTCGCCAACTGCGTCGGCGTCGGCGCGGACGCGGCCGGTGCGCGCGTGCTCGAGCGGCACAAGCGCGTCGTCGGCTCGCTCGCGTACCTCACCGCGGCGATCCGCACGATCGCGGTGTACCGCCCGCGCAATCTGCGCGTGCAGATCGACGGCGAGACGATCATCGGCCCGCATTTCCTCGTCGTCGTCGCGAACGGGGAGCGCTTCGCGAAGGGCATGCGCATCGCGCCGGGAGCGCGCGTCGACGACGGACTGCTCGACGTCTGCGTCATCGGGAATACGACCGTCGCGGAGGCCGTCGTGCTCCTCGCGCGCGTCTACGCTGGCACGCACGTGAGCCGTCCGAAGGTGCGGATGGCGAAGGTCCGCGAGCTGCTCATCGAGCAGGAGGGTCCGCAGCCGGTGCAGTTCGACGGAGAGCCGTCGCAGGCGGATCGCCTCGAGGTGCGGTGCCTCCCGGGCGCGCTTCCCGTCGTCACGCCGGCCGCGCCGTGAAGACGCTGCGCGGCCTGCCCTCCGTGGATGCGGTGCTCCGCGCCGCCCCGCGCGATCTCGTCGCGCCGTCGCGACGGCCGCGGTTCGTCGCGGCCGTGCGCGAGTCGCTCGAGGCGGCGCGCCGCGCCACGACCGAGAATGCGCCGCTGCCGGACGTCGACGCCGTCCTCCGCGACGCTCGCGACCGTCTCGAACGGGCGGAACGTCCGACGCTCGTGCCGGTCATCAACGCGACCGGCGTGATCCTGCACACGAACCTCGGACGCGCGCCGCTGGCCGACGAGGCGGTCGAGGCGATCCGCCGCTCAGCCGGCGCGGTCTCCGTCGAGTACGAGCTTGAGGAGGGTCGACGCGGCGAACGGCATCTTCACGCGCGCCGGCCGCTGGCGGAACTCTCGGGCGCCGAGGATGCCGTCGTCGCGAACAACAACGCCGCCGTCGTGCTCCTGGCGCTCGCGGCGCTCGCGAAAGGGAAAGAGGTGCTCGTCGCGCGCGGCGAGCTGATCGAGATCGGCGGGTCCTTCCGCATCCCCGACGTGATGCGCCAGTCCGGCGCGAAGCTCGTCGAGGTCGGAACGACGAACCGCACGTACCTGCGCGACTACGCGGAGGCGATCACCGACCGCACCGCGGCGATCCTGCGCGCGCACGCGAGCAACTTCCGCGTCGTCGGATTCACGCACGCGGCGACGGACCGGGAGCTGGCCGCGCTCGCGCGCGAACGCGGACAGGTACTCGTGCATGACCTCGGCAGCGGCACGCTCCTCGACACCGCGCGCTTCGGCCTCGCCCACGAGCAGACGATCGGCGAGGCAGTCGCAGCCGGCGCCGACGTCGTGACGTTCAGCGGGGACAAGCTGCTCGGCGGGCCGCAGGCCGGGATCGCGGTCGGACGCACGGAGATCATCGATCGCCTTCGGCGCAACCCGCTCATGCGCGCCGTGCGTCCGGACAAGCTCACGCTCGCGGCGCTCGTGGCGACGCTGGAGCTGTACCGCGATGGCCGCGCCGAGGAACGCCTGCCGGTGTGGCGGATGATCGCGACCCGGCCGTCCGCGCTCGCGAAGCGCGCGAAGACGATCGCCGCCTCGCTCGCGAGCGCGGGCATCGACGCGCGTGTCGTATCGACGGAGTCGACGATCGGCGGCGGCTCGCTGCCGGAGGAGACGCAACCGTCGCACGGCGTCGCGCTGCGCTCGGAGCGACCGAACGAGACGATGCGCCGGCTCCGCGCGGCGGATCCGCCGGTGATCGCGCGCATCATCGATGACGATGTGGTGCTCGATCTGCGCGCGGTGCTGCCCGAGGACGACGAGCGACTCGTCGCGGCCGTCGGCGCGTCGCTGAGGGCGCGATGACATCGGGCCCGCGCGACCGACTCGCGACGGTCGCGTCCGAACGCGCGCCGCGGGCGATCGGACCGTACGCGCAGGCGATCCGCTACGGCGAGCTCATCTTCTGCAGCGGACAGGTCGCGCTCGATCCGCGCAGCGGCGAGCTCGTCGGCGGCGGCATTCGCGCCGAAACGAAGCAGGCGCTGGCGAACCTCGCCGCCGTGCTGGAAGCCGCCGGAAGCGATCTCGCACACGTCACGAAGACGACCGTGTACCTCACCGATCTCGGCGACTTCAAGGACATGAACGAGGTATATGGCGACAGCTTCGGCGGCCACACGCCCGCGCGCGCGACGGTGCAGGTCGCGGGCTTGCCGCGCGGCGCGCGGGTCGAGATCGAGTGCGTCGCGATCCGCGCGGCATGAACGTCGGCGCGCCGGACGAGGAGCGGCGCAGCGCCGGCCGCGCCTGGGGACTCGTCCTCGGCGCGTGGGTCGTGTTCTTCACCTTGCTCGCGCTGGTCGTCGCGCCGCTGCTGTTCTCGCTCTGCGAGCGCGCCTGATGCGCGTCGTCGCGACGGCGGGCCACGTCGATCACGGGAAGTCGACGCTCATCCGCGCGCTCACGGGCATCGATCCGGACCGGCTGCAGGAGGAGCGCGAGCGCGGCATGACGATCGATCTCGGGTTCGCCTGGCTGCGCCTGCCCGGCGGCGAGGAGATCGGCATCGTCGACGTGCCGGGGCACCAGGACTTCGTGCGCAACATGCTCGCGGGCGTCGGCGGCATCGACGCGGTCCTGCTCGTGGTCGCGCTCGACGAGGGCGTGATGCCGCAGACGCGCGAGCACCTCGCAATCCTCGAGCTGCTCGGCGTCACCCGCGGCGTCGTCGCGCTCACGAAACGCGATCTCGTCGACGACGATCTCGCCGCCCTCGCGCGCGACGACGTGCGGAAGACGCTGTCGTCGACGCCGCTCGCCGACGCGCCGCTCGTGGAGGTGAGCGCGCTGACGGGCGCCGGCCTCGATGCGCTCGTCGCGAGCCTCGAGCGTGTGCTCGGGACGCTCGAGCCGCGCCGCGACCTCGGCCGCCCGCGACTGCCGGTCGATCGCGCGTTCACGATGCCGGGCTTCGGCGCAGTCGTGACCGGAACGCTCCGCGACGGGTTCGTCGCGGTCGGCGACGAGGTCGAGATCGTGCCCGGCGGCACGCATTCGCGCGTTCGCGGGCTGCAGACGCACCGACAGAAGATCGACCGTGCCGTACCCGGCAGCCGCGTGGCGATGAACCTCGCCGGCGTCGACGCGTCGTCGCTGCGGCGGGGCCTCGCCGTCGTGCGTCCCGGCACGACGCGCGCGACTTCGCTCCTCACCGCGCGCGCTGTCGTGCTGCGCGACGCGTCACGTGCACTCGCGCACGACGCGACCGTGAAGGTCTACGTCGGCACCGCCGAGGTCGTCGCGCGCGTCTCGGTGCTCGACGCGGCGGAGATCGCGCCGGGCGGCGAAGGATGGATCCAGCTCCGCCTCGCCGAGCCCGCCGTCGCGCTCGTCGGCGACCGCTTCGTGCTGCGCGTCCCGTCGCCGCCCGAGACGATCGGCGGCGGCACGATCACCGCCGTCGACGCGCGTCGCCTGCGCCGGACGCCGGACACGATCGCGGCGCTCGACCGCGGCGCAGCGGGGAGCGGCGACGCGGCCATCGTCGCGCAGCTCGCGACGCCCGCGACACGGACGGAGCTCGCACGACGGGTCACCCTGCCGCCTGACGAGCTCGCCGCGCGGGTCGACGCGCTGGTGGAGGACGGCGCGGTCGTCGCGCTCGATCCGTTCCTCGTCGCGCGCGACCGCTACGACGAGATCGCGTCGCGGGCTCGCGCCGCGCTCGAGTCCTTCCATCGCGCACATCCGCTGCGCGCCGGGATGCCGAAGGAGGAGCTCCGCAACGCCCTGCGTCTCGAGGCCAAGCTGTGGACGCCGGCGCTGCAGCAGCTCGTCGCCGACGGTCGCGTCGTCGACCGCGGCGCCCTCGTCGCCGCTCCCGACCATCGCGTCGTGCTGCCGCCGCGCGTGGAGCGCGCGTGGCACGACGCGCGCCGCCGGCTCGCTGCCGACGAGACGCAGCCGCCCTCCGCGACCGAGCTCGGCCTCGACGCCGAAGCGGTGGCCGCACTCGCCGAACGCGGCGACGTCGTGCGCCTGGCGCCCGAGATCGTGCTGCTGCCGGACACGGTCCGCCGCTTCGGTGCCGCGATCGTTGACGAGGCCGCGGCGAGCGGTCGCGTTTCGGTCTCTCGCGCGCGCGATCTCACCGGCTCGAGCCGCAAGTACGTGCTGCCGCTTCTCCAGTTCCTCGACAACGCGCGCATCACGCGCCGCGCCGGCGAGGAGCGCGTGCTCGCGCTGCCCCCCGGCGAGGCGAAAGCGAGACTGGAACACGCGTTGACGCACGCGAACGGCGCGTGATCGCGAAATACGACGGCGGCGTAAGCTGTTGCGGCCATCACCGCGTGAGGGGAGCAGCTATGGGACATCCGGTGGTCCACTTCGAGATCAATGCCAAGGACGCGAAGGCGGCGCAGCGCTTCTACGGCGAGGTGTTCGGCTGGAGCATCGACACGAACAACCCGATGGACTACGGCATGGTCGACACGCGGGCGGGTGGCAAGGGCATCAACGGCGGTATCGGCGCGAGCCAGGAGGCGCGCAGCTGGCTGACCTTCTACGTCGACACGCCTAACCCGGCGGAGACGCTCGCCAAGGCCGAGCGCCTCGGCGCGCGCACGCTCATGCCGCCGACGGACATGGGGCCGGTGACGGTCGCGTTGTTCGCCGATCCGGAGGGGAACGTCATCGGACTGACGAAGAGCCAGGCGCCACGCCCGGCGCGTCGATCGTCGGCGCGACGGAACGGCGCGACGCGGTCGGCGGCGTCCAGCTCGCGCACAAGGCGCGCGACGCGGAAGCCGGCGCGCGCGGCGCGATCGACCGCACGCACACGCGGCAGACGCGCCTAGTCGCATGCGGTTCCGCGCCACGACCCTCGCGGGCCTGAAGGCGACCGACGCGCTCATCGTGCCGCTCTTCGAGGACGCCACGGCGCAGATCCGCGGCCTCCCGCGGAACGTCCAGGCCGCGTACGACGCGATCGTGAAAGACGATGCCGTCCGGCTGCCGTACCACCACCGCGCGCAGGCGCTCGAGCGGGGCGACGTCGGACGACTCGTCGTCGTGAACGCGGGGAAGCGGCAGGACTTCGGCGTCGAGCGCGCTCGGCGCGTCGCGAGCGCCGGGATCCGCGCGCTGTGGGACACGAAGGTGCGCAGCGTCGCCGTCGCCTTCGACAGCGGGCTCGACGATCGGACCTCGGTGCGCGCCGGGATCGAGGGCGCAAGCTACGCGATGTTCCGTCCCGAAGCGCTGCGAACGCAGGAGCGGCTCCGCCATCTCCCGCCGCTCGCGACGGTCAGCGTCGTCGTGGCGGATCCGAAGGCGGTCGCCGCCGACGTGGAGCGCGCCGACATCGTCGGTCAGGCGGTGAACCTCGTGCGCCGTCTCTCGAACACGCCGGCGAACCAGATGACGCCCCGGATCCTCGCGGACGAGGCGGCCGCGCTGGCAAACGACGCGAAGCTGAAGGCCGAGGTCCTCGACGAGAAGCAGGCTGCTCGGCTTGGGATGAACTCGTTCCTGTCCGTGTCACGCGGCAGCCACGAGCCGCCCCGGTTCATCGTGCTCCGTCACGAGGGACGGGACGGCACCGGTTACGACCTCGCCGTCGTCGGAAAGGGGATCACGTTCGACTCGGGCGGGATCTCGCTGAAGGATCCCGAGGGCATGCACCTCATGAAGGGCGACATGACCGGCGGCGCCGTCGCGCTCGCGACGGTCTGGGCGCTCGCGCGCGCCGGCGCGAAGCTGAACGTCCTCGGCATCGTGCCGGCCACGGAGAACCTTCCAGGCGGAGGGGCGACGAAGCCGGGCGACGTCGTGACCTCGATGGGCGGCAAGACGATCGAGGTGATCAACACCGACGCGGAGGGGCGCCTCGTGCTCGTCGACGGCGTCACGTACGCGCTCCGGCAGGGGGCCAGACGCGTCGTCACCGTCGCGACGCTCACCGGCTCGATCGTCGTCGCGCTCGGCAACCACCTGACGGGCGTCTTCGGCAAGCCCGAGGACTTCGTCGGCGACGTCATCAGCGCGTCGAAGCGCGCCGGCGAGAAGATGTGGCCGATGCCGATCACGCCCGAGCACCGGCTGCAGATCCAGTCCGACATCGCGGACATCAAGAACACCGGCGGCCGGCCGGGCGGCGCGTGCACCGCCGCGGCGTTCATCGAGGCCCACGTCGACGACGGCAAGCCCTGGGCGCACCTCGACATCGCCGGGACGTTCTGGGCCGAGAACGACACCGCGTACGCGCCGAAGGGCCCGCAGGGTCCGGCGGTACCGACGCTCGTCGCGCTCGCGGAGTCGCTCGCCGGCTAGCAGTACTTCTTCCGCGCCCAGGCGAGCCAGTCCGCGTAGAACTGGTCGGCGCTCTCGTGCACGACGTCGGGGTAGACGACGTCGATGTTCATCGTGGACTTGAACGCGCTCATGAACGCCCAGTACGAATCGGCCCCGAAGCGCGCGTACAGGTACTCGACCATGCTGTGCGCGTACGAGTAGTACTGCCCGCTGAGCTCGGTCGGCGTGCTCGGATCGTCGAGCGCGCCGCGGCGCAGCTCCGAGAGCGGGGGCGTGCGGCCGGCGCAGATGAGCGCGCCGGTGTTCGGGCGCGGCGCGTTCGCGACGTAGTCGGGCCACCCCTCCACGAGCCACCAGTCGAGGCGGACGGCGATGCCCTGGATGAACTGGTCCTGCACCCAGTGCAGCCCCTCGTGCCGGAGGAGCGCGCGCGTGTCCTCGCTCACCGCGGTGAGCGAGGGCGCGAGCCAGACGGAGAAGATCCGGATGAACGGATCCGCTGGATTCAGCGGCGTCGTGCCGGCGGCGCGGCATGCCTGCGGCGGCGTCGCCGAGCGGGTGGGGTAGACCCGGAACGCGAACGGCTGCCGGGTCGGGCCGCGCTCGAACTGCGCGAGGAACGCGCGCGTCGCGACGCCCTCGTTCGCGATCGCGTCGACGATGTCCTCGTCGATTCCCCAGTACGCGACGTCCAGGCCGTCGACGGTCTTCGACCGCGCCCCGCCGAGCTCGTCGTCGCGCGGCTCGGACAGCAGCCACGTCCCGCCCTCGCGCCGGAAGTAGCGCCGTGAGATCGAGCCGGGATCGTCCTGCACGTACGCGCGCACGTAGCTGTCGAGGTACGGCTCGACCTTGACGATCCTGGTGCCGAGCGCCCCGAATGGGATCGCGCCCCGGCCGGATTCGTCGAAGGCTTCCATCCAGCAGCGGCGGAACGCGGCGCGGCTCAGATCGATCGTCGACTGGAATGCGGCGAGGTCCTGGCGGCGGATCGCGTCGGCCTTCCGCTGGAGCACGGCCTCGAGCTCCCGCTGCGTGTCCGGGCCGATGAGGGGTCTGCCCGACGACTCCGGCGGTCGGCTGACCGCGGGCTCGCAGGCGCTCAGGGCGAGGACGAGGAGGAGGACGAACAGGCGGCGCAAGACGAGAACTATTGTGCGGGCGCGGGCGCGATCGCCGCTGCTCGCGGAACGCGAACGAACGCGAGGAACAGCCCGAGCGCGATCACGATGTTGATCGCGAGCATCGCGAAGATGCCGCGGTAGCCGAGGGTCGGGAAGAAGATCTCCGTCGCGACGAAGATCGAGAGCGGGAAAGCGATCGAGTCGGCCGCCGCCGCGAGCCCCGCGTAGATCCCGGTCTTCTCCGGCGGGATGAGGAAGGTGAGGATCGGCCACTTCACCAGGCTCGCCGCGCCGTTCCCGATCCCGGCGAGCAGCACGACGGCGACGGTCTGCGCGAGCCCGTGGATCACGGTGCCGCCGAGCGCGGCGAGCGCGAGCACGCCCCAGCCGGCGGCGAGCACGAGGCGGTGGCCGACGCGGTCGGCGACGCCTCCGAGCGCGAGCGCCGAAACGGCGGTGACGAAGAGTGCGAGCGCCGAGAGCGCGAGCGCGACGTCGTTCGACTCGCCGATGTCCGTGGTGATGAAGAGCGTGAGGAACGGCATGACCGCGTTCAGCCCGAACTGGAACACGAAGATCGCGGCGAGGTAGCGCAACGCGGGGCCGTTCGAGACGAGCGTCTCGACGTACGCGCGCAGCGGCGTTCGCAACGCGCGCTCCGCAAGCGTGCGCGGCTCGCGGATCCCCGCGACCGTGACGGCGAAGGTCACCAGGACGAGCGCGCCACAGAGCGTGTAGCCCCACGCGCCGGGCATGCCGATCGCAACCGCTCCGGACATCGCCAGGAGGAACAGCACCTGACTCAGGTACTGCGTGCCGTTGCTCACGCCGGACACGAGGCCGCGCTCGTCGGGCGGCGTGATGTCCGGAAGCAGCGCAGCGTACGGATCGACGGCGATGTTGAAGAAGATGGAGAAGAGGAAGATCGCGACGGCGAGCGGGAGCAGCCCGTTCGCCAGCGGCGCGGCGAACAGGAAGAGCGCCGACAGCGGGACCGCGACCGCCATGAAGGGACGCCGGCGGCCGAGCCGCGTCCAGATCCGGTCCGACCACGCCCCGACGGTCGGCTGGATCACGGCGCCCTCGATGCTCCGCGTGCTCGACAGCAGGCCGATGAGCAGATCGGGGGCGCCGGTCGGCTTCAGTAGCAACGGCAGGACGAAGTTGTTGAACGCGTAGAACGCGCCAGCACCGACGGAGCCGGCGGAGTAGACGAGGATGCCGCGCCGACCGAGACGCACGGCGCGCGAGCCTACCATCATGTGAGCGTGAGACGGGGGAGGGCTACTAAATAATAGTAATGTCGGCACGGCCCGATCAGCTCGAGCTCATCGCCGGGACGCTCGAGCCGCTCGAGATCAGCGGCGACCCACTCGCGGACCTCACCGAACCGCAGCGCGACGCGGTGACGCACGGCGACGGGCCGCTGCTCATCGTCGCCGGGGCCGGGACGGGGAAGACGCGCGTCCTGACGCGCCGGGTCGCGCATCTCATCGCCTCCGGCCGCGCGCGGCCGCAGGAGATCCTCGCCGTGACGTTCACGGAGAAGGCCGCCGCGGAGATGGAGGAGCGCGTCGACCTCCTGACCCCGCTCGGCCAAAGCAATGTCGCGATCGCGACGTTTCACGCCTTCGGCGACGAGATCGTCCGCGAGTTCGCGCTCGAGCTCGGCATCGGCAGCGACCTGAAGGTGCTCGGCGACGCGGAGCAGGCGATCTTCCTCCGCGCGCACCTCTTCGATCTGCCGCTCCGTCACTACCGGCCGCTCGGCGACCCGACGCGGCACGTGCGCAGCCTCATCACCCTCTTCAGCCGCGCCCGCGACGAGGACGTCTCGCCGGCGGAGTACCGCGCGTACGCGCGATCTCAGCGCGAGCTCTCAGGCGCGAACCCGGAGGACACCGGCCTCGCCGAGTGGGCCGAGCAGCAGGACGAGCTCGCCGAGTGCTACGCGGCGTACGAGATTCTGAAGGCGCGGAGCGGCGTGCTCGACTTCGCCGACCAGATCTCGCTCGCGCTGCGCGTCCTCCGCGAGCATCCCGCCGCCGCGCGCCGCCTGCGCGAGCGCTACCGGTACGTGCTCGTCGACGAGTTCCAGGACACGAACCACGCGCAGTTCGAGCTGCTTCGCCATCTCTGCGCCGCGCACCGCAACCTCACCGTCGTCGGCGACGACGACCAGTCGATCTTCAAGTGGCGCGGCGCCGCGCTGTCGAACATGGTCATGTTCCGCGAGGCCTTCCCCGAGGCGCGCGTCGTGACACTCACGCAGAACTTCCGCTCGCACCAGCGCATCCTCGATCCCGCCTACCGGCTGATCCGGCACAACGATCCGGACCGGCTCGAGGTGCAGCTCGGCATCTCGAAGCGCATCTGGTCGCTGCGGACCGAGGGCCCTGCCGTCGACTTCCTCACCTTCGCCACGGCAAGCGACGAGGCCGACGCCGTCGCGGAGCGCATCCGCGAGGGGATGACCGCGGGCCGCGCGCCGGGAGACTTCGCGATCCTCGTGCGCGCCAACCGCGACGCCGAGCCGTTCATGGTCGCGCTCGCGCACCGCGGGATCCCGTACCGCTTCTCCGGCACGGCGGGCCTGTACCAGCGCGGCGAGATCCGCCTGCTCCTCGCGTTCCTCTACGCGGTCGCCCGCCCGTCGGAGAGCGGGCAGCTCTACCTCCTCGCCTCCTCGCCGCTCTACGCGTTCCCGGCCGAGGACCTCGTGCGCTCCCTCGAGGGCGCCAATCGGCGGACGACGACGCTCCGCGAGGTGCTGGAGAAGATCGCCGATGGGGACGACGCGGCCGTCTCGCCGGAGGGCGCCGATGCGGCCCGGCGCCTCGTCGCCGATCTGCGCTCCTTCACCGAGCTCGCGGGAGAGAAGACGACGGGGGAGATCATCTACGAGTTCCTGAAGAGGAGTGGGACGCTCGAACAGCTCGCGCGCGCCGAATCGGCGGCCGCCGAGGACCAGGCCAAGAACATCGCGAAGTTCTTCACGATCGTCCGCTCGGTCGGGGAGACGCTGCCCGTCGATCGGGTGCCGTTCTTCGTCGACGCGATCGACCTGCTCGTCGAGGCCGGCGACGACCCGGCCACGGCGGAGGTCGAGCTGACCTCCGACGCGGTGAGCATCCTCACCGTGCACAAGGCGAAGGGGCTCGAGTTCGATGTCGTCTTCGTGGGCTCGTGCACGAAGGGCCGCTTTCCCGTGACGCAGCGGGGCGATCCACTCGAGCTACCCGCTGCGCTGGCGAAGGACCGGCTGCCGAGCGGCGATTATCACGAGCAGGAGGAGCGCCGTCTCTTCTACGTCGCGATGACGCGCGCGAGGGACGAGCTGTACTTCACGGCGGCGCGCGACTACGGCCAGGTCCGTCCGAAGCGTCCGAGCCCGTTCATCGCCGAAGCGCTTGGCCCGCTCGCGCTACCGGTCGTCCGGCCGGACACGCCCGCGAGCGTGATCGCGCGCTTCGCGCCCGCGGCGGAGTCGGCGCGGCCACTCGAGCCGATCCCCGAGGGCGAGATCGTCACCGTCAGCCGGCAAGGCCTCGAGGATTACTGGGCGTGCCCCCTGCGGTACAAGTTCGCCCACGTGCTGCGTCTGCCGGTGCCGCTGCATCCGGAGGCGATGTACGGCGCGGCCCTGCATCGCGCCGTGGCCGACTACTACACCCGGCGTCTCGGCGGGCAGCCGGTCTCGCGCGAGGACGTCAAGGATTCGTTCCGTGCGGCGTGGCTCGCCGAGGGTTTCCTCTCCGCGGAGCACGCCGCGGGAAGACTCGAGCAGGGGCTCCGCACCATCGACGCGTTCTACTCGCGCGCCGAATCGAACGGCGCGCTGCCCGATTTCGTCGAGCGGCCCTTCAGCTTCATGGTCGGGACGACGCGCGTGACCGGGCGGTTCGACGCGGTGGAGTCGCACGGCGAGGAGGAGTCGACGATCGTCGATTGGAAGAGCTCGGACATCCGTGACCAGCGCGCCGCGGACGCGCGCGCGAGGGAGAGCCTGCAGCTCGACGTCTACGCGGTCGCGTTCCGCCGCGCCTTCGGTCGTCTCCCGTCGAGCGTCACGCTCCACTTCCTCGCGAGCGGCATCGTCGGCTCTGCGGTGAAGACCGAGGCGGACCTGCGCGCGACGCTGGACAAGATCGAGCGCGCCGCGGTCGGCATCCGCGCGCGCGACTACACGCCGCGGCCGTCGGTGACGAACTGCGGGACCTGCGCGTTCGCCGACGTGTGCCCGTCGGCCGTGCGATCGTAGGCATTAAGCAACACTTCGTCTTTCCACAAAGACGAACGTCCGTTCTATACTCCGTTCCATGCTCGAGTACGCGCTCGTCGGAGTCGCGGCCGCGGCACTCATGATCGGCGCGCTCGCGCAACGGAGCATGCGCGCCCAGGTCGCGACCCTCCAGCGGGCGATCGAGGCGCAGTCGATCGCGACGCAGCAGGTCCTGGCGGCCGGCTCGCGACAGACGCAGTCGGCGATCGGGGACGTGCGCGAACGGATCGGCGCGCTGCAGGAGCAGGCGCGCGAGGTGACGGCGCTCGCGCGCGACATCGGCTCGCTGCAGGAGCTCCTGCGTCCGCCGAAGCTGCGCGGCGGCGTCGGCGAGCTGATGCTGGAACGGCTGCTCGCGGACTTGCTGCCGGGACGGTTCCAGCGGCAGTACGAGTTCCCGAGCACCCGCACCCGCGTCGACGCGGTTGTCCTGATCGGCGACAAGCTTGTCGCGATCGACGCCAAGTTTCCGCTCGACGCGTTCGTCGAAATGACAAATGGAACGGCGGACGAGCGGCGCGCGAGGCGACGCGCGTTCGTGGCGGCGGTGAAGCGCCACATCGACGCCGTCGCGGAGCGGTACATCGTGCCGCGGGACGGCACGCTCGACATCGCGTTCCTGTACGTCCCGTCAGAAGCCGTCTACTACGAACTCGCCGTCGCGGCGGATCCCGACTTCGATCTCCGCGCGTACTGCGCGGAGCGACGAGTCGTGCCGGTCTCGCCGAGCACGCTGCAGGCGTTCCTCGCGGCGGTGCACCTCGGCCTGCAGGGGCTCGCGATCCAGGAGAGCGCGCGGGAGCTGCAGCGCTGCCTCGGACAGCTGGGCCAGGATCTCGCGCGCCTCGAGGACGAGCACGAGAAGGTCGGGCGCCACCTCGACAACGCGCGATCGGCACACGCGGCGAGCTCGCGATGGCTCGGCCGGGTCGGCGATCGACTCCAGGAGGCGAGCACGAACGCCGTCAGCGAGACCGCCGCGCAGCGCCCGCTCCCGCTCGACGCGGACTGAGGATGCTGACCGCGCGGCTCCTCGCGATCGCCGCGCTCGCGGGCCTCCTGCTCGCCGGGGTCATCGTCACGACGCGCGAGCCTGACGATGCCGCCGCGATCGCCGCGCTCCTCCTCGGGGTCGGCATCGTGGCCTTCGCGCTCGCGTCGGCGACCTTCTACTACGTCCCCCGGCTGCGTTCGCGGCGCCGACGTCCGCCGGCGCTCGTCGCGCTGCGGCGCGGCGCGATCGTCGGCGTCGGCGTGATGGCGCTCGGATCGCTCCGCGCGGCGGACGCCTTGTCCGCGGCGACCGCGGCATTCCTGCTCGCCGGCCTCGCCGCGCTCGAGGGGGTGCTGTCGGCGCGTAGCTGAGGTCGCTGTGTGATGATGCGAAGACCCATGCCCGACCTCGACGGCGTCAAATCCGCGATCGCGCGCGCCGTCGACGCCCTCCGCCCCGAGCTCGAGCGGGTCGCCCTCGCGCTGCACGGCGAGCCGGAGCTCGCGTACGAGGAGCACCGCTCCGCCGAGCGGCTCGCCTCGCTGCTGTCGTCGTGCGGTCTCTCGGTGGCCCGGCCCTACTCCGGCATCGCGACGTCGTTCCTCGCGGAGCTCCGCCTCTCGCCCGGTCCCGTCGTCGCCCTCTGCGCCGAGTACGACGCGCTGCCCGCGATCGGCCACGCGTGCGGTCACAATCTCATGGGCACGGCCTCGGTCGGCGCGCTCCTGGCGCTGCGGAGCGCGGCGCCGAAGCTGGCCGGTGCCGTGCGCGTCATCGGCACGCCGGCCGAAGAGCGGGGGAACGGGAAGGCGAAGCTGATCGCGGCCGGCGCGTTCCGCGACGTCGACGCGGCGATGATGTTCCACGCCGGCACGGCGGACGAGATCGATCCGCTCATGCTCGCGATGGTCTCGCTAGAGGTCGAGTTCACGGGCAAGGCGGCTCACGCCGCGGCGCGTCCGTACCTCGGTGTGAACGCGCTCGACGCGATGGTGATGGCGTACAACAACGTCAGCGCGCTCCGCCAGGTGATCCGCAGCGACTCGCGCGTGCACGGGATCATCACGCACGGCGGCGACGCGCCGAACATCATCCCCGCGCGCACCGCCGGCCGCTTCATGGTGCGCTCGCCGGACAATCGCTACCTCGAGCAGCTGAAGCAGAAGGTGCAGCGCTGCTTCGAGGGCGCGTCCCTTGCGACGGGCACGCAGGTCCGGCTCACATGGGTCGATCAATGCGACACGCTGACGACGAACGATCCGATCGCCGAGGCGTTCGCGGCGAACGCCGCCGCGCTTGGGCGACCGATGCGACGCCGCAATCCCAGCGACACGCATGGCTCGACCGACATGGGGAACGTCTCGAGCCAGGTGCCGTCGATCCATCCGTACCTCGCGATCGCGCCGCAGGGCACGCCGACGCACTCGGTCGAATTCGCGCGTTGCGCGGCGACGCCGGAGGCCCTCGACACGATGGTCGTCGCCGCGAAGGCGCTGGCGATGACCGCGGCCGACCTGCTGTCCTCGCCGGACCTTCTGCGCCGCGCCAAGCACGCGCACGCCGCGAATGGCTGAGGCGATGTCGCTCGACTGGATGGGCCAGGAGACCACACCGGCGCTCGCGATGCGCCTCGCCGAGCTCTACGACCTCGATGTCCAGGACCGGACCGAGGACCTCGACTTCTACCGCGCGATGGCGCGGCGCACCGGCGGTCCCATCCTCGAGCTCGCCTGCGGCACCGGCCGCGTGGCGATCCCGCTCGCCCTCGACGGTCACCGCGTCGTCGGCCTCGACGCGTCCGCCGCGCAGCTCGACCTCGCGCGCCGAAAGGCGGCCGAGGCGAAGGTCAAGCTCGAGCTCGTGGTGGGCGACATGCGCGACTTCACGCTGACCGAACCGTTCCGCCTCATCGCCATCCCCTTCACGAGCTTCCTGGTGCTGCGAGCCGAGGATCGCTTCGCCGCGCTCGCGCGCGTGCGGGAGCATCTCGCCGCCGACGGGCTGTTCGTGCTCGACGTGTTCCAGCCCGATCCGGAGAAGATCGCCGGGATGCAGGGCGCGGTCGTGCACAACTGGACGCGCGAGGATCCGAACACCGGCGCGACGGTGATGAAGACGTCCTCGTCGGTCGCCGACGTCGACGGCGTGACATTTAGTAATATTTATGAGGAGATCGATGTTCGCGGGAAGTCCCGCCGCTACGTGCGGACGGCGCGCCTGCACTACCTGTATCGCCGCGAGCTCGAGCTGCTCCTCACCGCGTCGGGGCTCGACATCGAGGCGGTGTACGGAAGCTACGGACTCGAGCCCGCGACCGCCGCGTCTCCGCGGCTGATCGCGGTCGCGCGCCGACGCGAGCGCCGTGACGAGGTCGGCGAGCGCCGGCGGCGATGAGCGCCGCGTTCGAGATCGTCATCGCCGGCGGCGACGTCTGCGACGGGACCGGCGCGGCGCGCCGGCGGGCGGACGTCGGCGTGCGCGGTGACCGCGTCGCGGCGATCGGCGATCTCGTCGGCGCGAGCGCGGCGCGCCGCATCGACGCGGCCGGACGCATCGTCGCGCCGGGATTCATCGACATCCACTCGCACTCCGACGAGTCCGTGCTGATCGAGCCGCGTCTCCTCAGCACGCTCCATCAGGGAGTGACCACCGTCATCGCCGGGAACTGCGGCAGCTCGAGCGCGCCCGCCATCGGCCTCGGCGCCGACGAGGTCGATCGCCGCCTCGAGCGGTACGCGGGTCGGCGCACGTGGACGTCGTTCGACGAGTACCTGGACGCGGTCGAGCGCAGCGGGACGGCGCTCAACTTCTGCTCGTTCGTCGGGCACGCCCGGCTGCGGCAGGCGGTGGTCGGCGGGGACCGGCGCCCGCCGAGCGCCGGGGAGCTCTCCGCGATGCGCGCGCTCCTCGCGTCGACGCTCGAGGAGGGCGCCGTGGGCATGGCCAGCGGCCTGATCTACCCGCCGAGCGCGTACGCCGGCACCGACGAGCTCGCGGCGCTCGGCGAGGTCGTCGCGCGGTACGACGGCCTGTACGCGAGCCACATCCGCAACGAATCGGCGAAGCTGCTCGACGCGGTCGCGGAGAACCTCGAGATCGGCCGGCGCTCGGGCGTGCGGGTCGAGCTCTCGCACCACAAGGCCTCGGGACAGAAGAACTGGGGGAAGGTGAGGGAGTCGACCGCGCTGATCGAGCGCGCGCGCGGCGCCGGCGTCGACGTGACCGCCGACCAGTATCCCTACACGGCGTCGTCCACCGGCCTCGCGGTGACCATCCCGAACTGGGCCCACGCGGGCGGTTCGGCGAAGCTCTGCGAGCGCCTGGCGGATCCCGCGGTCCGTGCGCGCATCCGCGACGAAGAGGTCGAGACCGGCCGGGCGTGGGAGCGCA
>DASQXO010000066.1:0-23347 GCA_035639655.1 Candidatus Dormiibacterota bacterium
ATCCTTCACGTAGATCCGCGTCATGATCACGTCCTTGAACTCGGCGCCGACCTCGGCGAGCGCAGCGCGCGCGATCTCGATGGCGCGACGCATCTGCGCGCCGGCGCCGCCGCTCACCGCCGCGCCGCGGTCATCGAGGCCGGCCGTCCCGGCGAGGCGCACGTGCTCGCCGTCGCGCACGGCGCGGGAGTATCCGATCTGGAACTCCCACTTCGTCTTCGTCGAGTAGAGCTGCCGCTCGGGCACTAGGCCGCGACCCGCCCCGCCATCCGCCGGATGACGGCGTCGGCGAACTCGCGCGTGCCGACCGCGCTCGGATCGTCGCGGTCGGCCTTCAGGTCGTACGTCACGTCGCGTCCCTCGGCGACGACATCGGCGATGGCGCGCTCGAGCCGTCGCGCCGCCTCGTTCTCACCGAGGTGGCCGAGCATCATCGCGCCCGCGAGCATGAGCGCCATCGGGTTGACCTTGTTCAGGCCGGCGTACTTCGGCGCGCTCCCGTGGACGGCCTCGAACACCGCGATGTCCGAGCCGATGTTCGCGCCGGGGGCGACGCCGAGACCGCCGACGAGCCCGGCGGCGAGGTCGGAGAGGATGTCGCCGTACAGGTTCGGCATGACCAGGACGTCGTACTCCTCCGGCTTCTGCACGAGCTGCATGCACATGTTGTCGACGATGCGGTCCTCGAAGGTGATCTCGGGGTAGTCCTTCGCCACCGACGCGGCGACGGAGAGGAACAGGCCGTCGGCGAACTTCATGATGTTCGCCTTGTGCACCGCGGTGACCTTGCGGCGGTCGTTCGCGCGCGCGTGGTCGAACGCGAACTTCACGATGCGCCGCGAGTTGTACTCCGAGATCGTCTTGATCGCGATGGCCGCGTCGTCGCGGACGTCCTGCCGCGACGCGGTCGCGATCGCGGTGCGGACCGCGCGCCACTCGGGCGTGCCCGGCTCGAACTCGATGCCGGCGTAGAGGTCCTCGATGTTCTCGCGCACGATGACGAGGTCGACGTGCTCGTAGCGCGACTGCACGCCCCGGTAGCGCTTCGCCGGGCGGAGGTTCGCGTACAGGTCGAACTCCTTGCGCAGCGCGACGTTCACCGAGCGGAAGCCCTTCCCGAGCTCCGTGGTCAGCGGCCCCTTGAGCGCGACGCGGTTGCGGCGGATCGAGGCGAGCGCCGCCTCCGGGAACGGCGTGCCGTAGCGCTCGATGACGGTCATGCCGATGTTCTGGACGTCCCACTCGATCGCGACGCCGGTCGCCTCGATGGCGCGGCGGGTCGCGTCGACGATCTCTGGGCCGGTGCCGTCGCCGGGGATGAGCGTGACGCGGTGCGTGCGCGCCATCACGCGCCCGAGTACGTGGTGTAGTCGCCGATGGTCGCCTTGAGCTTCTCGTCCGTGCTCGTGTGGAGGCGCGCGATGAGGCGCATCGTGCGGGCGACGGCCTCCATCTTCGAGCGGACCTGCGGATCCTTCTGGATGACCGTGTTCAGGTCGTACGCCTTCGCCGACTGGAACAGCATGCGGAAAAGCTCGAACTCCTCCTGAAGCGTCTCGGGCTTGTCGGCGGCCTCGCGGTACACGCGCCACATCTTGTCCACGCCCTGCGCCTCCAGCCGGTCCAGCCACTTGCGCTCGGACGCGTCGTCGACGGCGCGGTACGAGTTGTAGACGATCTCCTTCGTGCCCATCGGCGTCAGGCCGACCATCAGCCGCGCCATGAACTCGTCGATCGTGAGCCGCTTCGCCACGACGTCCTCGTCGAAGTTGCGCTTCAAGAGCATCACCGTCGTGACGCGGCAGGGCTCCATCGGGTTCGTGTAGACGCGCGCTTCGGGGAACACCGTGGTGATGTCGAGCATGGCGCGGGTGTTGTCGAAGGCGAAGAGCCGCGCCGCGGTCGTGCGCAGCTCGTCCTCGCTCATGCGCTCGAAGGGCGAGCCCTTGAAGTGTGAGTCGGCGCGGAGCTTGGCGACGACGGCGGCGATGGTGTCCTTGTTCTCGCGCATGAACTCAGGACTCACGTCTGGTGCGTTCTCCAGGCGCGACTTGATGATGTCGAACGCGGCGATCGGGAAGTTCTCCACCAGGTTCGAGCGCAGGTAGAACACCTTCTCCGAGGTGTACGCGTACGCCTCGGTCGGCTTCGACAGGTCGAGCTGGTCGAGGGCGACGGTGATCGGCTTGTCGTCGAGTCCACGACCGTGCACCACGGCCTTGGCGCTGCGGTTCGCCTCGATCCAGCCGAAGCAGCGGTACCCGCGTGCGACCTCGCGCTCCTGCTGCTCGATCCGCAGCGGCGAGACGAGTTTCCCGTCCTTCGTGCGGTACGCGTAGCGGATGTAGACCCAATCGTCCGAGTGGAAGCGGGTGTTCGGGAACTCCATCACGCCGTACGACGAGGTCGACTTCCCGGTGCCGGTCGGCGCGATGTACAGGATCCCGTTCCCGTCCATCTCCACGACCGCGCCGTGGATCGAGTGCACGCCGTACTCCGACGCGAGGTAGCGGCCCACGGCGCCGAGGACCCACGACTTCAGCTGCCCGTAATAGGACGTGTTGAAGAACACGACCATGTTGTTCGCGCGGGAGTAGTAGGCCGCCTCGGCCTCGGTCGGGACGCCGCCGAGCGCGACGGTGAGGACCTGCGGCGACTCCGCGACGGTCTGCCCGGTGATGCGCTCCCACTCCGGCACCGCGTACCAGTTATCGCGCCAGTAGCTGATCAGGTGCTCGCTGTTCGTCACCGCCCGCACGCGGATGCCGTGGATCACGACGTCGTGGCAGTACGCCTCGCGCGGATCGGTGACGATCGCCTGAAGCGCGTTCGCGAGCAACCGCGTCAGGAGGCCGGGCTTCGTGTCGATCGTCTTGTCGTGGACCTTCGTCCGGCCCTTGGTGCGGGTGATCGTGTTGCGCGCCGCGAGCGGCGTGCCGGCCCACTCGACGGCGTCGGGACGCGGTCCGTCCGGGAACGAGTAGAGGGTCTTTTCGGCAGTCGTGGCCACGGTGGAAGCACTCTCCCTTGTCACGATCGCCGCGAGCGCGGCGAGGTGTCCGAATTGCGATTCTAGATTTTGGCCGCCGGTTGCGCCTTGCCGCGAACGAGCCCCTGGCGACGGTTCTCCTCGAACTCCGCTTTCACCTGATGGAGCAGCGCGCGATCGCGCAGCAGATCGATCGTGAGCAGCGCCATCGCCTTCGCCGCGGCGAGCGCCGCGACGTGCGCCTCCGCCGTCGCGGCCGCGTCCCGAAAGGCGACCGAGTGACCTGGCGTTCCCTCCGGCGCGATCTTGATGTACGGGTGGATGCCGGGCAGCGCCTGCATGACGTTGCCCATGTCCGTCGAGCCCATGCGCTCGTCGGGCGATTCCTGCGCGACGTCGACGCCGAGGCCGCGCAGGTGCTCGGCGTATCGATCGGCCATCGCGCGGTTCGGGACCATGTTGTCGTATGCGGAGTTGCGCCGGACGGAGAGGTTCACCGTCGCGCCGGTGGCCGAGGCGGCGCCATGCGCGACGTGCGAGAAGCGTTCGATGACCTCGTCGCGGTACGCGCGGTCGAGCGCGCGCAGGCTGAACTTCCCCGCCGCGTACTCCGGGATGATGTTCGCCGCCGAGCCGCCGTGCGTGATCACGCCCATGATCCGGGCGTCGGGTCGGAGCTGCTGGCGGAGCGCGTTCACGCCGACGAACGTGAGGATCAGGCCGTCGAGCGCGTTGATGCCCTGGTCCGGCTGCGACGCGGCGTGCACGGCCCTGCCGCGGAAATCGATGTCGACGCGGACCGACGCGAGCGAGCGGCGATAGGCAAGCGTGCGACTTCCGGCGTGGACGATCATCGCCGCGTCGACGTCGTCGAACCCGGCGTACTCGAGCAGCGCGATCTTCCCGCCTTCGCCCTCTTCCGCCGGCGTGCCAATGACGGCGACGGCGCCGTCGAGACGGTCGATGACCGCGCGCACGCCGAGGCCCGCGGCGACGCCCATCATCGCCATGAGGTTGTGCCCGCAGGCGTGACCGATATCGGGCAGCGCGTCGTACTCGCAGAGGATCGCGATCGTCGGCCGGCCGCGTCCGGCGTCCGCGCGGAACGACGTCTCGATCCCGACGTAGGGCGCGCGCACGACGAAGTCGCGCTCCTCGAGGAACGACGCGAGCAGCGCCGCCGCCTTGTGCTCACGGTAGGCGAGCTCCGGGTTGCGGTGGATCTCGAGCGACAGCGCGACGAGCGCGTCGCGGGCGCGATCGATCGCGGCGAGAGCGTCGCTCGCGATCGGGTCTTTGGTCATTGGCCGAGTGTAGGTTCGCGCCCCGTCACGACCGGCGCTGATGCGACTCGATGAGCGCGACGAGCATCCGGTCGAACGCGTGGTCGGCCTCCTCGAAGAGGACGAGCGTGCGCGCCGCCGGCAGCCCGCGGCGACGCATGAGGCTCGAGAGCTGCGCGCCGAACTGGCCGCGAACGAAGAGCAGCGTCTCGGTCGCGCGCGCGAGCGACATCCCTCTCGCCTTCGCTTCACGACCGTAGGCGCGGCCGAGATCCTCGATCTCGTAGAGCAGGCGCTCGCGCTCGCTCCGTCGCGTCGCGTTGAGGTACCGCAGCAGCGTCGTGCTCGCGAGCCGCCCGCGCTCGCGGAAGGACTCGCGCTCCCCCTCGTGCAGCGAGCGCGTCCAGCGCGCGTCGCCGAGCTCCGCGCGAAGACGCCGTCCGAAATCCGCGGCCATGCGATCCACGCCGCCGACGCCCTCGAGCGAGCGTCGCGCCGCGGGCGGCCGCGGCAGGAGCGCCTCGATCGCCGCGCGCGGGAAGCGCCGATGCCCACCCGGTGTGACGAACACCTCGATCTTGCCGGCGTCGGCCCAGCGCCGCAGCGTGTCCGGGTCGACGCCGAGCTTGCGGCTCGCTTCGCCGAGCGCGAGCCACTCCTCTCGCTGCCTCACTCGGCGCTCGTCTCGGCTTCCTCGACGGCGGCGAGCGGCTCCGTGTCAACGAGCCGGATGTCATACGCGCGCAGCGGAGAGAAGTACGTGATCACCGCGGCGAGGAGCATCAGCGTCGACGCGACGGCGAACGCCGTCGACGTCCCGAAGCGGTCGACGGTCGCGGCGAGCGCCGCGGGCGAGAGCGCGTTACCGATGAGGATCATCTGGCGGAACGCGCCGTTCGCGCGGCCGCGCAGCCGCGGCGGTATCTCGCGCTGCCGCGGCAGGTACGCGTACACGATATGCGCCGCCTGGGTGAAGGATCGCCCGCCGACTCCGACGATCACCGCGCGCACGTCGGCGGTGTAAGTCGCGATCGCGGTGAAGAGCGCCGCGAGCGT
This sequence comes from Candidatus Dormiibacterota bacterium, assembly GCA_035639655.1. Lineage (GTDB taxonomy): Bacteria > Chloroflexota > Limnocylindria > P2-11E > CF-107 > CF-107. The sequence continues at coordinate 5,329 of DASQXO010000066.1, forward strand.
CGCCACGCCGACCATCGTGGTGCCGAGCGGCCGTCCCTGCGCCAGGCGCGGCGCGATGACCGCGCCGCCTATGCCGGCGAGGCCGGTGAACGACAGCGCGACGCCGATCGCGCCGGGATCGAGCGCGAGCTCCTCGCGGAGGTAGTAGAGGACGATCGTCTGCAGGCCGGCGCCGCCGAGGTTGGCGACGAACATGAGGATCCCGAGCGCGCGCAGGATCGGGTGGCGCAGCACGTAGCCGAAGCCTTCGCCGACCTCGCCCGCGAAACGCGCGAGTGTGAACGGCGCGGGCCGGTCCGCGAGCTTGTACCCCGCCGGCATGAAGAAGATGACCGTCGCCGTCGCCAGGAACGAGACGCCGGTGATCGCGAGTGCGGCGGGGATGCCGATCGTGGCGATCGCGAGGCCGGCGAGCGCCGGACCGATGGCGCGGACGCCGTGATCGGTGCCGAGATACACCGCGTTCGCCTGCGTGAGCTCGCTCTCGCCGACGAGCGACGGAATGACCGAGAAGTCCGTGACGAGCGCCCACGTCGCGCCGAACGCCTCGGCCAGGAACTCGAGCGCGTAGATCGCCCATAGCGAGAACGCGCCGGTCGCGACGAGGCCGGCGAGCAGGAGGAAGCACGCGCTCTGCCCGACGTCGCACGTGAGCATGACCTTGCGCCGGTCGAATCGGTCGCTGACGGCTCCGGCGAACGGTCCCCAGACGATGTACGGAAGGAATTGCGCGATGCGGACACCTGCGACCGCGGCGACGGAGTGGGTGAGGTCGAGCACGAGGAGCGGCACTGCGAGGCGCTCGAATTCGCCCCCCACGCCGACGATGCCGATCGAGCTCGTGAACGCCGCGAACCAGCGATGTCGGAGCACTCCGGGGAGCACGCCGCGAGCGTACCCTTGATGCGTGGCCGTTCGCACGAACGTCATCGAGTCGATCAACCCCGCGACCGAGGAGGTCCTCGCGACCTTCGACGTGATGAGCGAGCGTGACGTCGAGGCCGCGCTCGAGGACGCGCACCGCGCGTTCGGCACATGGCGCACGACGTCGTTCGCGGAGCGCTCCACCCGGCTGCGCGCCCTCGCGCGCGTGCTTCGCGCGAACGCCGAGCGCTACGCGCGGCTGATGACGCTCGAGATGGGCAAGCCGATCTCGGAGTCGAAGGCCGAGATCGACAAGTGCGCCTGGAACTGTGAGTTCTACGCCGAGCACGGCGAGGAGTTCCTGCGCGACATGCCTGCGCCGACGAACGCGCGCCGGAGCCTTGTCGCCTTCGAGCCGCTCGGCGTGATCCTCGCGGTCATGCCGTGGAACTACCCGTTCTGGCAGGTCATCCGCTTCGCCGCGCCGGCGCTCATGGCCGGGAACGGCGCGGTGCTGAAGCACGCCTCCAACGTGCCGCAGTCGGCGCTCGCGCTCGAGGAGGCGATCCGCGAGGCGGAGTTCCCGAGCGGCCTGCTCCGCACGCTGCTCATCCAGGGCGCGGCCGCAGAGCGCGTCATCGAAGACGACCGCGTCCGCGCCGTCACGCTCACCGGATCGTCTTCGACGGGGCGGCGCATCGCCGAGGTAGCCGGACGCTCCCTCAAGAAAGCGGTCCTCGAGCTCGGCGGGTCCGACCCCTTCATCGTGCTCGCCGACGCCGACATCGACGCCGCCGCCACGACCGGTGCGCGCGCGCGGAACCAGAACACCGGTCAGTCATGCATCGCAGCGAAGCGCTTCATCGTCGTGGACCGCGTCGCCGCCGACTTCGAGCGCCGCTTCGCCGACGCGGTGCGCGCGCTTCGGGTCGGCGACCCGCTCGATCCGGCGACGAACGTCGGACCGCTCGCGCGGGAAGATCTCCGCGATGCGCTCGAGCGCCAGGTGCGCGACTCGGTGGCCATGGGCGCGCGCGTCGTCGTCGGCGGAAAGCGCTGGGGCCGGCGCGGCTTCTTCTACGAACCGACGATCCTCGCCGACGTCACCGACGAGATGCCGGTCTTCAGCGAGGAGACCTTCGGCCCGGTCGCCGCTCTCCGCGCGGTGCGCGACAACGACGATGCGGTGCGCGTCGCGAACGACTCGCCGTACGGGCTCGGCGCCTCGCTGTGGACGCGCGACGCGGGCCTTGGCGAGCAGCTCGCGCGCCGCATCGAGTCCGGCAACGTGTTCGTGAACGGCATGGTCGCCTCCGACCCGCGGCTCCCGTTCGGCGGCGTGAAGCAATCCGGCTTTGGGCGTGAGCTGTCGGTCTTCGGGATCCGGGAGTTCGTGAACATCCAGACGATCTGGGTCGGGCCGGCCACCGGCGCGCAGCAACCCGCACCCGCCGAGTAGTGCCGCGCGTCGCCGCCCGCCGCGCGGACGACCGCTAACTCGCTCGCAAGGCCATCTGACCCGCGCGCGGTATCGTGACGCCCGCCTTATCGAACAGCAGGGGAGAGGTGGGAATGGGAAGGCAGATCTTCACGGCTGCCCTCGCGATCCTCGCGCTCGTTCTCGGCAGCCAGCTCGTCGCCGTCGGTTCGACGGCGAGCGGGGCGACCGAGACGTACATCGTCCTGTATCAGCAGCAGGCCGTACCCGCGAACGCGGCGGCGACGATCGCGCGCGCCGGCGGAACCCTCGTCTACGCGTACGGTCAGATCGGCGTCGCGATCGCGCGATCGTCGAGCTCGACGTTCAGGACGGCGCTGCTCGCGCTCGACCGATCGGTCCAGGACGCATCGGCCACCACGCGCTTCGCCGTCCAGCTGCACGAGGACCTCGACGCGTCGGGACCGCCGCCCGGCGACCTCGCGAACGCGCCGGCAACGGACGCGGACACCTTCAGCGCATTCCAGTGGGACATGTCGCAGATCAGCGCGCAGGCCGCGCACGCGATCACCGGCGGCAGTCCGTCGGTGATCGTCGGCGACATCGATACCGGTCTCGACTTCAGGCACCCGGATCTCGCCGCGAACATCGACTTCGTGAATAGCGTGTCGTGCATCGACGGCGTTCCGAATCAAGCGCCCAGCGCGTGGGACGACGGCAACGGTCACGGCACGCACACGGCGGGCACGATCGCCGCGGCCGCGAACGGCATCGGCATCGTCGGCGTCGCGCCGAACGTGCGCATCGCGGCGATCAAGACCGGCACCGACGAGGGAGGGTTCTTCTTCCCGGAGGCCGTCGTGTGCGCGTTCATGTGGGCGGGCTCGCACCACCTCGACGTGACGAACAACAGCTACTTCGCGGACCCGTACCTGTTCAACTGCCACAACGACGCGACCCAGCGGGCGATCTGGATCGCCGAGTACCGCGCGATCCGCTACGCGATCACGCAGGGCGTGACGGTCGTCGCGGCCGAGGGCAACTTCTCGGACGACCTCGCGCACCCGACGCAGGACATCATCAGCCCGGACACGGGTCCCGGCGAGACGCGGACGGTGCACAACGACTGCGTCGTCATCCCGACGGAGATCCCGGGGGTGATCGGCGTCAGCGCGACCGGCAGCCTTCGGCAGAAGTCCTTCTATTCGAACTACGGCGTCGGAGTGACCGAGGTGGCGGCGCCGGGCGGCGACTCGCGGATCCAGCCGACGACGGATCCCGGCCACGGCCGCGTGCTTTCCACATGGGCGGCAAGGGCCGCCGGCGACTGTTCGCGTCAGCGACAGGAGCCGACGACCGACCCGAACTACCCGATCGCGTACTACTGTTGGGCGCAGGGGACGTCGATGGCGTCCCCGCACGTCGCCGGTCTCGCGGCGCTCGTCATCAGCCGCTACGGCGACGCGCAGACGCCGCAGAACGGCAAGCTCCGGCCGGATCAGGTCGCGGCGATCATCCAGCAGACCGCGGATCCGACGCCGTGCCCGGCGGATCTGACGCCGTACGCGCCCTTCCCGTCGATCTCGAACGATGCGCCGCAGCAGTGCACCGGCGGCACGGGTTACAACTCCTGGTACGGCAACGGCATCGTCAACGCGCTCTCCGCGATCACGCACATGTCGAGTAGTCACTAGCCACGGACAGGTCCCGCCGCCACGTGCGGCGGGACCTGCCGCTTCACCCGAGAATGTCCTCCGGAGATGAACGCGGCGCAGCTGCTCGTCCGCTGCCTCGAGAACGAGGGCGTCCGCTACGTCTTCGGCATTCCGGGCGAGGAGACGCTCGCGCTCAACGCCGCGCTCGACGACAGCGACGAGATCCAGTTCGTCCTCACGCGTCACGAGCAGGCCGCCGCATTCATGGCCGACGTGTACGGGCGCCTCTCGACGTACCCCGGCGTGTGCCTGGCGACGCTCGGCCCCGGCGCCACGAACCTCCTCACCGGCGTCGCCGACGCGCAGCTCGATCGCGCGCCGGTCGTCGCGATCACCGGGCAGGCCGACCTCGAGCGCGTGCACAAAGAGTCGCACCAGTACCTCGATGTCGTGCGCATGTTCGATCCCGTCACGAAGTGGAGCGTGCGCGTGCAGCTGGCCGAGACGATCCCCGAGATCGTCCGCAAGGCGTTCCGCCTCGCGCGTCTGGAGAAGCCGGGAGCGACGCACATCGAGCTGCCCGAGGACGTCGCGGCGGAGGAGGTGAGCGCATCGCCGCTCGAGGTCCGTCGGACGACGTACCCCGAGGCGTCGCCCGAGGCGCTCGAGCGCGCCGCAGAGATCATCGCGACGGCCCACGCGCCGATCGTCCTCGTCGGGAACGGCGTCACCCGGCGTGACGCCGCCGGGCACGGCACCGTCGCCGCGCTTCGCTCCTTCGTCGCTCGTACCGGAATACCGGCCGTGAGCACGTTCATGGCGAAGGGCACGCTCGATCCACGCGAGCCTGGATATGCCGGCCCGGTCGGGCTGCAGCGTCCGGGGGCGGACCTGCGCATCGTGCCCGCGCTGGCGAACGCCGATCTCGTCATCGCCGTCGGCTATGACCTCGTCGAGTGGGCGCCGGCCCTGTGGAATCCGAAGAAGGACAAGCTCGTCGTGCACGTCGACAGCACCGCCGCGGAGCTCGACGGCCACTACCAGCCGAAGCTCGAGGTCGTGGGCGAGATCGACGAGTCGCTCGCGGCGCTGACGGAGAAGCTGCCTTCACGCGGTGAGCCACGGAAGATGCCGTCGACGGTGTTCGCCGGCACCGGCGGATCGCCGATCGGGCCCGCTGACGTGGTCATGGCGCTCCGCGACGCGCTCGGCGATGACGACGTCGTCGTCAGCGACGTCGGCGCGCACAAGGTATGGCTCGCGCGCCTGTACGCGGCGAGGCGGCCGAACACGATCGTCATCTCGAACGGCCTCGCGTCAATGGGGATCGCGCTGCCGGGCGCGATCGCGGCGAAGCTCGTCCGACCGGAGCGGAACGTCGTCGCGTTCTCCGGCGACGGCGGCTTTCTCATGAACGTGCAGGAGCTCGAGACCGCGAAACGCCTCGGGACCGCGATCGTGTGTGTCGTCCTCGTGGATGGACGCCTCGGCGTCATCGAGATGAACGAGCGGCGTCTCTTCGGGCGGACCTTCGCGACGGCGTTCGGCAATCCGGACTACGTCGCGCTCGCGCGTTCGTTCGGCATCGCCGGGTTCGCGGTCGAGCACGTCGAGGGGCTACGGCCGACGTTGCGGAAGGCATTGGATCTGAACGAGCCCGCGATCGTCGCCGTGCCGATCGATGCCTCACAGAACGACCGGCTCGCGAGCGAAGGCGAGTAGTCAGGTCCGTCGGAGGACGTAGAGCCCGCCGCGCACGCGGTCCGTCGCGAAGATGAGTCCGTCCGCGGACACGAGCACGTCGTTGAACTGGATCACCGGCTGTCCCGGCGGCGGCTCCGGCACGTACGCGGCGATCTCCCGCGGATCGAGAGGGTCGGCGACGTCGTACGCGCGGAGGCCGGCGTTGAAGTACGTCACGAACACGACGCGATCGCTCTGGAACGTGCCAGGCCGGTTCTCGTGGACGTTGTGCGGCCCGAAACGCAACCCACGCTTGCAGTAGTCACCCTCCGGCACGGGGAAGCGCGAGACCTCCTTCGGGTGCTGCTCGTCCGACACGTCGACGACGTGCACGTCCTTGCGCGCGCCCTCGCAGTTCGGCTCGATCGCCTCATCGGTGACGACGAGCAGATCCCGATCGCCGAGCGGCAGCGCGGTATGCGTGTGTGGGTGGCCGCCGGCCCGCTCCGACCAGGACAGCGAGGAGATGAGGTCGAGCGAGCCGTCGGGCGCGACGCGGTACACGACGACGCCCGCGTCGAAGTACCCGCCGTACGCGCGATCGGCTTTCACGATCACGTGGTGCGCGCCGACATCGCTGTCCTGCGGAAGCGTGACGGCGTCGCCGTCGCGCTGCCCCGGCCACCACCAACGCGAGGCCAACCGTGGCCGCGAGGGGTCGGCGAGATCGACGACGATGAGGAGGCGTCCGCGGAATCCGTTCTCGCGCGCCGAGGCGTACGCGTACCGGCCGCCGGCGTACCAGATGCGGTGCACGCCAAGTCCGTCCACGGCCAGGAACCCGACCTGGCGGGGGTCGGATGGGCGCGAGACGTCGTAGACGAGCAAGCCGGCGCTCTCGGGGACAGCGGTAGGGGACCCTGTGCGCGAAGCGCCGACGCGGTAGGGGTACTGCTCGTGATTCGCGAGCAGCAGGCCGTCGGCGAGCTGAACCTTGTGCGAGTGCGTCCCGTTCGGCACGGGGATCTGACGCAGCACGTGCGGCCGCCTCGGGTCGGCGACGTCGACGACGCTCGTGCCGACACGGAAGTCGCCCATGTGACCGACGTACACGACATCGCCGTTGCGCATGATCTGCATCCCGTCGCCTCTCCCGTCGAGATCGTTGTGTCCGACGAGCTCGAGGCCCCGCTGCTCGAGCGCACGCGGCAGATCCGGCACGCGAGCGATTCTCGCGCAGCGGCGTTTCCGCATCGCGCCACGCGTTTGACAGCGACGCCGCGCGGCGTACCGTGCAATCGATTTCCGTGCGGCAGAAGAGGGGAGCTCGTCGCACCATCGCCGACGTCGCCCGAGCCGCGCGCGTGCATCCGTCGACGGTCTCGCGGGCGTTGAATGACGGCGCCGCGCTCCGCGACGAGACGCGCGCGCGCGTCCTGCGCGCCGCGCGCCGGCTCGACTATCGCCCCTCGGCGCTCGCGCGCAGCCTGCGGCTGCAGCGGACGCTCACCCTCGGCATGCTCGTCCCTGACATCGCGAATCCGTTCTTCCCGCCGATCATCCGCGGCGCGGAAGACACGGCGCTCGAGCGCGGGTACGCGCTCGTGCTCTGCAACACCGAGGACGTGCCGGAGCGCGAGACGACGTATCTCCGCGTCCTCCGCGAGCGGCAGGTCGACGGCCTGCTCATCGCCTCCTCGCGCATGGCCGACGCCGTGATCACGCGCCTGCGTCGCGAGCGGTTCCCGTTCGTGCTCGTGAACCGCAGCGCGCGCGGCGCCGAGCTCACCGTCACGGTCGACAACCGCGGCTCCGCCGCCGAGGCCATCGCGCACCTTGCGGCGCTCGGGCATCGACGCATCGGCCACATCGCCGGCCCGCAGACGACGACCACCGGCCTCGAGCGCGCCGAAGGGGCGCGCGCCGCGATCCGCCGCCTCGCGCTCGCCGAGGATCCGGCGCTGTGGATCGAGGCGGCGGCGTTCTCCGAGGAGGCGGGATACGCCGCCGCCCGCTCGCTCCTCGCGCTGCGCGAGCGGCCCACGGCGATCTTCGGCGCGAACGACCTCATCGCGATCGGCGCGCTGCGTGCAGCGCGAGAGGCCGGCGTGCGCGTTCCCGCCGATCTGTCCCTCATCGGGTTCAACGACATCCGGCAGGCCGAACTCCTCGAGCCGCCGCTCACCACGGTGCGGGTGCCGCAGTACGAGATGGGCGCGACCGCGGCGCGCCTCCTCATCGCGCGTCTCCAGCACGAGCCAATGGCCGCGTCGCACGTCGTGTTGCCGGCGGCGCTCGCGGTGCGCGCATCGACCGCTCCGCTCGCGTCGGCCGTGGAGCTTGCGTGAACGGCGCGGTGCGCATCGCCGTCGAGGACGCGACGAAGCGCTACAGCGCCGGCGCGGTCACGGTGTTCGAGGGCCTCGACCTCGCGGTGCGCGACCGCGAGACCGTCTGCATCCTCGGCCCTTCGGGCTGCGGGAAGACGACGCTGCTGCGGTGCATGCACGGCCTCATCGGGCTCGACGCCGGACGGATCGCGATCGACGGGTCGCCGGTCGGCGGACCCCGGCGCAACGTCGCGATGGTCTTCCAGCACTTCGGCCTCATGCCGTGGAAGCGCGTCCGCGAGAACGTCGGCTACGGTCTCGAGCTCGCCGGCGTTTCGCGCCCGACGGTCGACGAGCGCGTGCGCCGCTACACCGCGATGGTCGGCCTCACCGGTTTCGAGCGCGCGTACCCGTACCAGCTCTCGGGCGGGATGCAGCAGCGGGTCGGGCTCGCGCGGGCGCTCGCGATGGAGCCGGACATCCTGCTCATGGACGAGCCGTTCGGCTCGCTCGACGCGCAGACCCGCGAGATCCTCCAGGACGAGCTGCTGCGCATCTACCAGGCGCAGCCGCGAACGATGGTGTTCATCACGCACTCGATCGAGGAGGCGATCGCGCTCGGCGATCGCATCGTCGTGCTGAGCGCGCGGCCCGCACGCGTGCGCGAGATCATGGCCGTGGACATCCCGCGACCGCGCACGGTCGCGAGCGTCATCGCGCATGCGCGGTTCGTCGAGCTGCGCGATCACTGCTGGCGGCTCCTCCGGGAGCGGGCCGTCGCGTGAGCATTCGAGAAGCGCAGGCGACGACGGCGTCCGCCGTCGTGACGCGCCGGCGCGTGGGGCGACCGCGGCTCTCCGACTGGGCCGTGCGACTCGGGTCGATCGCGGTCGTGCTCGCGCTCTGGGAGTTCGCCGGGCCGCGGCTCAATCCGCTCATCCTCCGTCCGCCGTCGGCGATCTTCCGCGCGTTCTTCGAGCTCGTCGGCACGGGCGAGCTGCAGGAGGCGCTCGGACAGAGCCTGCGCGAGTTCACCATCGGGATGGCGATCGCGCTCGTGCTCGGCATCGCGCTCGGCGTCGCGTCCGGACGGAACCGCTTCATCTACAACGCGATCGATCCGATCGTCGGCGCGCTGTACTCGACGCCGTCGGTCGCACTCGTGCCGCTCATCTCGGTCGCGTTCGGTCGCGCCGCGATGGGCGACGAGCCACGGATCACGACCGTCGCGCTGTTCGCGATCTTCCCGATCCTCATCAACACCCAGCAGGGTGTTCGCAACGTCGATCAGGGACTCCTCGAGGTCGCGCGCGCGTTCTCCTCGAGCGAGCGGCGCCTGTGGACCGACGTGATCCTGCCGTCCGCGGTGCCGTTCGTCCTCGCCGGCGTCCGGCTCGCGATCGGCCGCGGACTGATCGGGATGATCGTCGCCGAGTTCCTCATCGGCCTCGTCGGACTCGGGTACCTGATCATCGCGTACGAGAACGTCTTCCGCATCGACCGCATGTTCGTGCCGGTCATCGTCGTCTCCGCGATGGGCATCCTGCTCATGGGATTCGTGCAGTGGATCGAGGGCCGCGTCGCGCCGTGGCTGCGACGTGAGCAATAGGTAGGAGGGGCAAGGTCATGCGATCTCTACGCGTGCTCGCGATCGGACTCGTTACCGCGTTCATCGCCTCCGCCTGCGGGGGCGGGGGCGCGCCCGGCGGCGCGACGTCGCCGTCGCCGAGCGCCGCGGCCAAGGCGACGTGTCAATCGAAGAAGGTCACGATCGCGGTGCCGGTGACGCCACCGAACGTGGTGCACCTGACGCCGTACGTGGCCAACGAGCTCGGCTACTTCAAGGACGAGAACCTCACCGTCGAGCTCATCCGCTTCGAGGGCGGCGTCGGCTCGCTCCGGGCGTCCGCATCCGGGGCGATCGATCTCGCGGGGACCTCCTCGGAGCCGGTGGTCGACGGCATCGCGAACGGCGCGGAGGTGAAGGTCGTCTACTCCTATGCGCCGAACGTCGACGTCTCCTTCGCCGTCGGACCGAGCATCAAGACGCTCGCGGATCTGAAGGGCAAGAAGATGGGCGTCCAGGAGCCGGGCGGCTTCGCGGACGTCATGACCCGCATCGTGTTGAAGAAGGCGGGCCTCACGGACAAGGACGTCACCTTCGTCCAGACGACGACCGCCGGACGCGTGCAGCAGCTCACGAGCGGCGGGACCGACACCGCGGTCCTGCACATCGACCAGGTCAAGAACGCCGCGAAGCAGAACCCGCAGATCCATGTGCTCACGAACATGTGGGAAGTGCTGTCGGATTACCAGTACTCGGTGTACGTCGTCCCGACCCAGACGCTGAAGGACGACCCCGCGACGACCGAGTGCATCGTCCGCGCGCTCATGCGCGCGAACCGCGCGATGTACGACACGGCGAATCGCGACAAGATCATCGACATCGGCGTGAAGTTCACGCAGGAGCCGAAGGACGTGGTGACCGAGACCTTCGACGAGCTCGTGAAGGCAAAGGCCTGGCCGCAGAACGAGGGCGTGCCGCAGAAGAACATCGAAGGCACGATCAAGAGCGAGAAGGACTTCGGCAAGATCAAGAAGGACCTCACCTTCAACGACGTCGTCGACCTGACGATCGCGTCGAAGGTCGTCGCGCAGCTCGGCAAGAAGGACTTCCCGTATTGAATTCGGCTCGGAATCTTCGATTCCTCGCCGCGGACAAGGTTGCGGCGCCGCCGGGCAAAGCCCTTCCCCGGCGCCGCAATTTGTCTAACTGGAAGCGCATCCTGTCATGAGACTCATCGACCTCACTCAACCCTGGGGCGACCGGATGCCGACCTGGCCGCAGTTCGAGGCGATCCAGGTCACGGACATCACGACGCACCACCGCGACGGGAAGAGCACCGTCCTCGTGCGCACGAACATGCACACCGGGACGCATATCGACGCGCCGAGCCACTACTGGCCGACCGGCAAGGACCTCGGCCAGATCCCGATCGCGGACCTGTACGGCACCGCACTCGTCGTCGACGTGCGCGCGATCACGAAGCCCTGGGCGTACTACTCACGCAAGGACATCGAGGGTTGCCTCCCGCCGGGGGAACGCGTGCGCGATGGCGACATCGTGATCCTCTATACGGGCTGGGACCGGTACAACTGGACGAAGCCGACGCGTGACGACGTCACGTACTTTGACCGGCACCCCGGTCCCCAGCCCGAGGCGTGCGACTGGCTCATCGACCGCGGGATCAAGATGATCGGCGCGGACCTCGCCTCGATGGACCACTCCCTGTACGTGCGCGTCCGCTACTTCCGGCCCGACCTGGTGAAGGAGTACGAGGCACAGAGCGGACGGCCGATCGACGAGACCCTCCCGATGAAGGACTTCGAGCACATCCACTACCACATGGCGAAGGCGAACATCCCGATGCTGGAGAACCTCGGCGGCGAGCTCGCCGACATCGCCGGCAGGCGCGTCGACGTCGGCGCGTTCCCGTGGCGTTGGACCGGCGGCGAGGGCTGCATCTGCCGCGTGGTGGCGTTCGTTCCATGAGCGCCGCCGAATTTGACGGATGCGTTCCAAGGGGAAATTCGGCATGAGCGCCGCTCACGCCGAATTTGACGGATGCGTTCCAAGGGGAAATTCGGCGTGAGCGCCGTCGCCGCGCCGCCCCGGACCGCGGAGATGTCCGCGCTCGTGCTCACCGCGCCGCACGAGTTCGAGGTCCGACGCGTCCCCATCCCACGTCCGGCGTCGAACGAGGTCCTCGCGCGCGTGCGCGCGATCGCGATCTGCGGCACGGATGCCGAGATCGTCGAAGGGACGTTCAAGGGACGCTGGCCGCGCGCGTATCCGTTCATTCCCGGGCACGAGTGGTCCGGCGAGGTGGTCGACGCCGGCGAGCTCGCGCGCGGCTTCGGCTTCACGCCCGGCACGCGCATCGCCGGCACGTCGCACTCCGGCTGCGGCTACTGCCGCATGTGCCGGACGGGCCGCTACAACCTCTGCTTCAACTACGGCCGCGAGGACCTCGGGCATCGCCAGTACGGCCACTACACCCAGGGCGCATACGCGGAGTACGTCGTGCACACCATCAAGGCGATCTTTCCGATCCCGGACGCGATGCCGTTCGACGTCGCGGCGCTCTGCGACACCGCGTCCATCGCGCTCCATTCGGTAAAGCGGCCCGGGATCGAGCCCGGCGACGTGTTCGTCGCGGTCGGCTCGGGCGGCATGGGCCTCCTCACCGCGATGTGCGCCCGCGCGCTCGGTGCGGCGCGGTGCATCGTGGTCGGCGGCGGCAAGCGGCTCGACCGCGCGCGCGAGCTCGGCTTCGAGACCGTCGACTACCACGACGGCGATCCGATCGCGACCGTTCGCGCGCTCACGAACGACCGCGGCGCCGACGTGGCGGTCGACTCGGCGGGGACGAAGGACTCCGTGCGCCAGGCGATCCTCATGGTGCGCAAGGGCGGCCGCGTCGCGTTCACCGGCATCCCAAAGGAGCCGTCGCAGATCGAGTTCCAGAAGATCGTGCTCGAGGAGATCGACCTCTACGGCGTCCGGGCCAACCGCAACACGATGGAGGAGGTCATGCCGCTCATGGCCGACGGCCGCATCCCCGCGGCGAAGCTCATCACGCACCACTTCCCGCTGCGCGCCTTCGGCGAGGCGCTCCGGACGTTCCACGAGCGCATCGACGGGGCGCTGAAGGTGATCGTCGAGCCGTGATGAAGACCGCGGACCGCGTCGACCTCGCCGAGCTGATGCGCACGCGCCGCGCCATCAGGCGCTTCGAGGATCGCGCCGTGCCCGACGAGCTCGTGCGCGAGATCCTCGAGGCCGGACGCTGGGCGCCGTCGCCGGCGAACCTCCAGCCCGCGCGCTTCATCTGGGTCAAGGACCGGCGCGTCAAGGAGGAGCTGCAGGCGCTCGCGCGAGAGTCGAAGGAGCTCTCGGCGTACTGGGACGCGCAATTCCGCCCCGGCGGCGCGTCGGCGCTCGTCAACGACGTCGTGACGCCGACGGTCGTCGCGGTCGTGGCCGACCCGGCTCGGAGCCTCACGAACGTGCACTACGACAACGGGTTCGAGTGGGCGGCGGCGATGTCGATCTACGCGATGTGGCTGCGCGCGCACTCGCTCGGACTCGGCGCGGTCTTCGTGCAGCACTGGATCACCGAGAAGGCGAAGCGCATCCTCAACGTCCCGCTGCGCTGGACGTTCCTCGGGACGTTCACCTGCGGCTACGCCGCCGAGGCGAAGCAGGGCGAGCGCCTGCCGCTCGACGACCTCGTGCACGTCGACCGCTTCCCGGGAGCGCCTCACCCGTGACCGCGAGCGCGCGCGACGTCCTCGAGGGGCGAGCGGGAACGCCGGAGCTGAGTCACGTCCGCGCCCGGGCGACGTGGGGCGGCGCGATGCGCTCGAACGTGGTCGCCGGCCGCCACCGCTTCGTGTCGGACGAGCCGCCCGAACGCGCCGGCCACGACGAGGGGCCGACGCCGCTGCAGCTCGTCCTCTCGGGCCTGTGCGCGTGCGAGGCCGTCACGATGAAGCGCACCGCCGACCGGATGCGCATGCGCGTGGAGGGCTTCGAGATCGAGGCCGAGGGGGTCATCGACGTGCGCGGCCGCAAGGGGACGGCCGACGTGCCGGCGCACTTCCTGCGCGTCGACGTCCGCGCGCGGGTGCGGACGAGCGAGACCGACGAACGCGTGCAGCGCCTCCGCGAACTCGTCGAACGGCACTGCCCGGTGGCGACGCTCCTGCGATCGGCACCGCTCGAGTTCCACTCCGCGTGGGAGCGCGCGTCGTGAGCGTGCCACCGCGGATGCGCGCGGTGGTCTTCCCCAAGCCGAACGAGTTCGAGGTGACCGAGGTCGACATGCCGCGTCCGCAGGCGGGCCACGTGCTGATCCGCGTGCGGGCCTCGATGATCTGCGCGACCGACGCGAAGGTGCTCGCCGGGAAGTTTGCCGGGACGCGTTTCCCGCACGTGCCGGGTCACGAGTTCGCGGGCGACATCGCCGCGACCGCCGACGACGTCACCGACATCCCGGTCGGCGCGAACGTCGGCGTCGAGGTCCACGTCGGATGCGGCTCGTGCGCGCGGTGTCGCGAGGGCCTGTACAACCTCTGCCTCAACTACGGCCGGACCGAGGCCGGGCATGCGCACGTCGGTTTCACGGTGCCAGGCGGGCTTGCCGAGTACGCGAGCGTGCCGCTCGCGGCGGTGCATCGCCTTCCCGCCGAGGTGAGTACTCAGGACGGCGCGTGGACGGACAACCTCGGCGTCGCGCTGTGGGCGCTCGAGCGCGGCCGCCTCGCCGCCGGCGAGCGCGTCGTCGTGTTCGGTCCCGGCGCGATCGGCCTGTGCGCGGCGCAGCTCGCGCGCGCCATGGGCGCGGGGCGCGTCATCGTCGTCGGTCGCGGCGAGCGGCTCGCCCGCGCGCGTCCCTTCGCCGACGAGCTCGTCGACGAGAAGGATCTCGACGCGCTGAAGGGGACCGCTGACCTCGTGGTGGAGTTCGCGGGCACGGCCGACGCGGCGCGCGAGGCGATCGCCACCGCGCGGCGCGGCGGACGCGTCGTGCTCGGCGGCGCGACGGGACTCGGCGTCGAGCTCTCCGGCGTCGACCTGTCGACGATCGTCCGCGGCCACCTCGACGTGCTCGGGTCGGTCGCCAACCCGAAGGGTGTCTCCGGACGCGCGTTGGCGCTGCTCGCGCGCGGGCTCGTCGACGTCCGCTCGCTGACGACGCACCACTTTCCGCTCGAGCGCTTCGGCGAGGCGTGGCAGACGTTCCGCGAGCGGCGCGACGGCGCGATCCGCGTGATGCTGGAACCGTAGGAGGAAGAGATGGTCGAACCGAGGACCGGCGCGATCGACACCGTCGCTGCGGCGGATGCATTGAAGGCGGCGTGGCACCGCATCGACCTCGTGCGCGTGAACGACGCGATCGTGCGCCTCGTGCGGCTCGAGGGCGAGTTCCCGTGGCACGAGCACGACGAGGACGAGCTGTTCCTCTGCTCACGCGGCGCGTTCCGCATCGAGCTCGACGGCCGAGCGCCGGTCGAGCTCCGCGAAGGCGCCCTGTACGTGGTGCCCCGCGGGACGCGCCATCGGCCCGTCGCGCCCGCGCCGGCGTACGCGCTCCTCCTCGAGCGGCCCGAGACGCTCCAGTACGGGAATCGCGGTGGCGAGCGATGAGCATCGACCGCGACACCGCGCTCGAGCTGTACCGCGTGATGCGCACGATCCGGGTCTTCGAGCAGCGCGCCGAGCAGCTCTTCGGCGAGAACAAGATCTGGGGCACGATCCACAACTACTCCGGGCAGGAGGCCGTCGCGGCCGGCGTCTCGGCGCACCTGCGCGATGACGACTGGATCACCTCGACGCACCGCGGGCACGGCCACTGCATCGCGAAGCGCGCCGACCTGGGAAAGATGTTCGCCGAGCTCCTCGGGAAAGAGACGGGGTACTGCCGTGGCCGCGGCGGCTCGATGCACATCGCCGACACCTCGAAGGGCAACCTCGGCGCGAACGGGATCGTCGGCGGCGGCATCCCGATCGCCGTCGGCGCCGCGCTGTCGGCGAAGCAGGCGAAGAGCGACCGCGTGGCGGTCTCGTACTTCGGCGACGGCGGCGCGAACCAGGGCGCGTTCCACGAGGCGCTCAACCTCGCGGCGATCTGGAGGCTCCCGGTGATCTTCGTCTGCGAGAACAACCAATACGCCGAGACGAATCCGGTGAAGGACGCCTTCGCCGTCGACGACATCGCCGTGCGCGCGGCTGGGTACGGCATGCCCGGCGTGCGCGTGAACGGGCAGGACGTGCGCGAGACGTACCGCAGCGCCGGCGAGGCGATCGCTCGCGCGCGGCGCGGGGAGGGGCCGACGCTGCTCGTGATGGAGACGTACCGCTACGGCGGCCACTACTTCGGCGACCCGCAGGTGTACCGCACGAAGGATGAGATCGAGGCGTGGCGCACGAAGCGCGACCCGCTCCTCCTCGCGCGCGAGTGGATCGTCGGCGAGCGGCTCGCGAGCGAGGCCGACCTCGACCGGATCGACGCCGGCGTCGATGCCGCGATCGAGGAGGGCGTGCGCTTCGCCGAGCGGAGCGCGCTCGCGACGCCGCTCGAGCTCCCCGACGAGGTCTACGCCCCGGGTGAGGCGTCGCGATGACCGTCCAGGCCCGCGCGCCGGCCGCGACGCGCGAGATGTTCTATGCCGAGGCGCTCGGCGACGCGCTGCGGCAGGAGATGCGCCGCGACCCGAACGTCATCGTGTTCGGCGAGGACATCGCCGAGCACGGCGGCGCGTTCCAGGTCACCGCGGGATTGCTGAAGGAGTTCGGCAAGGAGCGCATCCGCAATACGCCGATCAGCGAGAACGGCATCGTCGGGATGGCCGTCGGCGCCGCGCTGACGGGGCTCCGGCCCGTCGTCGAGCTGATGTACGTCGACTTCATGGGCCTGGCGATGGACCAGGTCGTCAACCAGGCCGCGCAGAACCGCTTCATGTTCGGCGGCCAGGCGCGCGTGCCGCTGGTGCTGCGCACGCAGGGCGGCTCGGGGCGCGGGAACGCGGCGCAGCACTCGAAGTCGCTCGAGGCGTGGGTCGCGCACGTCGCCGGGCTGAAGGTCGTCATGCCGTCGACGCCCGCCGACGCCAAGGGGCTCCTCGCGGCGGCGATCCGCGACGACAACCCGGTGATCTTCATCGAGCACAAGCTGCTGTACCGCACGAAGGGCGAGGTCCCGACGGCAGAGCACGTGGTGCCGCTCGGCGTCGCGGACGTGAAGCGCGCCGGGAAGGACCTCACGATCGTGTCCTGGTCGCGCGAGGCCGTGTTCGCGGTGGAGGCGGCGGCGAAACTCGCGGAGCAGGGGATCGACGCCGAGGTCATCGACGTCCGCACGCTCGTGCCGCTCGACCGCGAGGCGATCCTGCGTTCGGTGCGCAAGTCGCATCGCCTGCTCGTCGTGCACGAGGCGATCAAGCGCGGCGGGTACGGGGCGGAGATCGCGGCGATGGTCGCCGAGGAGGCGTTCGACGACCTCGATGCGCCGCCGAAGCGGCTCGCCGGCCTCGAGACGCCGATCCCGTACGCGCAGCACCTCGAGAAGAGCGTCGTGCCGCAGGTCGACGACATCGTGAGGGCGGCGAAGGAGCTCGCAGGATGAGCGCGCCGTCATGAGTGTCACGCCCGTCATCCTCCCCAAGCTCGGCCTCACGATGGACGAGGGCAGGCTCGTCGCGTGGCGGAAGCGTGAGGGCGAGCGCGTCGCGAAGGGCGACGTCCTCTTCGAGGTCGAGACCGACAAGGCGACGATGGAGGTCGAGGCGCCCGCATCCGGGATCGTGCGCAAGCTGCTCGTAAGCGAGGGCGACTACGCGCCGGTGGCGCAGGTCATCGCGTTCATCGCCGACACCGCGGACGAGGCGATCCCCGAAGCCGCGACGATCGCTGCGGGGGCACCCGAGCCCGAGGCGACGGCCCCGGCTCCGACAGTCCTCGAGCAGCCGCAGGACGGTGAGCGCGTCAGGGCGTCGCCCGCGGCGAAGAAGCGCGCGGCGGAGCTCGGCGTCGAGATCGCGAACGTCCGCGGCACCGGTCCGGGCGGGCGCATCCAGATCGAGGACGTCGAGGCCGCGGCGACCGGCGGCCGCAGCGCGGGCGAGCGGCGCGAGCCGCTGACACGCATGCGTCGCGCCGTCGCCGAGGCGATGACGCGCTCGCAGCGAGAGATCCCGCAATTCTCGATCTCGCGCGACGCCGACATGACCGCGGCGGACGCACGGCGGCGCGAGGCGGGCGTGTCCTACACCGACGTCATCGTGAGCGCGTGCGCGCGGGCGCTGCGCGCGCATCCGCGCCTGCGCTCGCGCTTCGACGGCGACGCGCTCGTGATCGCCGACGGCGTGCACGTCGGCGTCGCGATCGCGCTCGAGGCCGGACTCGTCGTCCCCGCGATCCGCGACGCCGACCGCAAGGAGCTCGCGGCGCTGCGGCGGGAACGTGAGGCCCTCGAGGAAGGCGC
>DASQXO010000067.1:0-19153 GCA_035639655.1 Candidatus Dormiibacterota bacterium
ATGGGGATGCGGCCGGGCATCTTCTGGGCGTACGTGGCCGCCCTCGCCGAGACCGTCGGCGGGATCCTCACCATCCTCGGGCTCGGTGGACCGATCGGCCCCGGCATCGTCGCCGCCGACCTCGTCGTGGTGACGATCGTCGCCCACTACCCGAAGGGCTTCTGGGCGAACGCGGGCGGATGGGAATTCCCGGTGCCGCTCGCGGCGGGCGCGTTCGCGGTGGCGCTCATCGGCAACGGACGCTGGTCCATCGACGGTCTGCTCGGCATCGCCTACCCCGACTGGCTCCTGCCGGCGTGGGCCGCGCTCATGGTCGCGGGCGTCGTCGTGGTCCTGGCGAGTCGAGCGATGTTCGCGCCGAAGGCGAAGACGGCGACGTAGCGCATCCGCGGTCTTCGACTAGACGCCAGCTTCGGCACGTCCATGGACTATCTTCTCCCCACGGCGACGGAGACGCCGAACTGGGAGCTGGTCGCGCGCGAGCGCCGGGCCCTTCCGCGCGAGCTTCGCGTTCGATGTGCCCTTCGTGGAGCGCGTGGGCGACGAGCTCGAGACACCCGCTCCCGCGGCGGCGCCATAAGAAAGGAGAACGGGAAGCCTGATGGCGACATTCGTTGTGCTCGCGAAGTACACCCAGCAGGGGATCACGAACATCAAGGACAGTCCGAAACGGCTCGACGCATACAAGCGCGCGGCGCAGCAGGCAGGGGCGACGGTGAAGGGCTTCTACCTCACGCTCGGCGCGTACGACATCGTCCTGGTGCTGGAGGCTCAGGACGACGAGACCGCGGCGCGTCTATCGATCGCCACGGCCGCGCTCGGCAACGTGTCGACGCAGACGCTGCGCGCCTTCAACGAGGAGGAGTTCCGGAAGCTCATCGCGTCGCTGCCCTGACGTCGCTGGTGAGGGGAGGATCGCCATGACCACAACGGCGCCGACCGCGGCGCAGGCGTTCACCTACCGTGAGATCACGCTGCACGACCGGCTTCACGAGGTCGCACGTGAGCTCGCGACGAAGACCGCGATCATCCACGGCGATCGCACCGTGACGTACGCGGAGCTCGACGACGCGAGCGATCGGTTCGCCGCAGCCCTCGCTCGTCGCGGCGTCGCGCGCGGCGACCGGATCACGCTCTTCCTGCCCAACTCGATCGAGTTCGTTGTCGCGTTCTACGGCACCCTGAAGGCGGGGGCCGTCGTGAACCCGATCAACGTCCAGTCGAAGGACCGTGAGGTGCGCTTCCAGGTGGAGGATTCGGGCGCGAAGGCGGTCGTGTACCACGAGGCGCTCGGCGCGGTGATCGACGCCGTGCGGGCGGCGCTGCCCGGCGTGCACTTCATCGTCGCCGGCGCGACGGCGCCGGAGCGGGTCGAGCGGTTCGCGGACCTCGTCGCCGAGACCGGTCCCGCGGGCGCGGTGCCGACGTCGCTGGACGACCTCGCTGCCCTGCCGTACACGAGCGGCACGACGGGCTTCCCCAAGGGCGTGATGCTCACGCACCGGAACCTGACCGCGAACCAGCAGCAGTTCTTCGCCGCCGTCCCCGTGCGGCGCGACGACGTGTTCCTGAACGTGCTGCCGTTCTTCCACATCTATGCACTCAACCTGCTGATGACCGGTGCGGTGAGCCTCGGCGCGACGCAGGTCGTCATGTCGCGCTTCGACCTCGTCGAGTACCTCACGCTCCTCGAGCGACACCGCGCCACCGTCTGCTTCATCGTGCCGCCGGTCGTGCTCGCGCTCGCCGCGCATCCCGAGGTCGACAAGCACGACCTCTCCTCGGTGCGCTTCTTCTTCACCGGTGCCGCGCCGCTCGCGCCGGATCCGGCGCGAAAGATGATGGCGCGCACCGGCAAGACGATCCTCCAGGGCTACGGCCTCACCGAGACCTCGCCGGTCACGCACGCCAATCCCTTCGACGCGCCGGTGCTCGAATCGATCGGGCCGGCGATCGTCGGGACGGAGGATCGCATCGTCGACCTCGAGACCGGGACGCACGAGCTCGACGCCGGCGAGGTCGGCGAGATCGCCGTGCGCGGACCGCAGGTGATGAAGGGCTACTGGCGGAAGCCGGAGGACACCGCGGCGGTGATCCGCGACGGCTGGTTCTTCACCGGCGACGTCGGCAAGAAGGACGAAACGGGATACGTCTTCATCGTCGACCGTAAGAAGGAGTTCATCAAGTACAAGGGCTTCGGCGTCGGGCCGGCGGAGGTCGAGGCCGTCCTCTGCGAGCATCCCGCGGTCGCGGACGCCGGCGTCATCGGCAAACCGGACGAGGAGGCCGGCGAGATCCCGAAGGCCTTCGTCCAGCTGCGCCCCGGCGCGAGCGCCAGCGCAGACGAGCTGATGGAGTTCGTGAAGGCACGGATCGCGGACTACAAGCGCGTGCGCGAGGTGGAGTTCATCGACAAGGTCCCGCGCACGGCGTCGGGGAAGATCCTGCGGCGCGAGCTCGCCGAGCGAGAGCGGGCGAAGGCGGCACATTAGTCGTCTGCGGGGGAGGGCGGAGCGGAGGGCGTGTCCCTCCGCTCCGCTGCCGTAGCTACTCGATGGAGATCCAGCCGGAGCGGACGCTGAAGATCTGCGCGTACAGGGACGCGCCGGTCGCGTAGTTCGTCGAGCCGTCCGACACCGTGCCGGCGGCGAGCGCGTCGCGCCACGTTCCGGAGAAGTGCGAGACCGACGTGAACGCCGAGGTGCGGTACGTCGACGTCGACGTGCCGCGCGCCGCGTCGGCGGTGGCGTTCCAGGCGAGGTCGACCGTGACGGTCGCGGACATACCGCTCTGGTCGAAGACGGGGACGCTGGCCGTGACGTGCGCGGTCGCGAGCCGCGGGTCGACGTCGAGCGTCGCCGGGCCGGAGCCGTACGCGGAGCTTAAGAGGGCACCGGTGCAGGCGTCGTAGCGGTACAGCGCGACGAACGCGGTCGTGCGCGTGTCGCGCATGCCGGGCGTGCTGATGACGTCCTCGGAAGCGCCGACGAACGCACTGGAGTGGATGCAGCCGTCGGCCGTGTCGAACGCGGCCGCGCCTCCTTCTCCATTGACGTGGATGACGCGGGCGACCGAGGCCGATGCGGCGCTCGCGACGGAGAGCACCGCGACGAGGGCGAGGGCGGTAGCGAGCAGACTCGAGCGGAGGTGGCGATTCATCTGTTCTTCCCTTCTTCGAAGGGCGACGCTCCTCCGATCCATGGCTCGCGGGCGCCGCCGTCGATGACGGCCATGTCTAGGTCCGTGGGCCCATCCGCGCCGTGTCGCGCACCACAAGCCGCGCATGGTCTTGCTGACTGTCGTCGGGGTTACGGACGCGAGGTAAAGCGGCGCCCGTCGCGGCTACGCGCGCGTGCAGGTCGCGACATCGCCGCTCGTGACGCCGGCGCGGAACGACTGCTGGCGCTGCGCCGACGAACCGTGCGTCCAGGTTTCCGGCGTCACGCGACCCTGCGTCTCGCGCTGGATGCGATCGTCGCCGACCGCGCCCGCCGCATCGAGCGCGGCGGCGATGTCCGCGTCGGTGACCGACTGCAGGTAACCGGTCTCGGTCGCGTGTTTCGCCCACACGCCCGCGAGGCAGTCCGCCATCAGCTCCGTCCGGATCGACGCCTGCCGGCTCGAGTCGTTCGAGAGCAGGCCGAGGAGGTACTCGACGTGGTGGCCGTACTCGTGCGCGACGACGTAGCCCTCCGCCAACGATCCGCCCTGCGCGCCGAATCGTGAACGCAGGTCCTGGAAGAAGCTGACGTCGAGATACACCTTGTCGTCGAGGGGACAGAAGAACGGCCCCTGTGCCGCGCTCGCCAGACCGCAGGCGCCCTGCACGTAGCCGGAGTAGAGGACGGTCGGCGCCTTCGCGTAACTCGCTCCGCGGCGCGCGAAGTCGTCGGACCAGTACGCCTGGATGCTGTCGACGAATCCGACGACACGGCACTCCTCTCGATTGTTCGCGTCCGCTCCGGTGCGGCACTGCTCGACCGTCTGCTGCGAGTCGACCGGCGCCTGGGGCGCAGTGCCGGCGAAGGGATCCACGCCGAGCAGGACCGCCGCGACGAACAGCAGCAGGCCGATCGCGCCGCCGCCGATGACGATCGGGCCGCCGCTGACTGCGCCGCCACGACGATCCTCGACCTGCGAAGGATCAAGTCGCTTGCCGGGATCAAAGGTCACGGTGACGCGGTCGCAAGACACGCGCCACGGTCACCGCGTGCGTGATCGTGCGCTCCGTCTCGCAAGCCGCCCTTTCCGCCGGAGCGCTGGCGTCGCTACCCGGCGTCCCGGCCGCTTAGTGCAGGCGACTCGAGTGTTCTAGTCGCGCGCCGCCGGGGGCATGTCGGGCAGCAGCCACGGAAGCGCCTCCGCCATCGGCCGCGCCAGCGCGACGAACTGATCGCGCGTGAGCCGGTCGCGGGCGAAGAGGCCGAGCGCCGCGCCGAACGCGGCGCGCTCCGCCTTATGTCCGGCGGGGCCGTGCTGGTCGCGCCAGTGTGTGAGCGCGCCGCGACTCTCCGTCATCCCGAAGAGCGTCCGGCGGTAGTCGTCCCACGCGGAACCGAGGCCGGCGTCCTCGATCGCGGCCAGCGCCGCGCGCTCGGCGGCGTGGTAGTCGTCGATCGCGCCGCGCTCATGTTCATCCCAGGCCCACGCCGCCCGCTCGATCCCGTCGGCGTCCATGACGCGCAGGTCGGCCACGAGGCGCTCGAGCGCCTTCCGGTCGACTTTCCCCGCTCTCGCCGCGCTCATCTTACTTTTCCTCCGGCTACTTTCCGTCGGGAAGTATGGCACCGCCCGTCGTGTTCTGATGATGGATCACACCGCGAGGAGGTATTCGACGTGGCCGAGCCGAAGGCGGCGCTGCTGCCGCTGTTGCCGCTGAACAACGCCGCCGTGCTGCCGGGCACGGTGATGACCGTGCCGCTCGAGCGCGGCGAGGCGCGCGCCGCGGTCGACGCCGCGCGCGCCGTGGACGGTCTCGTCCTCCTCATCCCGCGCGTCGATTCGAAGTACGCTCGGCTCGGCGTCGTCGCCCGCGTCAACGACGCGGGCCGGCTCCCGAACGGGATCGAGGTCGCCGTGCTCGAGGGCCTGTACCGGGCATCGCCGGGAAGCGGCGCCGCGGGCACGGGCTCCGCGCTGCGCGTGCTCGCCGAGCCGGTCCCCGACGTGAACCCGCTGACCGACCAGGCGCGCGTGCTCGCCCGCGAGTACAAGGCGCTCGTCGAGAACCTCCTCGAGCTGCGCGGCGCCGGCGATGCCGTGGAGATGATCCGCGCCATCGATCGTCCGAGCCAGCTCGCCGACCTGTCCGGCTACTCGCGCGAGCTCTCGCTCGCGCGCAAGATCGAGGTCCTCGAGACCGTCGACGTCGAGGAGCGCCTGCGCAGGCTCATCGCCTGGACGCGCGAGATCCTCGCCGAGACGTCGCTGCGCGAGCGCATCCGCAGCGAGGTCGAGGAGGGGATGGAGAAGCGCCAGCGTGAGTTCCTCCTCCGTCAGCAGCTCGAGGCCATCAAGAAGGAGCTCGGCGAGGGCGGCGACGTCGTCAGCGAGTACCGCCGCAAGATCGACGAGGCCGGCATGCCCGAGGCAGTCCGACGCGAAGTCGACCGCGAGCTCGATCGCCTCGAGCGCACGAGCGAGCAGAACCCCGAGACCGGATGGATCCGCAACTGGCTCGACTGGATGATCGAGATGCCGTGGAACACGCGCACCGAGGATCGCTTCGACATCGCCGAGGCGCGCCGCATCCTCGACGAGGATCACACCGGCCTCGGCGACGTGAAGGACCGCATCATCGAGTTCCTCGCCGTGAAGAAGCGGCGCGAGACGCGCGGCCTGCGCGTCGTCGGCGGCCGCGGCTCGGGCGCGATCATCACGCTCGTCGGACCGCCCGGGGTCGGCAAGACGTCGCTCGGCGAGTCCGTCGCGCGCGCGCTCGGACGGAAGTTCACGCGCGTGTCGCTCGGCGGCATCCACGACGAGGCCGAGATCCGCGGGCATCGCCGGACCTACGTCGGCGCGCTGCCCGGTCGCATCGCGCGCGCGCTGAAGGAGGCCGGGACGCGCAACCCGGTGATCATGCTCGACGAGATCGACAAGGTCGGGAACGACTGGCGTGGCGACCCCGCGTCGGCGCTCCTCGAGGTGCTCGACCCGGCGCAGAACCACAGCTTCCGCGATCACTACCTCGAGGTCGACCTCGACCTCAGCGAGGTGCTGTTCATCCCGACGGCGAACGTCTCGGACACGATCCCGGCGCCGCTGCTCGATCGCATGGAGATCGTGCGGCTCGACGGGTACACCGAGGAGGAGAAGCTCGCGATCGCGCGCGATCACCTCCTGCGCCGCCAGCTCGAGCGGAACGGCCTCGGCGGAGACGACGTCACCGTCGGCGACGACGCGATCCGCCGCATCATCGGCGAGCACACCCGCGAAGCGGGCGTGCGCAATCTCGAGCGCGAGATCGGACGGCTCCTGCGCAAGGTCGCGACGAAGATCGAGTCCGGCGCGATCACGCCGCCGGTCCGCCTCGACGCCGCGGACGTGCGCGCGTACCTCGGCCGCGCGAAGTTCCTGCCCGAGGCGCCCGAGCGCACCGAGATGCCGGGGGTCGCGACCGGCCTCGCCGTGACCGGATTCGGAGGCGAGGTCCTGTTCGTCGAGGCGACCGCGATGGACGGCGGCAGAGGATTGACGCTCACCGGCCAGCTCGGCGACGTGATGAAGGAGTCCGCGCAGATCGGGTTGAGCTACGTGCGTTCGCACGCAGGCGAGCTCGGCATCACGGCGGACCTTTCGGACAAGGCGCTCCACGTCCACGTCCCCGCGGGAGCGGTGCCGAAGGACGGCCCGTCCGCGGGCGTGACCATGGTGACCGCGCTCGTGAGCCTTCTCACCGGGCGCCCGGTCCGCGGCAACGTCGGCATGACCGGAGAGGTCACGCTCCAGGGAAACGTGCTGCCGATCGGCGGCGTGAAGCAGAAGCTCCTCGCGGCGCACCGCGCCGGACTCACCGAGGTGATCCTGCCGCAGCGCAACGAGCACGACCTCGACGACGTCCCGGAGAGCGTTCGCGCGGCGCTTCAGGTCCACCTCGTGCGCGACGTGCGCGAGGTGCTCGAGCGCGCGCTCGAGCCGGCGGAGACGGCGACGATGAAGAGGGCGGCGTAGGCCGCGCCTCGCGTCTACGGACGAGCGCCGATCGCCGCGAGGTACATCACTTGGCGACCGCTCGCGGCGGGCTCGAAGAACCGCGTGACGTCGTCGTCGAAGAACGTCAGGCCGGTCGCGCCAAGCCCGAGCGACGTGGCGGCAAGCTCGAGGCGAGCCCCGGCGACGCCGCCGGCGATCTGCGCCACCCGGTAGCCGCGTTCGCCGAACCGTTCGAAGACCATTTCGAGATCGGAGAGGAAGTACACGTTCGCGGCGGCCGTAGCGCCGAGCTCTTGTCCGAGGGCGAGCTCCCCCGCGGCGCGACGCGCGTCGCCGAGGCGGATCGGTGTCAGATCGCCGTTGTACGCGCCCCGATCGAGACCGGCGACGCCATTGACGATGAGGAACGGTGCGACGAGATCGGCCGCGAAGGAGTCACCAGAGATTGGTTCGGTCGCCGCGGCGAGCGCTCGTTCGAGGGCATCGCGCATGATCGGCCCGCCGCTGAATTCGCGCGTCGAGCGCCGGGCGCGGATCACGTCTTCGATCTTTCCCGGCGCGATCGGCGTCGCGACGACGTCCGAGCCCGCTGCGGCCGTCGCGCGCCACGCCTCCACTTCGGCGGCGCTCGCCAGAGCGGACGCCCGGTGCGCGTCCTCGATCGCCGCGTAGCGAATGACGCGCGGGGAGAGCGGTTCAGTCGGTGGCGCGAGGTCGGCCAGCGCGCCCGGATCACTTGACGCTTCCGCGCCTTCGCCGATCGCGATGAGCGCGATGGCCGCCTCGGTCACGCCGTCGATGCCGAGCACGCGGTTCACCTCCGCGTCGACGAAGCCCATCGCCACCGAACTCTTCGGCGCGAGCGCGAGCAGGTTCGCGAGCACCGCGCCGCCATCCCAGTACGTGTGCCGATACGCGCGCTCGCGGTACTTCCAGGCGTTCCGCCAGAAGGTGCTCGTCAGCGCTACGACGGTGCGCGCGGAGGCCATGGGAGCGAATCCGGCGGTCGCGGCGAGCAGCGCCCGCCGAACGTCTCCCGCGCGGAGCCGCACGAGCGCCCGGTCGTGAGCGGAGTAGTGATACAGGCCGGGCGCGAGATCGGCTCGCGGCGCCGTCGCGAGGTAGAGCTCGATGTGGTAAAGCGCGCCAGTGCACGGCGCCGCGCGGAAGCCGTAACGCTCTCCCGAGGCCCCATGCCGCCAGCGGAGGATCCCGTTCGAGTACAAGCACAACCGCGCGAGGTCTTCCGGCGGGGGCATCGGTGGGAGCGTGGTGTAGCGCTTGTACGAACGCGGTCTGTTCGACCAGTCGAGCCCGTGCCCGCCACCGTAGATGCTCGCCGGCGAGTGCTTCGTCGCGTCGTGGTACGTGCGGAGCACGAAGGCGCTCACGGCTCACGTCGAGAGGACGAGGCCGAGTTCGTCAAGCGAATCGTGCAGCTCGGCCGGATCGCGGTAGACACGGAATGCGCCCGCGCGTGTCAGCTCGTCTTCGCCGTACCCGCCCGAGAGCAGGCCGATGCTCAACATGCCCGCACGCCGCGCGGCGAGGAGATCCCACACCGCATCGCCGATCACGTAGCAGTCCGCGGCGTCGACCTCGAGGCGCTCCGACGCCGCGAGGAAGAGGTCCGGTTCGGGTTTCGCCCGGACGACGTCGCCGCGAGCGATGACCACGACGTCGCGGCCGATCTCCAGCGCCTCGAGCGACGCGTCGATGTCCGGCCGGCGGCCCGAGGTCGCGATCGCGAACGGCACGTCGGCGTCGCGCAGCTCGCGCAGCAGCTCGATCGCGCCGGGCAGTGGACGGCGGACGTCGAGGATGTCGCGGAAGATCTCGCCGTGCCGGCGCTGGATCGCCTCCGCCTCCTCGTCGGCGATCGGCCGTCCGACCTCGCGCGCGACCGCGCGGGTGAAGAGGCCGCCGCTCATGCCGATGCGCCGGTGGATCTTCCAGCCGTCGATCGGCATCCCGACCTCGCGCAGCGCTCGCTGCCAGGCGAACACGTGCGCGTAGACGGTGTCGACCAGGGTGCCGTCGAGGTCGAAGATGATCGCGCGCACGACCGCGTGATGTTAGAAACAGCGCGCCAGTAGAGTGCAGAGCGCCGAATTCGTCCTGGCCCTGCTGATCGCGGTCGCCGCCCTTGTGACGATCGCGCGGCGGCTGCGCGTCGCGTATCCGATCTTCCTCGTCATCGGCGGGCTCGCGGTCGGGCTCGTCCCCGGCGTCCCTCGCATCGAGGTCGAACCCGATGTGATCTTCCTGCTCGTGCTGCCCCCGATCGTCTACGTCGCCGCGTTCTTCACCCCGCTCCGCAGCCTTCGCGCGAACCTCGGCGTCATCGCCTCGCTCGCGGTCGGGCTCGTCGTCGTGACCGCCGCGGCCGTCGCGCTCGTCGCGCACGCGCTCATACCTGGCCTGAGCTGGACGGTCGCGATCCTGCTCGGCGCGATCGTCGCGCCGCCCGACGAGGTCGCCGCGACGCAGATCGCGGCGCGGCTCGCGGTGCCGCGTCAGATCGTCACGATCCTCGAGGGCGAGAGCCTCCTCAACGACGCCACGGCGCTGACGATCTACGGCGCGGCGCTCGGCGCCGTCTCCGTCGGCGCCTTCTCGCCGCTCGGTGCGGTCGGAATGTTCCTCTGGTCGGCCGTCGCCGGCGCGGTCATCGGGCTCGTCGTCGGCGCGATCGTGGCCGAGATCCGCGCGCGTCTGTCCGATACGCCGGTGGAGATCACGATCTCGCTGCTCACGCCGTACGCCGCGTTCCTCCCGGCGCAGTCGCTCGGCGTCTCGGGCGTCATCGCGACGGTCGTCGCGGGGCTGTACCTCGGCCGCCGATCCTCGCGGATCATGGGCGCGGACACCCGCCTCGCCGGTCAGGCCGTGTGGCAGATGATCACGTTCCTGCTCAACGGGTTCGTGTTCATCCTCACCGGACTCGAGGTGCCGCTCTTCCTCAGCCAGCTCCAGCCGGCGCAAGTGATCCAGCTCGTCGGCATCGGCGTCGCGGTGACCGCGATCGCCGTCGCGGTCCGAGCGGCGTGGATCTTCGGCGGCACGTATCTGCCGCGACTGCTCCGCCGCCACCGCACCGGTCGTGCGTCGGCGGCGCACTCGCTGGTGAAGTCGTGGGCCGGAATGCGCGGCGTGGTCTCGCTCGCGGCGGCGCTCGCGTTGCCCGTCGCGCTGCCCGACGGCGTCGCGTTCCCGGCGCGCGAAGCGATCATCGTGATCACCCTGACCGTCATCGTGCTGACGCTCGTGGGGCAGGGCCTGACGCTGCCGCTCCTCATCCGCCGGCTGCGCCTCGGCACCGACGAGCGCATCCGCCAGGAGGAGACGACGGCGCGCCGCGCGCTCGTCGACGCCGCGACCCGTCGCATCGACGAGCTGTACCCGGTCTGGCCCGGTCACCGGCCGCTGCTCGATCAGCTCCGCGACGCGTACGCGCATCGCTCGGAACACGTCGACCGGCAGCGCGACGGCGCCGGCACGGAGGCCGACCGCGAGATGATCGAGCATCGCGAGATCCGCCGAACTGTTATCGGATCCGAACGCGAGGCGCTGCTCCGGTTGCGCGCCGACGGCGCGATCGACGACGACGTGCTGCGGACGCTCGAGCGCGAGCTCGATCTCGAAGAGCAGCGGATGGACGCGTAAGCGCGGTTAGCCGAGCGCTCGTTCGAGGTGCACGATCGCGGGCAGCGGGGCGTAGCCCATCCACTGATTCAGCCTGAGCATCGGAATGTTCGTGCCGTCGTTCGCCGTCAGCATCACGCGAACGCCCGCCTCGCGCGCGCGTAGGAGCGCCGCGGCCTTCAGCGCGCGCGCGATGCCGCGACGCCGCCACTCGCGGTCCGTACCGGTAAACGCGGTGTGAGCGCGGGCAGGACCGCGCCGGAAGTTGATGGTGATCCCGACCGGCTGACCCTCGGCGAGCGCGACGAGAGAGAGGTCAGGCGCGGCGAGCGGACCCTCGATGAGCTGGCTGCGGAATCCGGTCGCGGAGAAGGGCGGCTCGGGGTTGCCCGGGGTATCCGCGACGGAGCGGCGGTACAGCTCGTGGAGCTGGACGACGCCGAAATCGCGGCCGGCCCGCTCGAGGTACGCGGGCAGGTCGAGGATCTCGATGCCCTCCGGCGGAACGACCGCGATCACGTCGCGCAGGAGCTCGGAGATATGCAGGTACGACTCGTACTGCCGCCACCGCTCGTGCCAGCCGCGGCGCAGCGCCCATTCGAGGGCGTCGCGATCGGTGTCGGGCACCGTCGCGAGGAGGCGCGGCGCGCCACGCTCGCGCCCGACGGCCTCGACGCGATCGGCGAAGTGAGTGCCGAGACCCCGTCCGCGGTGGCTCGGCGCGACGCGGACGTTCGTGAAGAGGGTGCCGTCCGCCTGGCGGAAGCTGCCGCCGGCGTCGAGCTCGCCGAAGGCGACGACGCGGCCGAACTGATCTTCGGCGACCTCGAGCAGCGTGTTCGCATCCCGCGTCGTCGCTTCCCACTGCCGGCGATGCTCGATCGTCCACTGCCGGACGGGGTGGAGGCCGACGTTGCGCAGGGCGACGAGCGCCTCGAAATCCTCGGGACGCGCAGCGCGAATGTGAACGCCGTCGAGATCCGTCGACACAGCGGCAGGACACTGCCACGCGAGGGGCGACGGCGACAACACTCACCCGGCGGATTCCACGCGCGCCGCCCGAGCGGCTCAGCCGGCGCGCTCGCGCAGCGAGTGCGTCCACGCGAGAAGCTCGTCGCGGCCCATGAAATTCACGATCCGCTCCGCGCCGATACCGGCCTCGAGGGCCGCGGCGAGGCCGAACTCGACGAACTGCAGCTCCATGACGCTGTGCGAATCGGTGTCGATCGCGACGCGGCAGCCGGACGCCCTCACGCTCGCGAGCGTCTCCACGTCGAGGTCCTGGCGATCGGGAGTTGCGTCGATCTCGAGCGCCTTGCCCCGCTCGGCGGCGGCATCAGCGACCCGCGGCCAGTCGGCGACGAGCCCGACGCGCCGCGAGAACATGCGATTGCGCGGATGCGCAAGCACGTGCACGTCCGGGTTCCGCATCGCGGCGAGGTACCGCTCCGTCTGGTCCTCGCGTTCGCGGAGGCGGGAGTGGAAGGCGCCGAGCACGATGTCGAGCGTGCCCAGGAACGCGCGATCCATGTCGCCGCGCCCGTCGAGGTCGAGGTTCATCTCGACGCCCCGCAGTACGCGCAGGCTCGACCCAGTCCGCCGGATTTCGGCGTTCCGGTCCGCGATCTCGCGAGACTGTTCGACGAACGCGGCCTCGTCCTTGCCGTTCGCGACAGGGAGCCCCTTCGTGTGATCGGTGATCGCGACGTAGTCGTAGCCGCGTGCGGCGGCCGCGTCGGTCATCTCGGCGAGCGTCGCCCCGCCATCCGAGAACGTCGTGTGCAGCTGCAGATCGCCGCGGTACCGCGCCGCCCAGGTCGGGTCGCGCCGCAGGGCGCGGACCGCGTCGGCCCGGGTGCGAAACCCCTTCCGCGTCGCAGGCGGCTGCGGGACGTCCGGCGGCTGCGCCAGCCATCGCTCGATGCGCGCGGCGATGCGCGGGCCGACGTACGCGAGGGTCGTGAGCGCGACGCCGGAACGCGCCACGTCGGCGGCCTCGTCGCGCCACAGGTGGAGCGCCGCCCGCGCGGCGCGCCGGAGGGCGTAGCGCCGCTGCCCCTCGGCCGCCTCCGACTCGCGCCAGAGCAGCTCGCCGATCTCCGCGTTCGCGACAGGCACGCCAACACGCTCGCACAGGCTGCCGGGCCGTGTAGCGTTCTTGAGCACGCTTGACTGGCCGAGTAGCGTCTATGCGGGGGTAGCGGGGGCAGGGAGGGCGAAGGGGTGGCGGACCCGCGGCCCCAGCGCGCGAAGCGGGTGCTCGTCATCGACGACGACGCACCGACCGTCGATCTCCTCGCGGAGCTCCTCTCCGACGAGGGTTATCTCGTCTCAACGGCGCGCGACGTCGGCGGCGGTCTCGCGGAGAACGCGAAAGCGCCCGCGGACGTGATCATCCTCGACCTCGTGCTCCCGGATCTCGAGGGCGGCGCGTTCGTCGAGCGTTATCGCGCCGAAGGCGGCGCCGCTCCGATCGTGGTGATCTCGGCGGCGCGGGATGCGGTCGACAAGGCCGCCGCGATCGGGTCGCCGCTCGTGACGAAACCATTCGATGTGCGCGATCTGCTCGAGGCCGTGCGACGCGCGGTGGAACGTTCGCGTTGATCGGCTCGAATGGCACGACGGTTGCCATTGCGCCGCGCGTGAAGACGTATCTCGTGCGCAGCGAGATCGCCGCGCGGCGGCTCAAGGACGAAGAGGAACGGCGCCGTCGCGGCGAGCGCATCGAGAAAGCGCTTCGCGGCGCGGGAGTCAACGCACGCTGGATCGAGTCCAAGACAAGCTGGCTCTCGCCCGAGGTGGTGGACCTCATCGAGGCGCCGGACGACCGAGCCGCGCAGGCCGCCGCGGACCTCATCGCGCTGACCGAGCCGGGTCCCGACGGGGCGTTGTAGCGCGGACCGGCGCGTTCCCGGCGGCTAGCACGTGGCACCGTCGTTGCAGGTTGGGGTGACGCCCTGTCATCGACAGCTAGGACGCAGTGCGGGGCTTGGAGGTGATCATGGCCGACCACCGACACACAAAGGTCGCGGTCGAGAGCTACTGCCCGGATTGCGGGACGGAGCTCGGCCGAACCGAATTCGAGCGCAAGGACCTTGCGGAGCTCGAGGGCGAGCAGGCGACTGCGCTTCCAGGGCGCGAGGCGATGTCCCTCGTGAACGCGAACGTCGCGCTCCCGATCAACCTGGCTCTCGCGGCGAACGTCCTTTCTGACGGATCGATCGCGGTGGCGAACGCGACGCAAGACACGCCGATCAGCCAGTCGACCTTGCCGCCGACGATATCGACAGGTTAGGAGAATGTAATGGCCGAGACCAAGCAGCACGAGCACCCTCGCGTCGAGGTCCGGAGCTACTGCCCGGACTGCGGACAGGAGTTCGACCGGAAGTCGTTTGACCGCCGCGAGCTCCAGACCATGCAGGAGGAGCAGGCGACGGCGCTTCCGGATCGCGAGCAGATGTCGCTGATCAACGCGAACGTGGCCGCGCCGATCAACGCGGCGCTCGCGCTCAACGTGCTCTCGGATGGCTCGCTCGCATACGCGAGCGCCGAGCAGTACGCGCCGATCACGCAATCGACGTAGTCCTTTAGACCTGCGACTCAGGAAGGGATGGCGGACCGCGACGCGGTCCGCCATTCCATTCCAGAAGAGGAGGCGAACGCCATGGCCCAGCCCGCCGCCGCACCGCAGCGTTCGCCGTCCCCGCCGCGGGCGCCTCGCCTCATCCCGCCGCAGGTGCCGCGTCTCGCGCCCGACGTGCGGCTTTCCGGAAGGCTCGAGGACAGCGCGTTCGCCCAACAGCAGTGGCTCGTCGAGCGCGGTGACAACTTCGTCCAGGTCACCGAGCTCCTGTATCAGGTGCTGCAGGAGATCGACGGCCGGCGGTCGATCGACGAGATCGCCCGGCGCGTCTCGGCGCGAAGCCGGCGCGACGTCTCGGGGACAGTGGTCCGCGGCCTCATCGGCAAGCTGATCCCGCTCGGCGTCGTCGCGAACGGCGACGGTCAGGTCTTCGACATGCCGACGGCAGGGCGTTCGCCGCTCGCGCTCAACCTGAAAATGGCGATGTTCCCAGCGAGCGTGACGAACACGATCACCGACGTGTTCAAGTGGCTCTTTCTGCCGCCGGTCGTCGTCGCCGTGCTCGCGCTATCCCTCGCCGCGCACGTCTGGCTGTACGGCGGCCACGGTATCGCGCAGGCCGTGCATCAGGCCCTCTACGCACCCTCGCTGCTCCTCGTCATATTCGCCGGCGCGGTCATCTCGGCGGCGTTCCACGAGCTCGGTCACGGCGCCGGGCTCCGCTACGGGGGCGGCCGCGTCCGCAACATGGGCGTCGGCCTGTATCTCGTGTACCCCGCGTTCTACACCGACGTGACCGACAACTACCGGCTCGGACGCGGCAAGCGACTGCGCACCGACTTCGGCGGCTTCTACTTCAACGCGGTCTTCCATCTCCTCATGGTCGGCCTCTTCTTCCTCACCGCGCAGGAGTTCTGGCTGCTCATCGCGCTCATCGTCGACCTCGAGGTGGTCCAGCAACTCCTCCCGCTCGTGCGCGTCGACGGCTACTGGATCCTCGCCGACCTCACCGGCATTCCCGACTTCTTCACGCAGATGGGGTCGTTCGTCCGCGGCGTCGTGCCGTGGCTGAAGCGTGACCCGCAGAGACAGCTGCCGGAGCTGAAGTGGTGGGGGAAGATCGTCTTCGCGCTCTACATCGTGCTCGTCGTGCCACTGCTGGCATTCCTGCTGTTCACGATGATCCGTTCGTTCCCGCGCGTCGCGGCGACCGCCGGCGACTCGACGTCGAAGCAGCTCGCCACGCTCGGCGGCGCGTTCGCCCACACCGACGTCATCGCGCTCGCCGCGTCGATCCTGCAGCTCGTGCTGCTGGCGATCCCGGTGATCGGCCTCGCCATCGTGATCGTGAGCGTGCTCCGCTCATGGCTCCGCCTGCTGTGGCGCTGGAGCAAGGGCTCGACGCCGAGGCGCGGCGTCGCGTCGGTGGCCGGCCTCGCGACGTTCGCGTTCCTCGCGTTCCTGTGGCTGCCGGAGATCCCCGGCCTCGGGCTGCCGCGCGGTCCGCTCGCGGTACCGCAGGCCTACGTCCCGATCTCGACCGAGGAGCGCGGCACGATCACCGAGGCGGTCGGCGTGAAGGGCAACCTCGTGCCCGATATCCCGCGGCCGTCGGCGTCCGTGCCGGCTGCCTCCGCGCCTGCTTCGGCGTCGGCCGCTCCATCCGCCAGCGCGTCTCCGAGCGCGAGCGGGTCTCCGAGCGCGAGCGCGTCGCCGTCCCCGACGCCGACCGCGAGCTCGTCGCCATGACGGCCGCGAGCGAGGCAAAGAACTTGCGGCTTCCTGCCGCATGAGCCGTCGCGGCGCGCTCGCGCCGGTCCTGCTCGCGGCCTTCGCGCTCGCGGGCTGCGCCCAGTTCGCCGCGCTGTTCGGCGAGCCCGCGAGTCCGAGCCCGACGACGACGGCGTCCGCCTCGGGCACCGCGTCGCCGACCCCGAGCCTGACGACCCCGCCCGGCGTCGGCTACGAAGAAACGGGCGGCGCGAGTCCGGTCAACTTCGTGCAGGTCGACAACAAGCAGGACGGGAAGGTGAGCGTCGCCGCTCGCGTGCAGCTGAACACGATGCGCAGCGACAGCATCTCCCCGGTGAACGTCGCGTTCGCGCGCGCGACGTGCGTCGGGTGCCGGACGATGGCCGTCGCGCTCCAGCTGAACCTCTATCCGACGAGCGCGCACGTCGTCACGCCGGCGAACGCCGCCGTCGCCGTGAACGCCGGGTGCACCGGCTGCATCACGATCGCGCGTGCACTGCAGTACGACATTCCGGTCGACGATCCGACGCAGGTCCCGAGCGATGTGCGGCGCCTCGTCGCGCAGATGCGCCAGGAGCTCGCCGCGATCTCGAGCGACAACGGCATCGACATCTACGCCGCGGACCAGCGCGTCAGCGCGGTCATCGCGCAGTTCAAGACGCTCGCGGCGACGCTGAACGATCGACGAGAGGTGCGGACCGACACCGACTCGCCGACGCCCACGCCGGGCGTGCTCCCGTCCGTCACGCCGACCCCGGCGCCGCCGGCCTCGTCGACCCCGTCGCCGTCCACGCCATCGTCGTCGCCGACCGCGTCGCCATAGGCGTCGCTAAACTCGCCGCTCGTTGGAGCTCACCGCCATCGCGGAGACCCTCGCAAGCGTGCCGCTGTTCGCCTCGCTCTCCGAGGCGGATCGGCGCTCGCTCGCCGCGCGGGTGCGGTCGCGGCGCTTCTCGGCGGCCGAGACGGTGTTCCACCGCGGCGATCCGGCCGCGCACCTCTATGTCCTCGTGTCGGGGACGGCGAAGATCACGCTGCCTGACGAGTACGGCAAGGAGGCTGTCATCGCATTGCTCCGCCCCGGCGAGGTGTTCGGCGAGCTCGCGCTCTTCGACGACGCCCCACGGTCCGCGACCGTCGTGTCGGTCGGCGACTGCGAGTGCCTGCTCGTCGGGCGCGACGAGTTCCTCGCGCTCCTCGAGCGCGCGCCGCAGACGATGCGCGAGGTGTTGCGACTGCTCGCGCGGACGATCCGCCGCTCGACCACGCGCGTGGAGGATCTCGTCTTCCTGGACGTACCGAGCCGCGTCGCGAAGTCGCTCCTCGATCTCTCCGAGGTGAACGGCGCCGCCGCCGAGATCGAGCTCACGCAGGACGACCTCGCCGCGATGGTCGGCGCCACACGTGTGTCGGTGAACCGCGTGCTCGCGTCGCTCGAGCAGCGGGGCATCGTCAAGGTCGCGCGCCGCCGCATCGCCGTCCTCGACCGCGAGCGTCTCGCACGCGAAGTGCGGTACCAGTAGCGCCGGGGACAAGACGCGCGCGGCGACGCGCTCGGCGAAGGCAGCGGAGCGTCATCGCCCGACAGGCGGCAGCTTCTCCTTGCGGATCGCGGCGTTGAACTCGGCAAGCTCGGCCTTCTCGATAGCCGCGAGGCGTTGCAGCTGCGCATCGACGCGCTTCGAGAGGTCCGCGAATAGCTCGCGCATGCCCTGGGTCGGCGCGGCGTCGGCCGCGCTGACCATCCCGGCCAGTGCGGCGAGCTTCGCATTCAGGCGGATCGGCCAGGACAGCGTCTCGCTCCGGGTCCGCGCGCGCCACTGCACGAGCTCGCCCTCGACTTCGCGCAGCTTCGCCGACACCGCGCGACCGGAGCGCTCCAGGGCGCGCAGCTCGCGCTGACCCTTCGCCCGCCCGAGCCACGCTTCGATCTGGGTCCGCATGCGCCGGATCCCGTTGATCGCCTCGTGCGTCTCGGTGAGCTTGTCGCGCACCGCGAGCGCGAGCGTGAACTGCTCCTGCAGGGCCTGTCCGTTCGCGTTCACGCGCGGATCGACGCGTATCTCGAAGCGCGCCTCGCTCGTCTCCTCTCCGGCACGGAGGCGCACGCGGTACTGGCCCGGCGCCGCGAGCGGTCCGGCGATGCCGCGCTCCGTCGCCTCATCCATCGGCGGATCGCCTTCGAGCTTCGCCGCATCGGGATAGCGCATGTTCCACACGAAGCGGTTGAGGCCGCGCTGCTTCGGCACGACCTGCTCCTTGCGCTCCTCGCGGCCCGGCGCCGCCCCGCTGACCGCTTCGATCGGCGCGCCCTCGGATTCGGGCTCGCCAGTGGGCGACGCCGGTTCCGGCTTGGCGCTCGAGAGCGTTTTGATCTCCTTTCCTCGCGCGTCGAAGAAGGTGAGCGTCACGTCGCCGTCCGGGACCTCGCGGAGCCAGTAGTGGACGACGACGCCGTCCGGCGGGTTCTTGCCCGCGTCGACGAACGCCTCGATCTTCTCTCCGGTCTCGGGCTTCTCGACCTGCCGCCAGGTGATCATCGTCGCGCCCGGCATGCGGTAGTTCTTGCCCGGCTTCGGCCGTCCAGGGAAGCCGCGGTCGGCCTTAAAGCGCACCGTCGCGCGGGGCGTGAAGAGGTGGACGCGCTCGCGTGTGACGCGCTCCGCCTGCTGCCGCAGCGGCGTGATGTCGTCGAGGATCCAGAACGACCGGCCGTGCGTCGCGACGACCAAATCGCCGTCCTTCACGAGGAGGTCGTGGATCGGCACCACGGGGAGGTTGCCCTGCAGCCGCTGCCAGCGGGCGCCGTCATCGAAGGACACGTACAGCCCCGTCTCCGTGCCGGCGAAGAGCACGCCCGCGCGCTCGGGATCCTCGCGGATGACCCGAGCGAAGTCGTCCGGAGCGATGCCGGTCACGATCTTCGTCCAGGTCCGGCCGTAGTTCGCCGTGCGGTAGAAGAAGGGCCGGAAGTCGTCCAGCCGGTACGCCTCGGCCGCGACGTACGCGCGCGCCGGA
>DASQXO010000068.1:0-11107 GCA_035639655.1 Candidatus Dormiibacterota bacterium
CGCTCTCCGCGCGGCGATTGCGGTGCGCGCCGCGGTGCACGAGATCGGCGCGCGCGTCGGGCGTGCGCTCGCCGTCCGCATCGGCGCGCACAGCGGAGAGGTGGTCGTGCGCGCGATCGGTCGCGACTTCCGCCTGAAGTATTCGGCGATCGGCGACGCCGTGAACCTCGCGCACCGGCTGCAGAACGCCGCGGATCCGGGTCAGATCCTCGTGTCGCCGGCGACGCAGCGTCTCGCCGCAACGGCCTTCCGCTTCGGGCCGCCGATGCCGTACGAGCTCAAGGGGTTCGAGCAGCGCGTCGAGGCCGCTGCACTCCTCGCGGCGCACGACACGGCCGAGCGTCGGGCGCTCACCGCGACAACCGCATTCGTCGGTCGCGGCGCGGAGCTCGCCGACCTGTGCGATCGGCTGACGGATCTCGAGCGCGGCGTCGGCGCGATCGTGACGGTGTGGGGCGAAGCGGGCATGGGGAAGTCCAGGCTCGTGGCCGAGGCGCGTCGCCATGCCACGGCAGGGACTGCCTGGCTCGAGGGCCGCGCGCTCTCGTACGCGCAGGCTGCTCCCTACCAGGTGCTCGCACAGCAGCTGCGGCGCGCGGCCGGGATCACGCTGGAGGACGGACGCGAGGCCGCGCGCACGAAGCTCGAGTCGATGGTGACGCGCGAGAGCGGCCCTGAGGCCGCGCGTCGCATCTTCCCCTTCATCGCGAACGTCCTCGAGCTTCCGCTCGACGCCGAGGACGACGCGCTCGTCCACCGCTACGCGGGAGACCAACTGCAGCGCGAGCTGTTTCGCGCGCTGCGCGAGCTGCTCGTGTCGGCCGCGCGACGCGTGCCGCTCGTCCTCGTTTGCGAAGACGCGCATTGGAGCGATCCGGCTTCCGCAGCCACGATCGGCAGCCTCCTTTCCCTCGCCGAGGACGAACGCATCCTCTTCCTCCTCATCGCGCGACCGGACCCGAGCACGCCAGCCTGGGCACTCCGGCAGAAGATCGAGACTCTGCACGCGCGGCGGCACACGAGCATCTCCGTCGGTCCGCTCTCGCGCGACGCCAGCGCGGGGATCGCGCAGAGCGTGCTCGGCGGCGCGCCGTTGCCCGACGAGATCGCCGCGGTCCTCTACGAGAAGTCCGAGGGCGTGCCGCTCTTCATCGAGGAGCTCACGCGCTCGCTCGTCGAGCAGGGCCTGCTAGCGCGGATGAACGGAGCATGGCGGCTCGGCGTGTCGACAAAGGATCTGCGCGTGCCGGACACCGTGCAGGGCGTGATCCTCTCGCGCATCGACCTCCTCGACGACGAGCCGAAGGCGCTCCTGCAGCTCGCTTCCGTCATCGGACGCGTCTTCACGCGCGGCGTGCTCACCGCAGTGACCGGCGCCGATGACGGCATCGACGAGCGTCTGCGCGAGCTCGAGCGGCGTGACTTCATCCGCGAGGGACCGCGACGGCCGCGCGTCGAGTACGTCTTCAAGCACGCCCTCATCCAGGACGTCACGTATCAGAGCCTGCTCGCGCAGCGACGGCGCGAGCTGCATCGACGCGTCGCGGAAGCCGCCGAAGGCCTCTTCCGCGATCGCCTCGGCGAATATCGCACGCTCGTCGCGGAGCACTTCTTCCGTGCCGAGGCGTGGGAGCGGGCGGCCGATCACTACTTCGCCGCCGCCAGGGCCGCCGAGCGTCTCTACGCGTACGTCGAGGCGCGACAGCACTACGCGAAAGTCCTCGACGCACTCGCGCATCTCCCCGACTCGCTCGGGCATCGCCGCGCGAAGATCGACGCCGTCCGCGGAGAAGCGCAGACCTCGGTCGTAGCGGTCGGCGGCGAGGCGAACCTGCGCCGGCTCGCCGAGATAGAGCCGGTCGCGCTGGCGCTCGCGGAGGAGACCATGGCCGCCGAAGATCGCGTGCGCGTCGGGCACCTCCGTCACCAGTTCGGCCGCGCGCAGTACCTCGCCGGAAGGCAGCGCGAGGCGATGGCCTCGTTCCGCGAGGCGATGGCGATCGGGCAGCAGCACGCCGACGAGCGCCTGAGCACGATCCCCGCGGGGTTCGTCGGGCAGGCGCTCATCGTGATCGGACAGTTCGGGCGAAGTGCCGCGCTCCTCTCCGATGCGCTTGCGCGCATGGAGCGCCTCGCCGACCCGCTCGGCGGCGGCGGCCGCTACCAGTGGATGGGCTACCTCGGCGTCGCGCTCACCGCCATCGGGCGATGCGCCGAGGGACTCGCCTCTGCCGAGCGCGGTCTCGCCGGATCGCAGGCGCTCGGCGGCCCGACCGGGATCGGTCAGAACCTGATCCTCCTTTCCGGCGTGCACGTGCTGCGCGCCGACGCGCGCGCGCTGTTCGAGACGAGCTCCGCCGCGATCGACGTCGGCGACCGCGCCAGAGACCGCGTCGTGACCTACGCCGGGCACGGCTTCCGCGCCTGGGCCGAGGCGCGGATGGGCGACTACGAACGCGCGGCGAAGGACATGGCACGCTGCTTCGCGCTCGGAGCGGAGCTCGGCGCGCAGATCGTGATCGCCGACTGGTTCGCCGCTGCGGATGCGGAGCTCGCGCTCGCGCGCGGACGCGGCGCCGATGCGGTCGCGAAGGCGGAGCACGCGATCGAGATCGGCGGCAAGATCCAGAGCGCGTTCTCGCCGGGGCTCGCGCACCGGACGCGCGGGCTCGCGATCGCCGCGCTCGATCCGTCGCGGCGGGACGAGGCCGAGCGAGACCTCGCGCAGAGCATCGCGCTGCTTCGCTCCGGTGATTGCGCCGTCGAGGTCGCGCGGACGCATCGCGAATGGGGCGCGCTGCTGGCGCGCCTCGGCGACTCGGGCGGTGAGCACCTCCTCGAGGCCCTCGCCGCGTTCGAGGCGGCCGGCCTTGCGGCGGAGGCCGACGAGACGCGGCGCCTGCTCGCCGCCGTCGCCGAGCCCGCGTGAGCGCGCCGCGGACGCGGCGCTCAGCTCCCGCTCGTGCCGATTGGCTCTACCGCGAGTACGACACCGCGGAGGAACTGCGCCGCGTCAACGCGCACTACGAGCGCCCCGCCGACTTCTACCGGCGGGTCCTCGGCGGACGCTGGCACGTGTACTCGGCGAGCCTCGCGGCGGGCGCCCCGAGCATGACCGCGGCGCAGGAGGCCAAGCTCGACCTCCTCGCCGAGCTGATGGAGCTTCGCGCAGGCCAGCGCGTTCTTGACCTCGGCTGCGGTTGGGGCGGGCCCCTCGCGTACATCTGTAAGCGGTACGCCGTTCGCGGCGTCGGGATCACTTCGTCTCCGCAACAGCGCGCTGCCGCGGAGGAGCGCTTCGCGAGCGAGCGCGTCGCGGCGCGCGCGTACGACACGCACTGGCACGATTACGTTCCCGACGAGCCATTCGACGTCGTGTACACGGACGAGGTCATCACGCACTTTCGCGACCTCGGCGACTTCTTCGCGCGCGTGGCGCTCTGGCTCCGCGACGGCGGCCGGATGGTGAACAAGGAGCTCCACTTCGCGCACCCCGACTACGCGACGGTCATGACCCGCGCCGTCGCGTTCCTCGACGAGCTCTTCGCCGGCACCGGCAACTACCGCACGCTCGCCGACGAGCTCGCCCTCGTGAACGCCGCAGGCTTCGACGTGCGCGCGGTGCGATCGATCCCGCTCGAGCATTACCGCGCCACCCTCGACGTCTGGCTGGCGAACCTCCGGCGTGAGCGCGACGCTCTCGTCGATCTCGTCGGCGAGGACTACTACCGCAGGCACCGCGCGTACCTGGAGTTCGTGCGGCGCTTCGTCATGACGCACGGGATCATGACCCTCGACGTCGTCGCCGCGGAGAAGCGGCGGACGCCGAGCGGCTCGGCGAGCTAGGGGAACGCGCGCAGGACGAGCGTCGCGTTCCGCCCGCCGAATCCGAACGAGTTCGACAGCACGGTCCGGACCTCCGCCCGCCGCGCGACGTTCGGCACGTAGTCCAGGTCGCAGGCGGGATCCGGGGTCTCGTAGTTGATGGTCGGATGGATCGTGCCGTTGCGGATCGTGCACACGCAGGCGATCCCCTCGACCACGCCGGCGGCGCCGAGGAGGTGGCCGAGCATCGACTTCGACGAGCTGATCGGCACGGTGTACGCGCGCTCGCCGAACACGCGCCTGATCGCGAGCGTCTCGACCCGATCGTTCATCGGCGTCGACGTGCCGTGCGCGTTGATGTAGTCGACGTCCTCTGGCGCGACGCTCGCCTTCCGCAGCGCGCGGCTCATCGCGCGCGTCGCGCCGTCGCCCTCGGCGTCGGGCGCCGTCACGTGGTAGGCGTCCGCGGTCGCGGCGTACGCGACGACCTCGGCGAGCGGCGTCGCCCCGCGGGAACGCGCGAAGTCGAGCCGCTCGAGGACCATCGCGCCGGCGCCCTCGGCGAAGACCATGCCGTCGCGCTGCGCGTCGAAGGGCCGGCTCGCGTGAGCGGGATCGTCGTTGCGGCGCGAGAGCGATCCGGTCCGATGGAACGCGGCGAGGAGGTAGGGGACGATCGGCGTCTCGACCGCGACCGCGACCATCGCCACGGCGTCGCCGCGGCGCACGATCTCCGCCGCCTCTCCGAGCGTGTCGTTGCCGGTCGCGCACGCCGACACCACGCAGTGGTTCGGACCGCGGAGGCCGAACTCGATGGCGATCTGCCCGCCCGGCATGTCGGCGAGGATGTTGACGGCGGCGAACGGGCTGACGCGCGCAGGCCCGCGCTCGAGCAGCGTCGTATACGTCTCGCTGATGCTCTCGGCCGCGCCGAACGCGGTGCCCACGATCACGCCGATGTCGTCGCCCAGCTCGCCGTCGGCGCGGAGGTGCGCCTCGTTCAACGCCTGTCGCGCCGCGGCCACGGCGAGCTGCGTGTGCCGCCCGAAGCGGCGCGCCTCGCGGCGGTCCATCCACTGCTCGGCGTCGAACCCGTCGACCTCGCAGCCGATCTGCGTCGCGAACGCGGTGACGTCGAAGCGCGTCACGCGTCGTGTCGCGGAAGTTCCCGAGACGAGGTTCCGCCACAGTGTCGCGACGTCGAGGCCGAGCGGAGTCAGCGCGCCCATGCCGGTGATGACGACCCGCGCTGCGTCCCCGTCCACGCCCCGCGAGAAACTCGCAGGTCGACCCCGTGGCGTCAACCTCGAGAGGATCGCCCCTTTCGCCGGACGTGATGCAGCGCCCGGTAGTCTCCTGGACGTCGGGGCCAATCGAACTGATCGACGTCTCTCCGCTGCGTCACTCGCGATCGTTCCGGCTGCTCTGGACGGGCCAGCTCGTCTCGCTCACCGGGACGCAGCTCCGTCTCGTCGCCATTCCGTATCAGGTCTTTTTACTGAGTGGGTCATCCTTCGACGTCGGATTCATCGGACTCTTCCAGGCGGTCCCGCTGATAAGCCTCGCGCTCTTCGGCGGCGTCGTTGCCGATCGCGTCGACCGCCGCCGGCTGCTCATCGTGACGCAGCTCGGCCTCGCGTCCTGTTCCGCGGCACTGGCGATCGGGACCCAGCTCGGCGCCGCCGGCGTGTCGTACCTCTACGCCTTGACCGCGATCGGTGCCGCGTTCTCGGCGCTCGACGGACCCGCGCGTGGCGCGCTGACGCCGAGCCTCGTCTCCCGCGAGCACCTTTCCGCCGCGATGGCGCTGAACCAGATCCTGTTCCAGATCGCGGCGATCGCCGGGCCGGCGCTCGCCGGTGTCGTGATCGTCGCCTTCGGCGTCGCCGGCGCGTACTGGATCGATGTCGGATCGTTCCTCGTCGCGCTCGCCGCGGTCACCGCGCTCGTCGCGCCGCCTCGCGAGGCGCGCGTCCATCCGCCGGTCGGACGCG
Source organism: Candidatus Dormiibacterota bacterium (assembly GCA_035639655.1). Classification (GTDB taxonomy): domain Bacteria; phylum Chloroflexota; class Limnocylindria; order P2-11E; family CF-107; genus CF-107. The sequence continues at coordinate 5,820 of DASQXO010000068.1, forward strand.
CGCTCGTTGAGGGCCTCGCGCACTTCGGCGCGAACCGGATCCTGTGGGCGACGATGCTGCTCGACTTCTTCGCGACATTTTTCGGGTCGCCGCGGGCGTTGTTTCCGTACTACGCCGACCGCGTCTTCGCGGTGGGTCCGCAAGGCCTCGGTCTCCTCTTCGCCTCGCCAGGGGTCGGGTCGCTCATCGCGGCGCTGAGCTCGGGGTGGACGAAACGCGTGCGCCGCCAGGGTGTGGCCGTGCTGCTCGCGGTCTTCGCGTGGGGACTCGCGATCGCCGCGTTCGGCCTCATGACCGACGGGCTGTTCGTGCCCGCGCTCGCATGCATCGCGATGGCCGAGGGCGCCGACACGGTCAGCGCGATCTTCCGTAGCACGATCCTCGTCACGGTCGTCCCCGACCATCTCCGCGGACGGCTCGTGGCGATCAGCTCGATGTTCTTTCTGGGCGGCCCGTACCTCGGCCAGGTCGAGTCGGGCATCGTCGCCGATGTCGTGTCGCCGGAGTTCTCCGTCGTGTCAGGTGGCATCGCGACCATCGCGAGCGTGGTGGGCATCGCGATCTGGGCGCCGGAGGTCAACGCTTACACGGTGTCGTCGCCCGTGGAGCCTGCCGCATCGGACCGCTGACCGCGCGCTCGCAGTGGCGACACCGGCTCATCGCCACCGTCGCCAATTCACGGCACCGCGCGTCGAACCGGCCGTCACCTCCGGCTTCCAGCCGTTGAATGCCGCCAGCGTCTCGTCCTTCTCCCGCTTCGGCACCTTGAAGTGATCGAGCGTGCGCCCGAGCTCGGCGGAGACTTCGTCGAAGACCTCCGGTGGGATCTTCAGGTCGAAGTGCGCGTCGCGCAGCTCCCTGGCCGTGTACTGGAACGGTCCGCCCGCCAGCGAGGCGACCCAGAGCGTCCTCAGGAACTTGAGACCGGGCAGGCGCGTCGCGAACGTCTCGGTGTGCCATTCCTTGAGCTCGGGGTTGGCATTGACGATCTTCGGGTTCTTGAAGAGTTGATCACTGAAGCGATCCACCACGGCGGCGATCGCGTAGATGCCGCCAAGTCGCTCGTACAGAGTCGGCTCCATGCCTCACCTCTTGCGTGTCGCGTTCGTTCTTGGTCCCTGTCGCTCAGTACGGAGGAGCCCCGCGCACGGATCACGAGCGACCGCCGAGCGCGCTCCTATCGTTAGCCGCGTGGATGACGCACTCGTCCGAGCCGTCGTCCTCAAGCGCGACGAGATCGCGGACTTCGCGACCTACCCGTTCTCGATTCCCGCGATCCGGGATCTCGGCGAGCTGCGGCTCGACCCGCGCGTCACCCTGTTCGCCGGCGAGAACGGCAGCGGCAAGTCGACGCTCATCGAGGCCATCGCCGTGGCGGCCGGGTTCAACCCCGAGGGCGGCAGCCGCAGCGTGACCGTGTCGACGCGGCCGTCGCACTCGGGTCTGCACCGGGCCCTGCGGCTCGTGCGCGGCCCGCGCCGCCCGCGGACCGGCTACTTCCTGCGCGCGGAGAGCTTCTTCAACGTGGCCACCTACATCGAGGAGCTGAACGACCCGGGCATCGCGGCCGCCTACGGCGGCGTCCCGCTCCACGAACGATCCCACGGCGAGTCGTTCATCTCGCTCGTGACGCACCGCTTCGGACCGCGCGGGCTGTACGTTCTCGACGAGCCCGAGGCGGCGCTGTCGCTGCGCGGCATCCTCGCGCTCATGCGCCGGATGCACGACCTCGTCGCGCAGGGCTCGCAGTTCATCATCTCGACGCACTCGCCGATCTTGCTCGGTTACCCGGACGCGACGATCTATGTCCTCTCGGACGCGGGGATCGCGGAAACGCGCTACGAGCAGACGGAGAACGTCGAGCTCACGCGCTCGTTTCTCGAAGACCGCGAGCGGTTCCTCCGCCACCTCTTCGAGGACTAGAGACGCGAGCGAGGAGGCGAGGCCTCCTCGCCCGCAACGCCGTCAGGTTTTCGGCGCGACGCCGCCTACATCTTTGAGGTTGTCTCCAGCTTCGCCTTCACCTTGACCGGGCGCGGCTTCACCTCTTCCGACTTCGGCAACGTCAGGTTCAGCAGCCCGTTCTCGAACGACGCTTCGACCTTGTTCGGATCGATCTCCGTCGGGAACGTGATGGTCCGCTCGAAGCGCCCGTAGCGGCGCTCCTTCCGCAGGTTGCCCTGCTCCGGGTGCTCGTGCTCGACCATCTCGCCCTTGATCGTGACGGTGTCCGAGGTCGCGGTGACGTCGACGTCCTCCGGCTTCAGCCCGGGCAGCTCGACGCAGACGTGGTACTCGTCGCCCTTCTCAAAGACGTCGGTCACCGGGGCGAGCCCGCCGCCCGTGAAACCGGTCGCCGGGATGAAGCTGTCCTCGAAGAGACGGTCGATCGCGTCGCGCAGCGAAACAACGTCACGCCGGGGACTCCAGCGGCTCATGCTCATGTCGCTACCTCCCATTCCTTTCTGCGACTTATCGCAGCAGAGGGCGTGCCCCGCGACCGTCCGGACCGGCGGTGGCGAGCGGTATCTTTGATCGGTGCCGATCTACGAATACCGATGTCCCCGCTGCGGCACCCGCTTCGAGAAGCTCTTGGCGATGAACGCGGATCGGCCGTCGTGCCCGAGCTGCGGCGCGCGCGATCCGGAACGCCGCGTCTCGCTCATCGCGTCGTTCGGATGCGGCTGCGGCTCGAGCTGCGGGAGTGGCGCGTTCACCTGAGCGCCGCGCGAGAACTAGACCGGTCGGTCGATCGATGCACGCGCCTTTCGAGCTCGAAACCACCGCTTCGCCACTCCAGACGTTCGGCCGGCTCATCGCCCGGACGGCGGAAGATCTTGACGCGCTGACCTTCGTCGCCGAGTGGGTCGGCCCGGGCGAGCGCGTGCCGGTCTTCGACACGGCCTCGCTCCGCGAGTTCGCCGACGGCGCCGACCGACGCATCTTCCTCGCCGAGCTGCTCGCCTCGTACACGCACATCGCGAGCGGGCGAGTCTGGTCTCGCACGTCGCGCGGCTGGCGGAAGCGCCGGTACAGCGAGCTCGACCTGTTGTGGCTCGCCGAGCTCGTCGAGGCGGTGCCCCCCGGCGAGCGCGCCGCGGCCTTGCGGCGGCTCGGCGACCTCGCCCTCTTCCGCGCCGGCGTCTTCCCCGATCACGCCGCGCTGCACCCGGTCGAGCCGCGCCACCTCGCGCGCATCGCGCGCGTGATCGAGGCGAGCGGCGCGCGCGTCGGCGCGCCGCCGTTCGCGGCCGGGGCCTTCATCGAGGGCGGCATCACCGTGCTCGAGTGGCTCGGTCGGGTCTGCTACGGCCTCGCCGAGCAATCGCCCGGCACGCCCGATGTCCTTGGCGATGTCGCCGCGCGTTTCGTCGACGCGCGCCGCTTCCTCAACGTCCTCACCGATCGCTACCTCTTCCCGCTCCGCGAGCGCTGGTTCCCGACGGGGTAGTGGCGACGATGGACTCGAACGACGCGTTCGAGCACATCGCCCGCGCGTTCGCCCGCGACGGCGACGTGACGCGGGGCGGGAAGGGCTTCGGGGCGACCGGGCTCAAAGTCGACGGGAAGCTCTTCGCCTTCGTTTCCTCGAAGGGGCGATTCGTCGCGAAGCTCCCGCGGGAGCGCGTCGACGCACTCGTTCGCGCCGGCGCCGGCGAGTATTTCGATCCGGGCCACGGCCGGCGGATGAAGGAGTGGCTCGCGCTTGCGGGATCCGAGTCCGAGTGGCTCGGTCTGGCGAAGGAGGCGAAGCAGTTCGTGCGTGGCGGCGCGAGCCGGAGGCCGCTGAGGCGCGCGTAACGAGCGTTTACGTCCTCGCGGTCGCCCCGATTCGCGCGCGCCGCGCGCGCAGGAAATGCTTGATGCCAAACGCAGGGATGAGTGCGCGCAGGACCGGCCCGACGATCGGAAGCGCATCGCGCGTCTCGACGATCGCAAGCTCGCTCACGGCGTACTCGCCTCGCTTCCACCTCACGATGCCGCTGCCCGCGGCTAGCAGGTTCCGGCACCAATCCGTCCGCTCGCCGAAGGGGAGTGGGATCAGGAACCCATCGGCCGTCGCGAGCACGGCGATCGGCGTCTCGTATCCCCGACCCGACTTGCGGCCACGGTGGCGCACGACGCCCCAGATCGGCACCAGCCCGGTGTTCGCGAGCGGCAGCAGCAGTGGATTCACCACGTGGCCGACGGCCAGGAGACCTCGCGTAAGTGGTCCACCCTGCCCCCCGCGAGCGGATGTTCGGATCACGTTCTCAGCCATGACGCTCACCTCCGAGTCGTGTACGATTCAATCATCTGATTGATTGAGAGTCAAGAGACGCATGCGAGCAGCGGGAGCGAGCGAGCGACGGCGATCGCCGCGGGCGGAGCCGTCCGCGGGATCGAAGCGGCAGGCGCTCGTGCTCGCGGCGTACCGCGAGCTCGCCGAGCGCGGCTTTGAGGGACTCCGTACGCGAGAGATCGCCGGCGCGGTCGGCGTGAACGTCGCGACGCTGCACTACTACTTCCCGACGAAGGAAGACCTCATCAGGGCCGTGGTCGGCCACGCGATGTCGCGGTTCCAGTCGACGCTCGTGAGCGAGGGCACGACGATCGCGCGTCTGCGAGGCCACTTCCGCGGGCTGCGACGCCTCGCACACGACGAGCCGGAGCTCTTCCGCGTCATGGCCGAGCTCATGATCCGCTCGGCCCGCGACGCGAAGATCGCCGAGATCATCCGCAAGATGCAGGAGTTCTGGCACTCGACCTTGCGCGCGCTGCTGCGGAGTGCGCGCGAGGAGGGTGCGCTCCCGAAGGACATCGATCCCGACGGCATGTCCGCCGTGATCGTCGCGACGCTGAAGGGCGTCTATCTATTACCGCAACGCTCCGCGCCGCCGGAGCTCGACAAGGCGCTTCGCCAGCTCGAGCAGACGCTAGGACTTCGTTAAACGAAACGCTCCGCTTTCCACTCGATGCCGAGCTCGCTCGGCGGGCCCATGTACCCGAGCAGTGCGGACGCCGCGACGACGGCAGGCGATGCGAGATAGCCGAGGCCGCCGACGCCCATGCGATTCGCCCAGTTGCGGTTGAACGACGTGATCGCGGTCTCGCCCTTCGTGAGCGCGTCGGGGCCCTGACCGAAGCAGGGTCCGCACCACGACTCGCGGATCTCGGCGCCGACCGAGCGGAACACGTCGGCGATGGACTCGCCGCCGAGGCGGGGATCGGCCCGTTCGATGTCTTTCTTTACGCCACCCGAACCGGGGAAGACCACGAACTCCTTCGCCGCCTTCGTCGCGCCCTTG
>DASQXO010000069.1:0-4430 GCA_035639655.1 Candidatus Dormiibacterota bacterium
AGGGCGAGGGGCGTGCGCTCGGCGACGAACGCGATCGTGTCCAGCTCGAACGCCGTGCGGCCGGTCACGAGGAGCTCGCCGCCCTGCGGATCCGGGAGCGCGCGGATCGCGCGCACGATCTCGCGCGCGTCGTCGCTCGACCCCGTCTTGCTCGTCGCCGCGGCGAGGACGGCGATGTGCTCGCCGACGTTGAAGCGCAGGAGCTGCTGCACCTCCGCGGGCAGCGATTCGCGCGGCTGGGCATAGAGCGCCTGGTACCGGCCGCGATCGAACGACGGGTCGATGTCGAGCGGGCCGAAGACCCGCAACACGCCGGGGATCGCCGCGAGGCGGCGGCTCGTGTCGTAGAGGTCGTCGACGTGCTGCGGCGAGAGCACGCGTCCGTCCGGGAAGTACGCAACCACGGTCACCGTCGACTGGTTCTGACCGGGGAACTCGCCGACGAGCAGGTCGAAGCCGCGCCGCGATTCGGCGGTCGGCGGCAGCGCCGCGACGTCGGTGTTCGCGAGGCGTAGGTGCAGGAAGGGTGCGCCGGCGAGGAGCACGAACGCGACGGTCGGCACGAGAACGAGGAGCGGATGGCGCATGACTCCCATCGCGATCGCGTGCCACAGGCCTCGCCGCATCCGGCCGCCGAGCGGCAGACGCAGCGCGTCGACGCGGTGGCCGAGGAGCGCGAGGACCGCGGGCAGGAACGTGAGCGCGTAGAGCACTGCGATCGCGACGACGAGCGCGCCGGCGAGGCCGAGCGAGGCGAGGAATGTCCCCTGGTAGAACAGCATCCCGGCCAGACCGATCGCGACCGTGAGACCCGAGAACGTGATCGCGCGTCCCGCCGTCGAGAGCGCCGTCGCGAGGGCGTCCTCGACCGCGGCGCCATGGCGCAGCTCCTCGCGGAAGCGGCTGGTGATGAAGAGCGAGTAGTCGATCGCGACGCCGAGACCGACAAGCGTGACGATGTTGAGCGCGTACTGCGACACGTCCGTCACGCGCGAGATGACGTAGACGCCACCGAGGCCGCCGACGATCGCGAGGAGGCCGACGCCCAGCGGCAGGAGCGCGGCGAGGACGGCGCCGAACACGAACAGGAGCAGCGCGAGCGCGAGCGGGAGCGACACGTACTCGGCGCGCTGGAGATCGGCGTCGAGCGTCCGGTCGAAGTCGCGATTGATCGGCATGGTCCCGGTGAACGCGATGTCGAGCGTGTCCGAACGGACGAGCGCGCGCAGCTCCGGGTAGTACTCCTCGGCGACGCGGAGCTCGTCCTTGAGGTCGACGCTCGCGAGCGCGCGGGTCCCGTCGCGCGACGTGAGCGAGGTCGCCTGCGCCGGCGGGACGTCGTACGGCGTCCGCACCGACTGCACGCGCGCGTCGTCCCGCAGCGGCTGCAGGGCCGTGAGCATGGCGTCCCGGAACCGCGCGTCGGCGACGCGGCGGTCATCGCGAGCGCTGAAGACGACGAGGAGCGACGTTCCCGATGGCTGCGGCGTCGTGGCCGGCGCGATCTCGTCTCGGATCAGCCGCTCGGCGCGGCCCGATTCGCTCGCGCGGAGCAACACCTGGCCGACGAGCCGTCCGCCCTGCGCGAGAGGGATGGCGGAGACCGCGAGCAGGACGAGAGAGAGCAGCAGTACGAGCCGGCGGCGTCGATAGACGAGATGGCCCCACGCGGCGAACACCGTCGCTCCCTTCCTTACCTCTCTTGGGAACGCTCGCGGGTCACGCGATCCTCAATTCGACGCGAGCCGCGAGAGTCGCGGGCGAAGCTTCGCCGCGGCGCGGCCCCGATGCGAGATGCGGTTCTTCACCTCACTCGGAAGCTCCGCGATCGTGCGGTCGTAGCCGTCGGCGATGAAGACCGGGTCATACCCGAAGCCGTTCGCGCCCGCCGGCGACGTCGCGATCCGTCCGGGACAGACGCCCTCGAACGTCTCAACGCGGCCGTCCGGTCGGGCCAGCGCGATCACGCACACGAACCGCGCGCGCCGATCGCTCGCGTCGCGCAGCACCTCGAGCAGGCGGCGGTTGCGCTCTGCGTCGCCGATGTCGTCGCCGAAGTACCGCTTCGTCCGCACGCCGGGCGCGCCGCCGAGGGCCGCGACCTCGAGCCCGGAATCGTCGGCGACGGTGACGAGGCCCGTCTCCAGCGCGTACGCGCGCGCTTTCGCGATCGCATTCTCCGCGAACGTGTCCGCATCCTCGGGCGGCTCCGCCGGCGGCGCGGGCAGATCGGTCAGCGCGCGCAGCGTCACCGCGAGGTCGCCGAGGAGCTCTTCGTACTCGCGCAGCTTCCCGCGGTTCGTCGTCGCGACGAGAACGTCACGCATCCCGGTACGATGACAGCGATCACCCGGATTGGAGCGTCGTTTCGTGACTACCGTCATGCCCGCCGTCGATGAGCTCGTCGTCCGCAATCGCGATCGGTTGGACCGTGCCGCGCAGATACAGGAGGCGCTCGAGAGCCTGCCGCCGCCCTATACGCGGGAGACCGTGCTCGAGCCGCTGAACGACCTGATGCTGGAGCTCGCGAACGTGGGTAGCGAGTCGTCGCTCCTCGCCGAGGTGCACCCCGAGCTCGGCGTGCGCGAGGCGGCCGAACGCGCCGCGCAGGACGCCGAGAAGTTCGGCACGAACCTCGCGCAGAGCCGGCCGATCTACGAGGCGCTCGGCGGCATCGACCCGACCACGCTCGACCCGGCGGCGCTGCGCGCGCTGACGCTCACGCGACAGGACATGAAGCGATCCGGCGTCGAGCTCGACGACGCGACACGCGAGCGCGTCCGGACGCTTCGCGAAGAGCTCGTGCTGATCGAGCAGGAGTTCGCGCGCAACTACCGCGACGACGTCCGCTCGATCGAGCTGGAGGACGCGAGTGAGCTGGCCGGTCTTCCGCCGGACTACGTGCAGTCGCATCAGCCTGATCCCGACGGCAAGATCCGCATCACGACGAACTATCCGGACCTCATCCCGTTCATGGCGTACGCGAGGAGCTCGCGCGCGAGGCGGGCGCTCAGCTTCGTGAACCTCAACCGCTGCGTACCGCGGAACCTCGAGCTGCTGCGCGAGATGCTCGCGAAGCGCCACGCGCTCGCGCGGCTTCTCGGCTACGCGAGCTGGGCCGACTACGTCACCGAAGACAAGATGACCGGATCGGCCAGCGCAGCCTGGGAGTTCATCGCGCGCGCCTATGACGCGACGCGCGCGGGCGTGACGGCGGAGATGGCCGAGCTGCTCGCGGCGAAGCGGAAGGACGATCCGAGCGCGCGCGAGCTCGGCTCATGGGACCTCGCCTACTACGTCGAGCAGGTGAAGCGCGAGCGCTTCAGCTACGACAGCCGCGAGATGCGCCCGTACTTCGAGTACCGCGCGGTGCGGCAGGCGATCCTCGATCTCAACTCGGAGCTCTTCGACATCGAGTTCCGCCCAATCGAGATGGAGCTGTGGCATCCGTCGGTCGAGACGTTCGAGGTCTTGGTCGACCGCGAGCCACGCGGTCGCATCTCGCTCGACATGTTCCCGCGCGAGGGGAAGTACAAGCACGCCGCGTGCTTCACCCTCCGCCGAGGCGTCGGCGGCAAGCAGGACCCGCATGGCGTCCTCGTCTGCAACTTCCCCGACCCAGAGGTCACAAAGCCGGCGCTGATGAATCACAGCGAGGTCGTCACGTACTTCCACGAGTTCGGCCACCTCATCCACGTGATCATGGAGGGTCGCGTCCCGTGGGTGCGGCTCGGTCGCCTCAACGAGTGGGACTTCATCGAGGCGCCCTCGCAGTTCCTCGAGGAGTGGATCTACGACTACGAGGTGCTGCGTCGGTTCGCGCGGCACATCGAGACGGGAGCAGCGATCCCGCCGGAGCTCGTCACGCGGATGCGCGAGGCGCGCGATTTCGCGCGCGCGGTCCTCGTCCAGCGGCAACTGTGGCTCTCGGCGATCTCGCTCTACCTGCACGACAAGGACCCGCGCGATCTCGATCCGACGACGGTCGTCTTCGATCTCGCCGAGCGGTACTCGCCGACGAAGCAGGATCCGGGCACGCACCTCGAGGCCAGCTTCGGGCACCTCGAGGGCTATACTGCATTATACTATACTTACATGCTCTCGTTGACGGTCGCGAAAGACTTCCACACGAAGTTCACGAACGGCCTGATGGATGTCGCGCAGGCCCGTCGCTATCGCGACTGCATCCTCGCCCCGGGCGGCACGAAGCCCGCGCGCGAGCTCGCACGCGATTTCCTCGGACGCGAGTTCAACTTCGCGGCGTTCGAGCGGTGGCTATCGCCGAAGGAGCCGGCGACGGCGTGACCTGACGAAGGGTCAGGCGGGTGCGGCGGCTGGAGCGCGAGCCGCTGATGGTGCCAGACGGAGGTACGCGAGCGTCCAGAAGTGCCAGAAGAAGGTGCCCGCGATCGCCCCGAGGACGAGCGCCG
>DASQXO010000070.1:0-21296 GCA_035639655.1 Candidatus Dormiibacterota bacterium
CCGGAGCGCTGGGCGCCACTCGACCGCGACCGCCACCCGATCGTTCGTGCACCCGGCGGCATCCGCGACGTGTTGCCGTCGCAGGTCCTCGCAGTTGCGAGACGTTTGCTGCTGCGAGCGGCCGCGTGATGCGCGTCCTGACCTGGCACATCCACGGCTCGTACATGCACGCTCTGGCGCGGATCGGCCATGAGTGGCTCCTCCCGGTGCGCCCCGGACGGCCGGATCGCTTCGGTGGGATCGGTCGTGACATGCCGGCGAACGTCGTCGAGATCGACGCCGACCGCGTGCGCGAGACGCCGATCGACGTCGTCCTGTTCCAGTGCGCAGCGAACTGGACGGTGGACCAGGAGATCCTTTCCGACGAGCAGCGGCGGGGCCCGCGGATCTACCTCGAACACAACGCGCCGCGTCCGCACCCGACCGACTCGCGACACGTCGTCGACGATCCGGACGTCCTCCTCGTCCACGTCACCCACTTCAACCGGCTCATGTGGGATTCCGGTCGCACGCCGACGGCCGTGATCGAGCACAGCGTCGCCGTCGATCCGGCGCTCCGTTACCGCGGCGACGTCCCGCGCGGGCTCGTCCTCGTGAACGAGATGCGCCGCCGCGCGCGCATCGTCGGCGAGGACGTGTTCCTCGCCGTTCGGGAGCGGATCCCGCTCGACCTGGCCGGCATCGACAGCGAGGGCTACGGCGGCCTCGGCTCCCTTCCCTACTTCGAGCTGCAGGAGCGGATGGCGCGGTACCGCTTCCTGTTCAGCCCGATCCGCTACACGAGCTTGCCGCTGGCGGTCATCGAGGCGATGACGATCGGCATGCCGGTGTGCGCCCTCGCGACCACCGAGCTCCCGACGGTCATCGAGGACGGCGTGTCCGGCTTCGTCTCCTGCGACCTCGCGACGCTCGAAGTGGGGATGCGCGAGCTCCTGGCGGATCCCGGCCTCGCGGCGCGTCTCGGCGCCGCCGGGCGACACGTCGCGCGCGAGCGGTTCTCGCTCGAGCGCTTCGCCCACGATTGGGACGCCGCGTTCGCCCGCGTGACGGCGCGGGCGCCGCAGCTCGTGCGATGAGGGGTCGCGTCGCGATGCTCTCCGAGCACGCCTCGCCGCTCGCGCTGCTCGGCGGCGAGGACTGCGGCGGGCAGAACGTGTACGTCGACGAGATCGCGCGCCACCTCGCGAAGCGCGGCTACGCCGTCGACGTGTTCGTCCGCCGCGCGAGCCCCGACGCCGCCGAGATCGTGAACTGGGCGCCACGCGTGCGCGTCGTCCACCTCGACGCCGGTCCGGCGGCGGCGTTGTCGAAGGACGCGATGTGGCCGCACATGCCCGCCTTCCGCGACGCGCTGTTGCGCTTCGCCGCGCGCGAGGGCGCCGGGTACGACGTGCTGCACGGAAACTTCTGGATGAGCGGCTGGGCCGCGATCGAGGCGCGCCGACCGCTCGGCGCGCCGGTGGTCCAGGTCTTCCACGCGCTCGGGACGACGAAGCGGCGGCACCAGCGCGATCAAGACGGTTCGCCGCCGGCGCGGATCGCCGTCGAGGCCGCGGTCGCTCGCGAAGCGGATCTCGTGATCGCGCCGTGTCCGAGCGAGGCCGACGTCCTCGTCGAGGACTACGGCGCCGACGGCGAGCGCATCGCGCAGATCCCGCTCGGGGTGAACCTCGCGCGCTTCCGACCGATCGACCGGCGCGAAGCGCGAGCGCGACTCGGGATCGCCGGCGATGCGATCGTCGCGGTGTACGTCGGCCGCATCCTCCCACGGAAGGACGTGCGAAACGTGGTGCGGGCGCTCGCGCTCCTGCAGCGCGATGGCGCGCACGGGCGCGCGCAGACCGCGTTGCGCCTCGTCGTGGTCGGCGGCGAAACGGAGGAGCCCGACGAACGCGCCACGCCGGAGCTCGGCGAGTTGTCGCAGTTGGCGCGAGAGCTCGGCGTGCGCGACCGCGTGACGTTCATCGGCAAGCGGCAGCCCGACGATCTCGCCCTCTACTACGGCGCCGCGGACGTCGCCGTCACGACGCCGCACTACGAGCCGTTCGGGCTGACGCCGCTGGAAGCGATGGCCTGCGCGCGCGCCGTCGTCGGCTCCGCGGTCGGCGGCATCACTTATACCGTGCGCGACGGCGAGAACGGATTGCTCGTACCGCCGCGCGACCCGCACGCGCTCGCGCGGGCCCTCGCGTACCTCGCCGACCAGCCGTCGCTGCGCGAGCGCATGGGCGCGGCGGGGCGGGCGCGTGTTGAGCGCGAGTTCCGCTGGGACATCGTCGCGGCGCGAACGGCAGGGTGGTACGAGCGTCTGCGCGCGCGCGCGTCACGGGCACGTGTCCTGCGGCGAGCCGCATCCGGTGGCGCTCGTTGACGTCCTTATCCCGACATACCGCCGTCCGACGGGGCTCGCCCTCACGCTCACGAGCCTGCTGGGCCAGCGCTTCACCGACTTTCGCGTCGTCGTCTCCGACCAGAGTCCCGACGAAGCGGACGTCTTCGGCCACGAGGAGGTCCGCGCGGCCGTCAGTGCGCTGCGCTGGCACGGACGCGACGTCGAGCTGCACCATCACCTGCCGCGCCGCGGTCTCGCCGAGCAGCGCCAGTTCCTCCTCGATCGCGCGACGGCCCGGTACACGCACTATCTCGACGACGACGTCATCCTCGAGCCGCGCGTCCTCGAACGGATGCTCGGCGTGATTCGCGCGGATGGGTGCGGCTTCGTCGGCGCGGCCGCCGTCGGCCTGCAGCACCTCGACGACGTGCGGCCGCACGAGCAGCAGATCGAGATCTGGGAGGGGCCCGTCCGTCCCGAGCCCTTCGCGCCCGGCGCCATCCCGTGGGAACGCCACCGGGTGAACAACGCCGCGAACCCGCTGCACCTCGAACGCGCGCTCTGCGCCGGTGGGCGCGTCGTGCGCTACAAGGTCGCGTGGATCGGCGGCGCGAACGTCCTGTACGACCGGACGAAGCTGCAGAGCGTGGGCGGCTTCTCGTTCTGGCAGCGGCTCCCGCCGGAGCACGCCGGAGAGGAGGCGCTCGTGCAGTTCCTGCTCGTGCGCAAGTACGGCGGCTGCGGGGTGCTGCCGAGCGGCACGTACCACGTCGGACTGCCGACGAGCGTTCCGGATCGCCGCGTGAACGCGACCGATCTCTTCGCCGAGCTGCTGCGCGACGAGGAGAAGGGTCCGGTCGTGGCGTGACCGACGTCGGCGTCGCCATCGTCACCGGCGCGGGGAGCGGCCTCGGACAGGCGACGGCGCGCCTGCTCGCGCGCCGCGGGGCGGCGGTCGCGTGCGTCGACGTCCGCGGCGAGGCCGCGAACGTGACCGCGCGCGATCTCGGTGAAGGCGCGTTCGCCATCGCGTGCGACGTGAGCGACGCGGACGCGGTCGCGCGCGCGGTGTCCACGACGCTCGAGCGCTGCGGTCGGATCGACGCGCTCGTGAACGCCGCCGGCGTGGATCACACGCGCTCGATCGAGGAGCTCAGCGTGGCGCAATGGGATCAGGTGATCGGCGTGAACCTGCGCGGACCGTTCCTGTTCGCGAAGGCAGCGTTCCCGCAGATGAAGCGGCAGCGCCACGGGCACATCGTCAATGTCGCCTCGACCGGCGCGCTGCGCATGTGGGCGAACGCGAGCGCGTATCACGCCTCGAAGGCCGGGCTCGTCGCGTTCTCGCGCGGCCTCTCGGTCGAGGGCCGTCCGTACGGCATCCGCGTCACGACGGTCATCCCGGGCGGGATGCGCACGCACTTCTTCGATCGGTTCGTCGCCGACGGCATCCCCGCCCCGGATCCAGCGAAGCTGCAGGATCCCGAAGCCGTGGCGGAGGCGATCGCGTTCGCGCTGATCGCGCCGAAAGGGTCCGTCGTGCAGGAGCTGCTCGTCACGCCGCTCGAGGAGACGAGCTGGCCGTAGCGCGCCCGCCGGAAGCGCGAGCGTCCGTGAGCGTCACCTGCGGTACGAACCTTGCTGAATCGAGCCCGTGAGCTGGGGAGGGACGGGAGAGCCGCGTGTCGTCGCAGACCGCTACGAGCTTGCCGAGCGCATCGGCGTCGGCGCGAACGCCTACGTCTATGCCGCGATCGACCGGCGCACCGGCGATCGCGTCGCGCTGAAACTGCTCCTTCCCGCGTTCGCCGACGATCCAGAGTTCGTGACGCGCTTCCGGCGCGAGGCGCGGGCGGCCCTATCGCTCGCGCATCCGAACGTCGTGCGCGTGTTGGACTTCGGCACCGACGGCGACGCGTACCTCGCGATGGAACTCATGCGCGGGGGAGATCTCAGTCGCCGGCTCACGCGCGGCGCGCTCCCCGTCGCCGAAGCGGTACGCGTCGGGATGCGCGTCGCCGACGCACTCGAGGCTGCGCACGCGCACGGGCTCGTCCATCGTGACGTGAAGCCGCAGAACATCCTCCTCGACGAGGACGGCGAGCCGAAGCTCGCCGACTTCGGCGTCGCGCGCGCGATGTGGCTGACGCAGCTCACGCGCACGAACGTGATCTTCGGATCGCCGCACTACATCTCGCCCGAGCAGGCGCGCGGCGTGCGCGTCGACGAACGCGCCGACGTGTACGGCCTCGGCATCGTGCTATACGAGATGCTCGCGGGCCGTCCGCCGTTCGTCGGCGACTCGCCGGTCGCGATCGCGCTCCAGCACGTGAACGAACGCCCGGCGCCGCTGCGGTCGATCCGGCCGGACGTGCCCCGTGCCCTCGAGGCGGTCGTCCATCGGGCGCTCGCGAAGGATCCACGCGCGCGGTACCAGTCCGCGCGCGAGCTCGGAGCGGCGCTCGCGGCGACGCTGCCGCCGACCGCGCGAGAGCCACGTCGACCCGCGCGCGTCGCGCTGGCGCTGCCGGCGCTCCTCCTCGTCGCGCTCGTCGCCGGCGGTGCGGTCGTCGCCGCGCCGCTGTTCCAGGCGTGGCGCGTCGATCGCAACGACGCCGCGCTCGAGTCCCCGGCAGCGACATCCACGCCCCTCGCGACCGTCACGATCGCGCCGACGGCCGCGCCGACCCTCGCGCTCGCGACGCCCACGCCGTCGCCGGTCTCCACGCCTGCGGCGACGCCGACGCCAAACCCCGCCGCGTCTTCCCCGGCCGCAATCGCGGCGGCGCCGCAGGCCGCGGCGCAGGCCGCACGCAGTGGCGGACCCGCCGACGCCGTGTCGCGCTTCTACGCCGCGATCGCCGCCCACAACCTCGACGCCGCGCTCGCCCTCTGGGACGAGCGGATGCGCACGTCGTATCCGCCGGCGACATACCTCTACCACCGCTTCGCGGCGACGTCATCGATCGCGCTCAACGCCGCCAGCGTCGTCGCGCAGACGGACGCGACCGCGATCGTCGCGGTCGACATCAGCGAGATCGACGGCGGAACGCGGCGTCACTGGGTCGGCTACTGGTACCTCGTGCGCGGTAGCGCCGGCTGGTTGCTCGATCAGCCCGCGCTGGCCGCGGCATGATGGCACCCGCGGTGCAGAAGCGCCGCGCATGAACGATCGCACGACCGACCCGAACGAGCTCGTCGATCGCGGCAGCGTCGCCGAGCACGACCCGATGAGCGCGACGGACGACAGCGAGACGTACGTACCGCCGACCGATCCGGTCGAGAAGCCCGACGAGCGCGGTGACGCGCGCGTCGTCGGCGGCTTCACCCCGGACTCGATGAGCGACGAGCTCCCCTCTCCGCGCTCCGTCTCCGGCGGCAGCCCAGACGAGGCGCTCGCTGATCGCGTCCGTCGCGAGCTCATCGAGGACGCGACGACGACGGACCTGCCGATCGACGTCGAGGTGCGCGACGGCGTCGCACACCTGCGCGGTCGCGTGAGCGACCTCGTCGATTCGGACAACGCGCTCGCCGTGGCCGGCCGCGTGCCGGGGATCGTGGACGTCATCGACGATCTCGCGGTCGAGGAGTAGCGATGAACGAAGAACGATCGCGGACGCTCAAGGAGCGTCGTGAGCACTCGAAGGGCGACGGCAACTTCCCGACGCCGGAGACGCCGCACGATATCGTCGGCGAGACGCCGCGCGACCGTACTCCCGAGGACCTCCCGAAGGAGCGCGATCCGCGGAGCGCACCGAAGGGCAACGAGCCGTCGGGACAGCGCGAACGCAACCCGAACGAGGAGATGCGCTAGACCGGGTCAGGCACTCGCGGTCTCGAATGTGCCCTCGCGCGCGGTCTCCTCGAGTACGCGCGTCTCCTCCTCGGTGCGCTGCACCTCGCGCTTCAGCAGTCCCGCGGCCTCGTTGAAGACCCGGCCGCCGAAGGAGATCGCGAATCCCTCGACGAGCGTGGAGACGATCGGCATGCCGCGAAGGAGGCGCGGCCGGAACAGCGCCGCCAGGAAGAGGCCGACCCACGTCCCGAAGCAGAGGTGGCACGAGACGAGCTCGCCGAGATAGGTCGAGCGCGACGCGACCCGCTCGCGCACCGGCTTGAAGAGGAGCGATTCGGTCACGATCGTCGTGATCTGATTGCACGCCGCGGCGAGGAACAGCCAGCGGACGAGCGGGCTCATGCCGCCATCTTGAACAAGCGCTCGGGCGATCCCTCGAACGACGCGAGGATGTCGTGCGCGTCGAGCACGTCGTCGCGCGTGAACGGCTGGCCCTGACGGACGTCGTCGATGACCTGCTCGACGATCGCGAGCGTCGTCTCGCCGCAGCCGGCGCAGGCGATGCGGATCAACAGGCGATCCTCTTCCGTGGAGAGCCCGCGGACCATTCCCTCGGCGAGCTGCGAGCCGCAAGAGGGGCAGCGGAGCTGCTCGATCTGCTCGAGGATCGGCCCCATCCAGTCCACGTGCGCCGTGCGTTGCACAGCCGCTGCCACCAACGGTAGGGCGGTAGCTGGCGGGGTGGCGGTCGCTGACCTGTGGCCGCCTACTCGCTTGGCGCTGGCTTCCTTCGCAGCGGACTCGCGGCGGCGTATCCCCGCCGGTACGTCGGCGTCACTGTCACAGGCAGCCGGCCCGAGGTCGGGATCCTCCCGACGAGCGCCTCCGCGGTCGCGCGCAGCGCGGGCCGCGCGGTGGTGTAGGCGGCGAGGAACGTTCGCACCCAGGGCAGGCGGCGGAGGTCGTACGGCGCGCGCAGGCTCACCACGACGACGTGCGCGCTCGATCGCTCGGCGAGGTCCTCGATCAGTGACACCTGCTCGGGATCGAGGGCGGCGTTCAGCGTCCCGACGACCACGACCTCGGCGCGCTCGGTCGCCTTGAGCGCTCGCGCCCGCTCCTGGGAGCTCAACGGGTACTCGAGCTGGACGTCGACGAGGCCGGGCGCGAACGCGGCGAGCTCCTCGCCCAGCGCGCACGGCTGCGCGTGCCAGGTCTCCATCATCGTCCGCTTCGTGCCGACGGGCGCGAGTACGACGAGGCGGTCGCCGATGTCGACGGGCAGCGGCAGCGCGCCGACGTCGTCGCGGACGAGGGTGATGCTGCGACGCGCGAGCTCGAGCGCGCGCTCCACTCGCTCAGGCGCGGCAAGCTCGCGCTCGGCTCGATCGGGATCCGCGGTCGAGACGAGCGACGCCTTCACGCGAGCGATCCGCGCGAGGGCCTCGCGGAAGCGAGGCTCCGGGATCGTTCCGCCGCGCACCGCGCGCACGAGCGCGGCGTGGACGCGCAGGATCTTCTCCAGCGGCGAGCCGGGAAGGATCACGTCCGCGCCCGCGCGGACGGTCTCCACGGCCGCGTCCTCAGGCGACCACTCGCTCGCGACGCCGTGCATCTCCATCGCGTCGGTGACGATCAGTCCGTCGAACGCGAGCCCTTCGCGGAGCACACCGGTGAGGATCGGCGCAGAGAGCGTCGCGACGCGCTCGGGATCGAGCGCGGTGACGCGGATGTGCGCGGTCATCACGCTCGCCACGCCCGCGCCGATCGCCGCGCGGAATGGCGCGATGTGCACGCGCTCGAGCGTCTCGCGGTCGCTCGTCACGACCGGCAGCGCGATGTGCGAGTCGAGATGCGTGTCGCCGTGACCGGGGAAGTGCTTCGCGCAGGCGAGCACGCCACCGGATTGGAAGCCCTGGATCGCGGCCGCGGCGAAGGCGCCGACGGTCTCCGGGTCGTCCGAGTAGGCCCGGACGCCGATGACCGGGTTGTCGGGGTTCACATTCACGTCGGTGACGGGCGCGAATGTCCAGTTCACGCCCACGATCCCGAGTTCGGCGGCGAGCAGGCCCGCGGCTTCCGCCGCTGACGCGCTCGAGCCGGTCGCGGCGAGCCCCATGTTCGACGGCACCTCGGTCGCGCCCTCGCGCATGAACGCGACGTGCCCGCCCTCCTGGTCGGCGCCGATGAAAAGCGGAATGCCGTTCGCGACGCGCGCCTGCGCGTCGCGCACGGCGGCCGCGAGCGCCGCCGGCTTGCGCGCGAGCGAGCGTTGGACGAGGAAGCCGCCGAAGGGAAGCGCAGCGAGCTGCGGCTCGATGGGATTCTTCGCGCTCGCGTCCGGCATGAGCAGCTGGGCGACCTGGTCTTCGAGGGTGGCCCGCTCGAGGCGCGTGGCGACGTCCGACATCCGCTCACACAGATAAACGGGCCGCGTCTCGGTCGTTACCGACGCGGGGAAGCGGCGGCGACGTATCGCGCCTCCACGCGCGTCGTTCGTACCTACGAGAGCCGCTTCAAGGGAGATGGGAATGACGGTCGTTCGCCCACAGGTCGCGTCCGACGCCGAGCCGCGCACGCAGCAGCTCGTCGGCGTCGTCGTGTCGCACACGCACTGGGATCGCGAGTGGTACCTCACCTTCGAGCGGTTCCGCATGCGGATGGTCGACATGCTCGACCTCGTGCTCGACATCCTGGACAACCGCGCCGACTTCCGCGCCTTCACGCTGGATGGACAGACGGTGCTCCTCGAGGACTACCTCGAGATGCGTCCGACCGAGGAGGCCCGCGTCCGCCGTCACGTCCGCGAGGGCCGGCTCCTCGTCGGGCCGCACTACGTCCTCGCCGACGGCTTCCTCGCGTCGGGCGAGACGATGGTCCGCAATCTTCTGATCGGCGGGCAGGTCGCCGAGCGATTCGGCCGCGTGATGAAGGCGGGCTACCTCCCCGACAACTTCGGTCACCCCTCCCAGATCCCGCAGCTCCTCGCCGGCTTCGAGATCGACACCGCCGTGCTGTACCGCGGGGTCCGCCACGAGCGCTCGGAGTTCTGGTGGCAGTCGCCGGACGGAACGCAGGTCTTTACCGCGTTCCTCCCCGAGGGCTACTGCAACGCGAACGTCCTGTCCGCCTCGCCGCACCTGTTCCCCGAGCGGATGCGCGAGACGATCGAGAGGCTGCGGGCATACGCGACGACGCCGAACGTCCTGATCATGAACGGCTGCGATCACATGTCGCCGCGCGCCGACCTCGAGGACTCGATCCGCTGGATCAACAAGGACCTCGAGGAGGTGATCCGGCTCGAGCAGGGGACGTTCGAGGAGTTCGCCGCGCGCGTGCGCGAGCTCGACCCGCGCCTAGACGTTGTCGCGCGCGAGTTCCGCGCCGGCCGGCCGGGGCGCATCACGCCGGGCGTGATCAGCACGCGGATGTACCTGAAGCAGACGAACTTCCGCGCGTACACCACGCTCGAGCGCGCCGCGGAGCCGCTCGCGGCGATGGCGTCGCTCCTCGGCGAGCGCTATCCCGCGACGTACCTCGCGTACGCCTGGCGCAAGCTCCTGCAGAACATGCCGCACGACTCGATCACCGGCTGCAGCACCGACGCCGTGCACCGCGACATGATGGCCCGCTTCGCGAACGTGCTCGACGTCGGCGAGGAGCTCGCGCACCGCGGCGCCGGCGCCATCGCCGCGCGCGCCGCGCAGGGTCGCGCCGAAGGTCCCGCGGGGTTCCTCACCTACAACGTGCTTCCCGCGCCGCGGCGCGAGCACGTCCGGCAGCGCATCCACTTCCTCGAGCCGGGCACCGAGTTCCACGTCATCGACGGCACGGGGCGCGTCGTCCCATCGCAGGTGCTCGCGCGGCGAACCATGAAGATCGACTACTCCGCGCGCTTCGAGACCTTCGACGCGGACGGCAAGCCGTACCCCGTGGTGCTCGCCGTCGACAAGGCGCAGCGCGCGGCGATCCGCTCGGAGAAGCGCTGGCAGCGCTGGATGGGCGAGGAGGTCGAGTTCCTGTTCGCCGCCGATCTCCCAGGCCTCGGCTACGCGGCGTACGACGTGATCCCGGGGGCCGCGCCGGCACCCGCCACCGAGCTCCGCTTCGGCGACGACTGGGCGGAGAACGCGCAGGTCCTGCTGAAGGTCAACCGTGACGGCACCTTCGACGTCAAGGACAAGCGCACCGGCGCGCAGTACCGCTCGCTCGGCGCGCTCGAGTCGGGCGGCGACCGCGGCGACGAGTACACGTTCGCCGCGCCGCAGCACGATCAGATCGCGACGACGCGCGGAACGCGCGGCGAGGTCCGCCTCGTCGAGGCCGGGCCGATCCGCGCCACGTTCGAAGTGCGCACGGCACTCGAGGTCCCGGCGCGGCTTGCGCCGGAGCGGGACCACCGCTCGTCGATGCGCATCGCGCTGCCGGTCGTCACCCGGATCAGCCTCGCGACCGGCCGCGAGCGCGTCGAGGTCGCCACGACGATCGACAACTCCGCGGAGGATCACCGCCTCCGCGCGATCTTCCCCGCACCGCTGCGGACCGGCGTCGCCCACGCGCACGGACAGTTCACCGTCGACGTTCGGCCGATCGAGCTCTCGCGCGAGGAGCGCGAGCGCGAGCTCCTGAAGGACGAGGAGCGCGAGGAGACGACGCAGCCGCACAAGTACTTCCTCGACGTCAACGACGGGCGGATCGGGCTCGCCGTCCTCAACCGCGGCATCACCGAGTACGAGGTCGAGAAGACGAAGGACGGGGTCCGGACCTGCCTCACGCTCCTCCGCTGCGTCGGGTTCCTGTCGCGCGACGACTTCCACACCCGCGCCGGCGGGGCCGGACCGTACATCGCGACGCCCGACGCGCAGTGCCAGGGCACGCACCACTTCGAGTACGCCGTGCTCACGCACCCCGGCGAATGGCTCGAGGCGGGCGTGCACCAGCAGGCCGAATCGTTCGTCACGCCGGTGCACTCCGCGACGATCGCGACCGAGATCGCCGAGCCGGCGAAGAGCTTCGTGTCGATCGACGCGCCGGAGATCGTGTTCAGCGCCTTCAAGGCCGCCGAGAGCTCGGACGACGTCGTGCTGCGCGTCTACAACGTCGCGCCGCGCGAGGCGAAGGGCCGCGTGCGGTTCGGCTGGAACGCCGCGTCGGTGAAGCTCGCGAAGCTGAACGAGCAGCCGATCGAGGAGCTCCGGCTCGAGGACGGGGGCGTGGATATCGCGCTCCGTCCGAGCGAGATCTGCACGCTGCTCGTCTCGCGTTGACGCCGACCCTCCACTTCTTCGGCGACGCGTACGACGCGGACATCACCCCCGGCGCGCAGCCGGAACTCCGCGTTCGGGTCCGCGGGCGCGACGTGCTCGCGCTGCGGGTCGCCTCCGGCGTGGACGCCGACGGACGGTTCGACGTCGCGGCGACGGCGCTGCGGCGCGAGGTCCGCGAGACCGCCGCCGGACTCGAGCTCACCTGGCGCGGGGAGACGGCGCTCTGGCCGGAGATCGTGATCCGCGCACGCTTCGGCCGCGAGGGTGTCCGTTACGGCTACACGATCCGCGGGCGCGGCGCCATCGATCGCGCGCGGTTCGGCGCGGATGGCTCGACGCGCTCGCGTGCGGTCCACCGCGTGCTGTGGTCGCCCGAACCGACCGGCGATCAGACCACCCGATTCACGCCGGGAGAGCGCGCGGTGGTGAGCGTCTCGAGCGACAAGACCTTCCACCTCGGGCACTGGTTCTTCACGCCGCCTCCCTTCGCGTTCGCGCTGGGCGCGTCGGACGACGCCTGGCTCATGGCGGGCGTGCTGTCGCGGGCGGAGCGCTCGAACTTTACCGAGCTCGAGGCCGCGGCCGGCGACGGGCTCTCGCTCGCGCTCGTGTACGACGGTCACGAGCGCGTCGACGGCGAGTGGCGCTCTCCCGAGCTCGCGTTCCTGCCGGCGCGCGATCCGTACGCCGGTCTCGCGGCGTACTGCGAGCTGCTGCGCGCCGAGGGACTCGCGCCGTCCGCGGTGCGTGAGCCGCCGCCGGCGTGGTGGCTCGAGCCGATCTTCTGCGGCTGGGGCGAGCAGTGCGTGGTCGCGGACGCGCGCGCCACGGACGTGCTGACGACGCGGGCGGCGGACCACGCGACCCAGGCGAACTACGAATCGTTCGTCGCGACGCTCGAGGCCAAGGGCGTCGTCCCGGGCACGCTCGTCATCGACGACAAGTGGCAGGCGACGTACGGCGGCAACGAGCCCGATGCGACGAAGTGGCCGCAGCTCGCGCGGTTCATCGCCGCCCAGCATCGGCGTGGACGGCGCGTGCTGCTCTGGCTCAAGGCGTGGGATCCCGAAGGGCTCGCCGCCGACGAGTGCGTCCTTGGCGCGGACGGAACGCCGATCGGCGCCGATCCGACCGCGCCCGCGTACGTCGAGCGCGTGCGCTCCTCGGTGCGGCGGATGCTCGTCGAGCTCGGCGCCGACGGCTTCAAGCTCGATTTCACGCACAAGATCCCGACCGCCGGACGCACGAAGGGCGGCATCTCCGGCCTCGCGCTCATGCACGCGTACGTCGCACTGCTCCACGACGCGATGCGCCGCGTCCGCGCCGACGCTCTCCTCCTCGGGCACGCGGTGCACCCCGCGTTCGATGGCATCGTCGACATGGTCCGCCTCAACGACGTCCCGCGCGTGCTCGGACAGCCGAAGAGCTACCTCGCGGCGATGGAGCATCGCGCGCGCATCGCCCGGGCGGCGCTCCCCGGATGCCCGATCGACACCGACAACTGGCCGAGCCCCGACCGCGCGTCGTTCCTCGAGTACGTTCGCGAGCAGGCACGCATCGGCGTGCCGTCGCTCTACTACACGACCCGCATCCGCTGGCGCAGCGGCGACGAGCCGTGGGTCGACGAGGAGCTGCGCGCGGAAGACTTCGCCGCGATCCGCCAGGCCTGGTCGGCGTACCGGGCGGCGCGGCCGCATTTGACGCCCGTCGCAGCGCTCGCCTAGACCAGCGCGCGTGAGCGCGCGCTCCGACGACGCGGGGATCGTCCGCGCCATGCTCGAGGCGAGCACCGACGCGGTGCGCGCATGCCTCGCGATCGCGGACGACGTCGCCGAAGCGGGGCGGCGGATCGGCGACGCGCTCGACGCCGGCGGCAAAGTGCTCATCTGCGGAAACGGCGGCTCCGCGGCGGACGCACAGCATTTCGCCGGTGAGCTCCTCGGCCGTTTCCGCCTGTCGGAGCGTCGCTCGCTGCCGGCCGTGGCACTCTCCGCGGACGGCGCGGTGATGTCGACGATCGCCAACGACTACGCCTTCGCCGACGTGTTCGCCCGTCAGGTCGCGGCGCTGGCCCGGCCCGGCGACGTCCTCGTCGGGATCAGCACGAGCGGCAAGAGCGAGAACGTGTTACGCGCCTTCACGGCCGCGCCGGCGGGCGTGCTCCGGATCGCGCTGGTCGGCCCCGGCGGCCCCCTCGCCGAGCGCGCCGATCTCGCGCTCCGCGTTCGGGCCGAAGGTACCGCGCACATCCAGGCCGGCCACATCGCCGTGATCCACGCGGTCTGCGAAATGCTGGAGCGGCGGTTCAGCCGCGCGCCCGACTGAACGTCGCGCTGTCGCGCGCACTACGTGAAGCGAATGGCGGTATAACCGCGCAGTCCGGCATCCGCCGAGACGGAGGAGGGACGTATGGCGAACGCAGGCACGAGGGCGAAGGCAGGCACTCTCACTCGGCGCGAGCTCGTGCGCCGGAGCGCGCTGTTCGGCGGCGCGGTCGTCGCGGCGCCGATCATCGCCGCCTGCCAGCCGGGCGCGGCACCAGGCGGAAGCCCGGGCGCGAGCGGCACGGCGGCGGCGAGCAAGATCACGATCCGCGTGTGGGGCTACGGGCTCGACGATGCGCGCGCCAAGGCCCGGCTCGACGTGTTCAAGAAGGCGAACCCGAACATCGAGGTGCAGCCGGTCGGCGGCAGCCTCAACACGCAGCAGCTGCTCACCGCGGTCGCCTCGGGCGACCCGCCGGAGGTCATCAACACCGATCGGTCGTTCATCGGGAGCTGGGCCGGACGAAGCGCGATCGGGGCGATCGGCGACCTCATCGACAAAGACAAGTTCGACATGGCGCAGTTCTACCCAGCGACCGTCGAGCAGGTGAAGTACAAGGGCCAGACCTACGGCGTCCCGCACTTCGCGACGATCGACCTGTTCTGGATCAACAACAAGGTCCTCCAGGAGAACGGCGTCGATCCCGCATCGGTCGACCCCGGGAATTGGGAGAAGCTGCTCGATCTCGGGAAGAAGCTCGCGAAGTTCGATGGGAAGGTTCAGACGCGCACCGGATTCGACACGAAGATGCAGGACGGCCGCCTCTCCTACTGGACCTGGGCGAACGGCGGCGACGTCATCAGCTCCGACGGCACCAAGGCCATGTACAACGATGCGAAGGCCGTCGAGGCGCTCACGTGGGCGCGCGACGTCACGAAGGCGCAGGGGGGCGACAAGGCGCGCGCCGCGTTCTCGCAGTCGCAGGACTTCTTCTCGGCGAACAACCCCTTCCTCATCGGACAGACGGCGATGACCATCTTCGAGCAGTGGCTCATCGGCGTCGTCGCGCTGCCGAACACGAAGGACTTCGCTTTCACCGTCCTGCCGCCGACGAAGCGCAACTCGAAAGACGCGCTCACGACGGTGACGGGATCGGCGTTCGCCATCCCGCGCGGCGTCAAGGATGACAAGCGTCTCGCGGCGTGGGAGTTCATCAAGGGCATGACCTCGAGCGACGCGTGGATCGCCGGCCAGAAGGCGACTTTCCAGGACAAGCAGAGCAAGAGCCAGGTCTACATGCCGACGATCACCGGGAACATGAAGGCGGACCAGGAGGACTGGAACAACATCTACAAAGGTTTCGGCACGTCCTTCGACGCCGCGATCAAGCAGTGGGGCAAGGCGCTTGCAGCGGGCAGGGCGCCCTACTCGGGCCCGGTCGCGCAGCAGATCTCCGACCTCGTCACCGCGAACGTGAACGACGCGCTGCAGGAGGCGAAGGACCCGAAGGCGGCGCTCGACAAGCTGAACAAGGACGCGCAGTCAGCCATCGACGACTACGCGAAGGGTCCGGGCAACAAGTAACGAGCTGAACGAGAGGGAGGCGATGCGGCCTCGATTTCGGCTGAAGGAGGAACAGGTGGCGGGGCTCCTCTTCGTGAGCCCCTTCATCCTCGGCTTCCTCATCTTCAGCGCCGGGCCGTACATCGCCTCTCTCTATCTCAGCCTCACGACATACGACGTCCTCAACCCGCCCTACTTCGTCGGGCTCGACAACTACACGAAGATGCTGTCCGACGAGCGCTTCGGCAAGTCGCTCTACAACACCCTCTACTTCGTCGTCTTCCACGTCCCGACCGCGATCGCCATGGCGCTCATCCTCGCGCTGCTGCTGAACGCGAAGGTCAGGGGCGTCTCGATCTGGCGCACGATCTACTACCTCCCGCAGGTCACGCCTGCGGTCGCCCTCGGCGTGCTCTGGCTGCGCATCCTCTCGCCGCAGAACGGCCTCCTCAACAACGTCCTCGCCGGCGTCGGCATCGCCGGTCCGGCGTGGACGATCGACGCCGACTGGGTGAAGCCGTCGCTGATCCTCATCCGCGTCTTCGTGGTCGGGACGTGGATGATCACGTTCCTTGCCGCGCTGCAGGACGTCCCGGCCGAGCTCTACGAGGCGGCCTCGATCGACGGCGCCAACGCGTGGCAGCGCTTCCGGAACGTGACGCTGCCGATGATCTCGCGCGTCATCTTCTTCGCCGTGGTGGCGATCACGATCTTCTCGATGAACGTGTTCGACATCGCCTACTTCATGTTCCCGCCGAACGTCTTCGGCGGTCAGCTCGGGCCGCAGGATTCGGCCCTCTTCTACATGGTGTATCTGTTCCAGCAGGCGTTCCAGAACCTCCAGATGGGCTACGCCGCGGCGCTCGCGTGGATCCTCTTCGCCATCACGCTCGTCATCACGCTGATCCAGCTGCGACTCTCGCGCTACTTCGTGTACGCCGAGGGCGCGCGATGACCACGGCCGCGAAGCCGGCCCGCCAGACCGCATTCGAGCGCAGCACCGCGTTCCTCGAGGGACGCGGGGTGTTCTGGGGCGCGCAGCGGCTCCTCGTCTACGCCGCGCTGATCTTCTTCGCCGTCGTGTTCCTCTTCCCGTTCCTGTGGCTCGTGTCCAACTCGCTGAAGGACCCGCTGCACATCTTCGACGCGAACCTCATCCCGCAGCCGGTGATGTGGCAGAACTACCGCACGATCTTCGAGGAGACGCAGACGATGGGGACGCCGCTCGCCGCGATGATCCGCAACAGCGTGATCGTGTCCGTCCTCGGCGTCGGGGCGGTGCTCATCTCGAGCAGCATGATCGCGTTCGGCCTCGCCAAGCTGAAGTTCCCTGGCGCGAACATCGTCTTCTTCCTCGTGCTCATGACGATGATGCTCCCGGGCGAGGTGACGATCGTCCCCGTCTACCTCATCTGGCGCAAGGTGGCCGACGTCACTGGCGGCCTCATCGGCACCGGGACGCTGTTCCCGCTCTGGCTCGGCGGCCTCTTCGGCTCCTCCTTCTACATCTTCATGCTGCGGCAGTTCTTCCTGGGCATCCCCAACGAGCTCATCGAGGCCGCGCGCGTCGACGGCGCCTCGTACTTCCGCATCTTCTGGCAGATCATGCTGCCGCTCATCCGTCCCGCGCTGCTCGCCGTCGCGGTGCTCGAATTCCAGGCGAAGTGGAACGACTTCATGGGTCCGCTCATCTACGTCTCGAACAAGCCCGACCTCTGGACGCTCCCGATCGGGCTGTTCCAGCTGAACCAGCACTTCGGCTTCGGGCAGTTCCGCTACGAGCTCATCTTCGCGGCCGCGGTCCTCATGCTGTTGCCGAGCGTCGCGCTCTTCTTCCTCGCGCAGAAGCAGTTCATCAAGGGCCTCTCCGCCGGAGCGGTGAAGGGATAGCCAGAGCCAGCGCGGCGATCATCGGCGCCGGTCAGGTCTCGCCGTACTACCTCTCCTACCTGCCGAAGAGCGAGCTCGTCGAGATCGTCGCGATCGCGGATCGCGACGTCGCGCGTGCCCGCGATCGCGCGTCGGAGTACGGCGTCGCGCGCTCGTGCGGCGTGGAAGAGCTCCTCGCCGCTCGCGACGTGGAGCTCGTCCTGAACCTCACGCCGGCGCAGGCGCACGGCGAGGTCACGCGGCGCGCGCTCGCGGCGGGGAAGCACGTGTGGAGCGAGAAGCCGCTCGCGGCGACGTTCGCCGAGGCGCGCGAGCTCGCGGCGGTCGCGCGGCGGGAGGACGCGCTACTGGCGTGCGCGCCCGACACCTTCCTCGGCGCCTCCCTCCAGACCGCCAGGCGCCTCGTCGACGACGGCGCGCTCGGCACGATCGTCGGCGCGTCGTGCTCATTCGTGACGCCGGGCAGCGAGCTGTGGCACCACAACCCGGAGATCCTCTTCGGCAAGGGAGCCGGGCCGATCTACGACGAGGGCGTGTACTTCCTCACCGCGCTTGTCGCGCTCCTCGGGCCGATCGCGGCCGTCACGGCGCAGGCCCGCACGGTGCGCCGCGAGCGGACGATCGCGCAGGGTCCGCGAGCCGGGGAGCGCTTCGTCGCCGAGATGCCGACGCACTACGTCGCCACGCTCGCCTTCCGGAGCGGCGCGCTCGCGACGATGACGATGAGCTTCGAGGTGCGCACGACCACGCAGCCGCCGCTCGAGCTGTACGGCACGGACGGCTCGCTCCGCCTCCCCTTCCCCGGCTTCTACGACGGGCCGGTCCGGCTCGGCCGGGTGCACGACACGCCGTGGCAGGACATCGCGCCGGAGGGGCGGTTCCTCGGACGCGTCCGCGGGCCCGGCGTCGAGGACCTCGCGCGCGCGATCCGCGAGCGGCGCGAGCCACGTTGCTCGGCGGCGCTCGCCCTGCACGTCCTCGAGGCGATGGAGCTGCTCCATCGCTCCACGGAGACCGCGATGCGCGAGCGCCTCACGACGCAGGTGGAGCGTCCGGCGCCGCTCTAGTCAGCCGACGAGGCCGTTGCGGAACGCGTACGCCACGGCCTGCGCGCGATCGCGAAGGTCGAGCTTCTCGAAGATGTTGTGCAGGTGGCGCTTCACGGTCGCCTCGCTGATGGAGAGCTCGCGCCCGATCTCTGCGTTGCTGCCGCCGCGCGCGGCGAGGCGCAGCACCTCGAGCTCGCGCGCGGTCAGCTCGTCGGCGCTGGGGCGGGGACGGCGCCGCCCCTCCTCGACCGCGTCGGCGAGCCGCGCCTGCACGCGCTCGGCGAAGGCCGCGCCGCCGCCGTCGACGGCGACGATCGCCCGTCGCACGTCGGCGAGCGACGCATCCTTGGTGAGGTAACCGCGCGCGCCGGCCTCGATCGCGCCGAACACGTGGCCATCGTCCTCGTATGCCGTCAGCGCGATGACGCGCGTGTCGCGGCACGCCGCGCGCACGCGTCGCGTGGCCTCGACGCCCGACATCCCGGGCATCACGAGGTCCATCACCACGACGTCCGGCTGCAGCCGCGCGGCGGCGTCGACCGCGTCCTCGCCGCGTCCGACGACGCCCACGACCTCGACCTCGGGGATCGCGGAGAGGAGCGCGGCGAATCCGTCGCGCACCAGGCGCTGGTCGTCGACGAGCAGGACCCGGACGCGCGCGCCGCTCATCGGCGCGGCAGCGTGAGCCGCACGCTGAAGCCGTTCCGCGTCGTCGTCGTCTCGAGCTCCCCGCCGAGCAGCGCCGCGCGCTCGCGCATGCCCTCGAGCCCGTGGCCGTTCGCGTCGCGGGGCTCGGCGCGCGCGAGGAGCGGCTCGCCGTCGTTGTCGACGACGAGCTCGACGCGTCCCGGCGGGCACCGCAGCCGCACATCGACTCGGCGAGAAACGGAGTGCTTGCGCACGTTCGTGAGCGCCTCCTGCAAGGCACGGTACAGCGCGGCCTGCACCTCGCTCGTCAGCGTGTCCGATCCCGCCGCGATCGTGAGCCGACAGGGCGTGCCGGTCTGCTGCTCGAAGTCGTGCGCGAGCCGCGGCAGCATCGCCAGGCCCGGCGCCGCATCGCCGCGCAGCGTCGCCGTCGCGGTGCCGACCTCGCGGAGACCGCGCCGCGCGAGCCGCTGCGCGTCCGCGATCCGCTCCGCCGTCGCGGCGGCGTCGCGCGTCGAGCTCACCCGCGCGCGCTCGAGCTGGACGACGAGCGCAGAGAGCGTGTCGGCGAGGATGTCGTGCACGTCGCGAGCGATGCGCGCGCGCTCCTGCAGCGTCGCGGTGCGCTCGCGTTCCTCGCGGACCGACTCGGTGAGGACGAGAAGCTGTTCGGCGACGCGCTTCGCATTCTCGGCGAAGCGCACGTAGCGGCCGAGCAGGAACGCGAGCGTCCAGAACGCCGCGACGAAGACGGCGTGCACGGCAGGGACAGCCGGACCGAGCGACAGCCCGAGCACCGCCGTGCCGGCGATGCCGAGCGCGGTCGCGGCGATCGCGGCGCGACGGACCTCGAGGTCCAGGGCGAGCGCGAGCACCACGGCGGTGATGCCGGCGCTCCCAGACAGGAAGTGACCGAGCGCAATGAGGCCGAGGGAGCCCGCGGCGAGGACGGCGATCGCCCACCGCGTAAAGCGGAGCGTCGCCGCGAGCCAGCCGGCGGCGAGGAGCGCCGTGAAGGAGGCGACGAGCGGCAGCCGCATGAGATCGGGCGCCTCGACCTCGCGGCCGGCGATCACGAGAAGCGCCGCGGCAAGCGCGAGCGCGCTGCAGGCGCGCCAGACCCGGCCGGCGATCCAGCTCGGCGATGTAGCGCGCGCCTGCATCTCGTCCTGCGCCTCCCCGCTGCGCGTCGAGTTGTAGGCCGCGACGTCGACGAATGCAACCGACGGTCGATGCGCGACATGCAGGGCGTCGATACGTTCGCGCCGCGATGCGAGACGCATCGCGGAAGGAGGTCTCGATGCGAACGCGAACGATCTCTGCGGTCTTCGTCGCCGCGGTGCTCATCCTCGCGCAGGGCGCGGCGCTCGCCTCGCCGTCATCGGCGCCGCCGCAGCCCGCGGCGACGCCGACCGCGTCAACGCACACGCTCGTGTGGATCGAGCGCGAAACGGGGACGAAGGTCGGAGCGGCGGCGCCACTGCCGGCGAACCTCGCGACGTGGTGCGCGACCGTCGTCGGGTACATGTGGAACGCCGGCTGGTCGTCGCGGGCCTCGCAGCAGTTCTGCGTCGCGGCGAACTACGTCTACGCCGTCCCGGGCACCACGCAGTGCTCGTCTAGCTGGTGGATCAAGACGACGTGGTGCGGCGTCGGCGCCGCGGGCGGCTGGTACGCCGACGGCGGCGACAACGTCTGGGTGCCGTTCCCCGGCTACAGCGCGTACCTCCGCGTGTGGATGAACGCGGCCGGAGCGTACGGCGTGAAGTGCTGGGGCGCGTATTGCTAAGGAGTATCGAGATGTTCAGGAAATCGTTCCTCGCGATCGCGGCCACCGTCGCGCTCACGCTGTCACTCGGTTCGTTCGCGCTCGCAGCGGATGACTGGCACACGCTGCTCACGGCGCCGGCCGAGCCGCGCGAAGTTCTGACCCTCGCGCCCGGCGACAGCGAGGCGACGGCCGACGTGAAGATGCGGCCGGAGGTGTGCGCGGCGTTCCTCCGCGTACTGCGCGGTCATTCCGAGCGCGACTGCGTGACGCGCGTCACGCTCAGCGTGCACGGTCTTCCCGGCCGCGGCGGCAGCGGCGTGTCGTCGCCGATCCGCACGCCGGCGGCGTCGTACTGGTGCGGCGTGACGGTCGACGGCACGATGGCGAACATCGGTTGGCGCGCGAGCGTGTCGCAGACGTTCTGCATCTGGCCGTATGTCTACGTCTATCCGAAGCCGTACGGCACGCAATGCGGCAACTACTACGCGTTCTACGCGACGGTGACGATCACGTGGTGCGGCGGGGGCCGGAGCGGATGGACCGCGGACGGCGGCGAGAACGTCACGATCACCACGTGGTACTGGCAGTACGGCGCGGGACAGCGCGTGACGCTCTCGGCCGACTGGCGCAGCGGGCAGTGGTGCTGGAACGCGTTCTGCTAGACGCCGCGTCGATCCCCCTCTCCGCTGATCGGCGGGAGCCGCGACGCGCTGCG
>DASQXO010000071.1:0-4119 GCA_035639655.1 Candidatus Dormiibacterota bacterium
GCCAAGATCGGGCGCGAGCGCGTGCACCGCGAGATCGAAGCGGACCTGATCGTTGCCCTTGCCGGTGCTCCCGTGCGCGACGAACTTCGCGCCCTCCTCGCGTGCGGTGTCGACGAGCAGCTTCGCGATGAGCGGCCGGCCCAGCGCGGTCGCAAGCGGGTATTTGTCCTGATAGAGGGCGCCGGCCTGGAGCGCCGGCCAGACGAAGAACGTCACGAAGATCTCGCGCGCGTCGACGACGACCGCCTTCCTCGCGCCGGACGCGATCGCCTTGCGCTGCACGGCGTCGAGATCGGCGACGTTCCCGAGGTCGGCGGTCACCGTCACGACGTCGTAGCCGTAGCGCTCGCGGATCCACGCGACCGCGACCGACGTGTCGAGCCCGCCGGAATACGCGAGGACGCACGTCTCAGGCATGCTGCTTCGACCGCTCCCCTACGCCGAACTCCTTCAGCCCCTCGAGCACCTTCCGGGACCACCGCGCACCCTCCGTCGCGACGAACACCGTGTCGTCGCCGGCGAGCGTGCCGATGACGTGGCGCAACGCGCACGCGTCGATCGCCGCGGCGAGCGCGTTCGCCGAGCCGGGCGTGCTCCGCAAGACCACGAGCGCCTCCGACACGGCGCCCTCGACGGCGTAGTCCTCGCAGAAGCGCCGCAGGCGCGTCGGTCCCTCGTTCGCATCGATGATCGTGTTCCGCGACGCGGCCTCGTAGTGGTGATCGCCGCCCTGGCCGCGGACCTTCACCAGGCCGAGCTCCTCGATGTCGCGCGACACGGTCGCCTGCGTCGCGTCGAATCCGGCGCGCCGGAGCGCCGTCGCGAGCTCCTCCTGGGTGCGGATCGGGCGCGTGGCGATGACGCGGAGAATCGCCTGCTGGCGCAGGCGCTTGTCCGACGCCATCAGGCACGCACCATCGTGCCGGCCTCGCGGCCGTCGACGAGCGCCTCGAGCCCCGCGCGATCCGTCGCGCGCACGATCGCGGCGACGCAGCCGTCGGCCGCCGCGACGAGCGCGCCTTCGAGCTTCGGGATCATCCCGCCGCTCACGACGCCGTCGTCGCGAAGCTTGCGGATCGCGTCCGCGTCGAGCCGCGTGACGACGTTGCCGGAGCGATCGCGTACGCCGGCGACGTCCGTGACGAACACGAGCAGCCGCGCGCCGATCCCCGCCGACAGCGCGCCCGCGACCTCATCCGCGTTCACGTTCACGAGCACGCCGCGCTCGTCCCGCGCGGCGGGGGCCACGACCGGAACGAAGCGCGCGTCGAGGAGCGCCTCGATGAGCTTCGGGCGGATCGCGCGGACGCGTCCGACGAGCCCGAGCGCAGGTTCGGCCCGATCCGCGACGACGAGACCGGCGTCCACGCCGGAGACGCCGACGGCGTCGACATGGCGATCCGCGAGCGCGGCGACGAGCCGTTTGTTCGCGAGCCCGGCGAGGACGGCGAGCGCGACGTCGCGCGTAGGCTCGTCGGTGACGCGCAGTCCCGCTTCGAAGCGCGGCTCGGCGCCGAGGCGCTTCGACCACTCGCCGACGAGCGGCCCGCCGCCGTGCACGATGACGAACGCATCGCCGGTGACGAACCGCGCCGCGACGAGGTCGAGCACGGGCGCGGCCTCGGCGGCGGCGGCGCCGCCGACCTTGATGACGACGGCGCGTCCGGATATTTGTGCCACTTCAGATAAGCGCGGCGCCGGAGAAGGGCTTTGCCCGGCGGCGCCGCTCCTTGTTGCGGCGAGGATGCGAAGCATCCGAGACGAATTTCATGTCGTGTACTCCGCGTTGATCCGGACGTACTCCGCCGAGAGGTCGCAGCCCCAGGCCGTGGCCGAGTCGGCGCCGAGGCCGAGGTCGAGCTCGACATCGACGAAGCGCTGCTCGAGCGCGCGGCGGAGCGTCGCGGCGTCGAACGGGCACGGCCTGCCGCGCTCGAAAACACTGTGCCCCGCGATGCGCACGCTCGCCCGCCGCTCCTCGAGCGACGCGCCGGAGCGGCCCGCCGCGGCGAGGATGCGACCCCAGTTCGGATCGGCGCCGTGTAGCGCCGTCTTCACCAGATTGCTCGAGACGATCGTCCGCGCCGCCGACCTGGCGTCGTCGCTCGAGCGCGCGCCCGAGACGCGCACCTGGAGGAGCTTTTGCGCGCCCTCGCCGTCGGCGGCGATCGCCACGGCGAGCTCGACGCACACTTCGGTGAGCGCGCGCAGGAACTCGGACGCCTCGGGTCCGCCAACCTTCACGCTCGACGCGCCGTTCGCGAGCACGACGACCATGTCGTTCGTCGAGGTGTCGCCGTCGACGCTGATCGCGTTGAAGGACGCGGCGGCCGCGTCGGCGAGCTGCGCGCGGAGCGTGGGCTCGTCGACGAGCGCATCGGTCGTGACGAACGCGAGCATCGTCGCGAGGTTCGGGTGGATCATCCCGGCGCCCTTCGCCATGCCGCCGATCCGCACGGTGCCGCCGGCGAGCGCGAGCTCGCGGGTCGAAGTCTTCACGCGCGTGTCCGTGGTGAGGATCGCGCGCGCCGCGTCGGTGCCGCCGTCGCGCGCGAGGCGAACCGTCGCGAGCGATCGCGCGATGCGCTCGGTGGGAAGCGGCACGCCGATGACGCCGGTGCTCGCGACGACCATCTCATCCGCGTTCGCGCCGATCACGCGCGCCGCCGCGGCCGCCACGGTTTCGGCGTCGCGCTCGCCCTGCTCGCCGGTGCACGCGTTGGCGTTGCCGCTGTTCACGACGATCCCGCGCGGCCTGGCGCCGCCGAGGTGACGTCGCGTCACGAGCAGCGGCGCGGCGACGACCGCGTTCGTGGTGTACAGCGCCGCGGCCACGCACGGAGATGCGGACGCGATCAGCGCGACGTCGAGACGATCCGGCACCCCGCTCTTCACACCGCAGGCGACCGCGCCGGCGGTGAATCCGGTCGCGAACGTGACCGACATCTACGGCCAGAGCGCGGCGACCGGGAGCCCCGCGTCCTCGGGGAACCCGAGCGCGACGTTCATGTTCTGGATCGCCGACCCGGCCGCGCCCTTCACGAGGTTGTCGAGCGCCGCGATCGCGACGAGCCGCCGCGTGCGCTCGTCGACGCCGGCGAAGACGAGGCAGACGTTGCTGCCGACCGTCGCCTTCGTCGCCGGCGGCGCATCGACGAGACGGACGAAAGGCTCCTCCCCGTACGCCGTGCGGTACGCGTCGCGCACCTGCGCGGCGGCGACGCCGTCGCGGAGATCCGCATAGCAGGTCGCGACGAGGCCGCGCGTCATCGGGACCAGGTGCGGCGTGAAGGTGAGCCGGGGGGCGCGACGCGTGACGCGTGCGATCTCCTGCTCGATCTCCGGCGTGTGGCGGTGCTTCGGGATGCCGTACGCTCGCACGCTCTCGTCGATCGTGCCGAAGAGGAACGCCTCATCGACGGTGTGCCCCGCGCCGGACACGCCGGACTTCGCGTCCACGACGATGTCGTCGCCGACGAGCCCGCCGGCGAGCGCCGGAAGCAGCGCGAGGAGCGCCGCCGTCGGATAGCAGCCTGGGTTCGCGACGACCTGCGCGCCGCGGAGGGCCTCGCGTTGGCGTTCGGTGAGCCCGTAGACCGCCTTTTCCAGAAGCTGGGGCGCGGGGTGCTCGTAGCCGTACCACTCGCGGTACAGCGCGGCGGTCGCGAGGCGGAAGTCGCTGCCGACGTCGATGACCCTGCGCCCGTCGTCGACCCAACGCTGCGCGCGCTTCGCCGCCTCGCCCGCGGGAAGGGCGGTGAAGACGACCTCGGCGTCGCCGACGTCGTCGCCGACGACGAGATCGGCCGGCGCGTCGTGCAGGTGGGCGTGGACGGAACGCAACGGCTCTCCCTGCCGCGACCGCGCGATCGCGGCCACGAGCTTCACGGTCGGATGCCGGAGCAGGAGTCGGGCGAGCTCGCCGCCGGCGTACCCGGTCACGCCGACGATCGCGACGCGGTGGACGCTCACGCTACGAGTATGCAGGACGCTGCATATTTATGCAAGCGGCCGTGGTGCTACAGCGTCTTCTCCAGCTGGATGTGCGCCGGAAGCGCCGAGTAACCGAGCGCATGGTTGATGCCGCGCATGGCTTTGTTCGGCTCGTCGTTCGTGGTC
>DASQXO010000072.1:0-5908 GCA_035639655.1 Candidatus Dormiibacterota bacterium
GCTCACGCGCCTCCGCGTTGATCGGCGCGGCCGACGGCGACGACACGGGCGCCGTCACGCCGGGATCGAGCGGCACGTCGCCGCACCCACGCGCCGCACGAAGCGCGTCGCACGCGGCGACACTGCTCGCCGCGAGCCCGATCGCCAGCAAGACGGCGACGCTCTGCGAACGCGGCATGCCGCTTCAACGGTGGGCGCGCCGCGCCGTTCCTCGCGCTATCGCGCGGACCGTTGCCGCCGGCGATAGCTCCTCGCGTATTCGCGCTTCGCTTCCTTCGCCTTCCGCCGCGCCTCGGGCGCGGTCTTCGCGACCTTGCCGCCCGCCGTCGGCGCGCGGTCCGGGTCCGTCGATCGCTTCCTCGTCGTCGGCCCGCGCGCCGCCTGCGGATCCGACGGCCCGCGTCTTGCCTTCCGGACCCAGCGATCGCCCTCCTTCTTATACGAGTGCTTCAGCGAGGCGAAGGCGACCATGTGCGCGCGCCGCCCCTCGCCGTACGTGCCGACGGCGCTGTCGTGCGTCTCCTTCCAGATGTCACGTGCGTGCTTGTCCGAACGCGCGATCGTCGAGGGAATGTCCTCGCCGCGACGGTCTTTCGGCATCGAACCACCTCCCGGTCCACACGCTCTGTGCCAACGTCATGCCATCGCCGACGGGCGTTTCGACTTCTCTTCGGCTCCGATCGACTAAGGTCAGATCGAAAGGGTCTGATGAGCGACCTGCCGCCGACGGAGCGCCGCAACGAGCGCGCGCGTGACCTGGACCTGCTGTCGACGCGCGACGTGCTCGCGCTCATGAACGACGAGGACGCGCGCGTACCGGCCGCCGTCCGCGCGTGCCTCGACGACGTGGCGCGCGCCGTCGACGGCATCGTCGAGCGGTTCCGCGGTGGAGGCCGCCTCGTGTACGTCGGCGCCGGCACCTCCGGACGGCTCGGCGTGCTCGACGCGTCGGAGGCGCCGCCGACGTTCGGCGTCCCGGCGTCGATGGTCGTCGGCGTCATCGCCGGCGGCGACGACGCGCTGCGCCGCTCGATCGAGGGGGCCGAGGACGACGCCGAGGCCGCGGCGGGCGCGCTCGATGGCCTCGCCGTCGGCCGCCGCGACGCGGTCGTCGGCATCAGCGCCGGTGGTCGCACGCCCTACGTGCGCGGCGCGCTCGCA
Source organism: Candidatus Dormiibacterota bacterium (assembly GCA_035639655.1). GTDB lineage: Bacteria > Chloroflexota > Limnocylindria > P2-11E > CF-107 > CF-107. Next base: position 1,162 of record DASQXO010000072.1, read on the forward strand.
CGCGCCAAGGCCCTCGGCGCATTCACCGTCGCGCTCACCTGCAACGCGACGGCGCCCATCGTCGCCGGCGTCGACGTCGTCATCGCGCCGCAGGTCGGCCCCGAGGTCGTCGCCGGTTCGACGCGGTTGAAGAGCGGCACCGCGGAGAAGCTCGTCCTGAACATGCTCACCACGGCGTCGATGGTGCGTCTGAACAAGACGTACGGGGATCTGATGGTCGACCTTCGCGCGGTGTCGGCGAAGCTTCGCGATCGCGCGCTGCGCATCCTCCGCGAGACGACCGGGGCTGACGAGGCGGACGCGCGCCGAGCGCTCGAGGCGACCGACTGGGCGCTGAAGCCCGCGATCCTCATGCTTCGGTCGGGCGTCGACCGCGCCGAGGCCGAGCGCCGTCTTGCGGTTGCGAACGGGTCGCTCCGGCGTGCGCTGGGAGAGCTTCCCGCGTTCTCCTAGCAAATGGTCGAGCCGGCGCGCGGGCTTCCGTTCCAGCCGCGGGGCTGGCGCGCGCCGCTGCGCGCCGGTCTCGCCCTGGTCGGGGGCGGCGCGGTCGCCGCGGGATGCGTCGCCGAGCTGTCGCTCGCGCCGCTGACATCGCTCGTCCCGATCGGCTCGCTCGCCGCGGGCGTGATCCTCCTCATCCGTGCGCTACCGAAGATCGCTCGTGACGGCAGACTGCGCCGCCTCGCGCTCGAGCTGCAGCAGGCCGCCGGCGATGAGTTCGCGGTCCTCGCGGGGTACGTGCCGCGCGACGGCGCCGAGCTCGACATCGACCTCGTCATCGTCGGCCCGACCGGCGTGTTCGCCGTCGAGGTCTGCGAGACCGCGGGCGAGGTCGCGTGCTACGACGACGTCTGGTACCGACGCCACGGCTCGACCGCCTGGCGCTTCCCGTTCTCACCGACACGCGCCGCGCGGTGGAAGGCGTCGCGGCTGAAGGCCGACGTGGTCGAGAACGGCTTCGTGCGCACCACGGTCGAGTCCCTGGTGTTCTTTCCGTACGCGCGGATCAGCGAGATCGCGGGCTGCAGCGTCGTGGCCGTGGAGGGCCTGGACATGCTCGCGAAGCACCTCCGCGGGTGGAATCGCTCGCCGCTCTCGGACCGGCGCGCGCGGGCGATCGCGCGCTCGCTCTCGGGCACTTTGAGCGTCGCGAGCTAGCGCGGCCGCAGCGCGACGAGCGCGAGCGCGACGAGGAGCGCTGCCGCGGACGGGAACGCGCTCCGTTTCAGGTATTCGCCGCTCGTCACGACGACGCCACGCCGCCGTAGGACGAGGATCCACATGAGCGTCGCGAGCGAGCCGATGGTGGTGAAGTTCGGCCCGATGTCGATGCCGACGAGCACGGCGGCGACGAGCGCCGGAAGGTCCGGGCGCGGCGCGAGGCGGCCCACTGCGCTCCCGATCAGGAGCACCGCCGGAAGGTTGTTCATGACGTTCGCCGCGAGCGCGGTCGCGACGCCGATCATTACGAGGCCCGCGGCGCCGAACGCGGCGAGCTCGCGGAGGGCTGCGGCGATCGCGTCGACGAGTCCGGCGTTCTCGGCCGCGGTCACGACGACGACGAGGCCCGCCAGGAACGGAAACACGGACCACTCGACGTCCCTCGCGACGCGCGCGGCTTCGAGCGCGCCGCGCAGCCGCAGGATCGCGAGCACGAGCGCGGCGCCGGTGATCGCGACGACGCCGACGGGGAATCCGCGATCGAGCGCGACGACGTACGCGACGACGGTCGCCGCGATCGCGGCGCCGACGAGCGAGGCGGTCGCGTCACGGCGGTCGGCGATCGGGACCGCGACCGGACCGCGCAGCTCACGCGCGAACGACACCAGGAGGTACGCGACCGTGAACACCGATGCGGCGAGTGCGGGGAACGCGAGCTCGCCGAGGTAGTCGAGCACGCGGATCGGTGCGGCGCCGAGCAGGATGACGTTCGCCGGATTCGCCGCGGGCAGGAGCGCCGAAGACGCGTTCGCGAGGTAGGCGCACGCGTACGCGAACGGCAGCGCCGGCACGCCGAGCCGCGCGGCCATCGTCACCACGAGCGGCGTGAGGACGAGGATCGTCGCGTCGTTCGACAGCGTGATCGTCACGAGGACGGCGAGCCCGCACACGAGCACGAGGAGGACGTCGCGACGGCCGAAGGCCGCGCGCGCGGCGACCACGGTGAGCCGCTCGACGAGACCGCTCTCGTCCGCGGCGCCGGCGATGACCATGAGCCCGAGGAAGAACAGGAAGACGTTCCATTGCGCCAGGAGCGCCACGCCGGCGTCGCCCGGCGAGATGAGTCCGAGCCCGACCATCGCGAGCGCGCCGGCGACGGCGTAGACCCACTCGCTCAAGCCGCGCGGCCGAGCGAGGATCCCGCCGAGGGTCAGCGCGAGCACCGGGAGCGCGAGCACCGCTCTATGGAACGACGCGCGTGACGAGCGCTGCGCCCCCCGGATGAGTGCCGCAGCTCAGGGCAGGCGGATGCCGATCGCGTCGAGCCACTCCGGCAGGTCGACCTCGCAGGTCAGCCGGAACCGCTCGACGAGCCGGTCGTGCGCGGCATCGGAGAGGAACCAGCGCTCGCCGCCGGCGGCGACGACGTCGCGCCACATGCCGTCGGTCATGGCGAACGCCTGGTGGTACAGCAGCGGATAGAACGGTCGGCTCGAGAGGTACGACTGGAGCCGCGTGTACGCGTCGAGCGGCGAGACGTCGACATCGAACTCGCGCGAGAACACCCGGGCGTACTCGCGCGTCGGCTCGACGCGCTCCTCGTGCACGGCGAACTCGTAGAGCACGCTCGCGGCGATGAGCCGCCACACCGCGTCGTCGTCGAACGCGACGCGTTCACGGCTGTCGTCGTCCAGCGGCGCGCCGACGAAGCGCGCGAACCATTCGCTCGTCGCCGCGGCGCGCTCGAACACCATCCCGAACGCCTCGGTGATCGCGGGGTAGTCGCCGAAGAGATCGAATGGGCGGTCCGGCCCGGTCGAGAAGTGCAGGGCGTGACCGAACTCGTGCAGCAACGTCACGTGGTCGGTGACGACGCCCGACTCCTGGAACGACACGCGCACGTCCCGGGGCGGGTCGATGCGCGAGCAGAACGCCGTCGGCGACTTGCCCGGGCGGATCTCGGTGTCGATCGGGATCCGCTCCGCGGCCGTCGCGAATCCCCACGCCGACGCCGTCGCCCGGATCGCATCGGGCGCCTTCGCCGCCGCCTGCGGCAGCGGGATGAAATTCGCCACGAGACGCGCATCGAAGAGTCGCGCGCGCTCGAGGCCGTCGCGCTCGCGCCAGCGCCGCCACCGCTGGACGAAGCCGTCGCGCGTCGCGTCGAGCCACTTGCGCGCGTGCGACATCCACGCGTCGACGTCGGGGTGCAACGCGCGGACGAGCGCTGCGTGCGTGTCGAAGCCGAGCGCGCGGCGGGCCTGTGCGTACGCCTCGAGCCATCGCTGCTGCTCACCGGTGAGCCGGCGCAGCACCTCGTCCGTCGCGATGGCCGCCCGCTCCCGCGCCGTCGCGTCCGGGGCGCGGCGCCACGCCGCGAGCAGTTGGCCGTGAGTGAGACGAGCGCCGTCGAGCTCGGCGGTGATCTCGCGCTGCGCCGCGCGCAGGCGATCGCTCGCGTCGAGGAGCGCCGCGGTCAGGTACGGTCCGAGCAGCGCACGTGCGTGGACCCGGTCGTCGCGCTCGAGCGCCGCGAGCAGCAGCGACCCGTCGTTGAGGTCGCGGTATCGCGCGTGTATGTCGCGGTCGGCGACGAGCTTCTGTCCGGTCCCGAGCAGAAACCCGTCGAGCGCCGCCTCGCGCTGGTAGGCCTCGATCCGCTCGATGCGGGACGCGAGATAGGCCGGGACGGTCGTGCGCACGGCGGCCCATTCTCGCAAGCGCCGTCCGATGTCGATGCGCGGAGGTCATCGATGTCGAAGTTCGAAAGCCAGCTCATCCTCGCCGTGACGCGCGAGAACGCCGAAGCGATCCTCGCGGGCAAGCGCGCGGTGGACGTGCGCCGCTTCCCGCCGAAGCGGCTGCCGGCACGCGCCTTTCTCGCGATCACCGGGACCGCCGCGGTGCACGGCGAGTGCATCCTCGGCGAGCCGGTCGGGTCGAGCGCCGACGGGACGCTGCTGCCGATCGCCGCGCCGAAGGCGTATCGCCGTCCGAAACCGATCGACGCCTTCGGGCTCGCGAAGATTCCGCGGAGCTTCCGCTACGTGCGATAACCTCGCGCGATGCTCGGCGGGATCGTGAGAGGCAAGGGCGTCGTGCTGCGGACGACGAACGAGGCCGACCTCGCCGACCACCTCGCGTGGCACGCGGACTTCGACGCGACCGGATGGATGCCGCGCCGTCCCTGGCCGCAGTCGCTCGAGCAGCGGAAGGAGTGGCTGGCCCAGACCGCGAAGGACCGCGCGATCGTCCACTGGGAGCTGGAGGCCGACGGCGCCCACGCCGGGTACTGCGGCGCGCGGCTGATGTGGCCGCCGATGTCCGAGTCGTGGAGCATCGAGACGTTCTTCGTCGCGCCCGCGCTGCGACGGAACGGCATCGCGGCGGCCGCGTCGCGGGCGCTGCACCGTTACCTCGTCGACTATCTCGGGCTCGATTACGGCGACGTCTGGCTGTATCGCGACGACGCCGTCGCTCGCCGCGTCGTCGAGGCGCTCGGGTACGTCGAGTACGCCCATGGCCACGACGTCTTCTACCGCGGCGGGCGCTACTGGGATGACTGGCGCGGGATCCTTCGCGCCGA
>DASQXO010000073.1:0-5551 GCA_035639655.1 Candidatus Dormiibacterota bacterium
GAAGGCGCGATCGAAGAGCATGCCCGGCAGCGCGACGGCGGGACGCAACGCGACGAGCTTCTCGTCGGAGATCCGGTCGACCTGGGCGGCGCCGAGGAAGTATCCGGCATAGGGAACCGGCACGCCGTAGATCGCGAAGGCGGCGAGCGCGGCGAGCGCGGCGATGGCGAGTGCGCCGGCGATGAGCGGCACTCGACGGCGTCCCAGGACGAGTGCGGCGGCGGCGAGCAGCGCCGCGGTCAAGCCGTCGCGCGGCGTCAGGAAGAGGGTGAGGCCGGCCGCGATCCCCGCGCGCGCCGGCGCGTCGGCGACGAGGCCCCAGCGCGCCACGCTGACGATCAGCGCGGCGCCGAGCGCGTTCGGGAACGTCTCCGTGGCGAAGGAGAGGAACGGAACGCTGAACGCGAACAGCGCCCACGCCGCGCGCGTCGGCACCGAATCGCCGGCGACGTCCCGCGCGAGTCGCTGCGTCTGCGCGCTCGCGTACGCCGCAATGAGCGCGATCGTGGCGAGCGCGCCGGCGCGCCCGGCGATCGTCCATCCGGGCAGGAGCGCGACCGGGAGGCCGTAGCCCTGCAAGAGCCGCGAGCCGCCGCGCGCCGTGACCACGTGCGCGGTGCGGTCCTCGTCGACGATCTGCTGCTGCGCCAGCGACTCGTACAGCCCCTGCTCTTCGTACGCGACATCGACGTCCGTGGTCCCCCGCCGGATCGCCTCGGCGGCGAGGAGGTAGTGGGCCTGGTCGCCCTGCGCGGCCATGCCGACGACGCCCCACATCGCGAGCGCGAGGTAGACGACGAGCGACAGCGCGAACGCGAGGCCGCGACCGGTGCGGCGATCGCCGATCGCGCGGAGGAGCACCGGAGCGACGCGGATCGCGACCGCCGCCACGAGCACGAGACCGGCGCCGTCACGCGAGACCGGCGCGACGAGGAGCCGCGCGATGACCGCGAGCGCGAGCGCGAACGAGATCGCATCCGCGCGCAGCGAGCGGGTTCCATAGATGCGATCGAGCGCGATGAGGATCGCGCTCGCGGCCGCGCTCGCGAGCGGCAGCACGAGGACGAGCGTGGCGCGGATGGCCTCGACGCCGACGGGCTCCTCGATGCGCGCGAGCGAGACGAGCGGGACGAGCGCGATCGCGGCGAGTGCGGCGAGCGGCGCGTGGACCGTCATGCCGACGCGTCCGTCGCGATGCGCCGGCGGAGCCCGACGATCCCGAGGAGGACGACGCCGGCAGCGAGCGCGAGCGCGCCCGGCAATGGCGACGCGCCGACCACATGGAACGACGGGAGCCACTCGAGAGGATCGATCGGCAGCGCGCGCAGCTGCTCGGCGAGACGGCTCTCCTCGGCGCTGTACGCCCAGGTCGGGACGCCGAGGAACGCGATCGTCGCGAGCGCCGACCAGGCGACGAGCGCGCCGACGAAGATGCGCTCCACCGCGGAGCGCGCGACCGCGATCGCGCTCGCGACGAACGGCGCCCAGAGCGGCAGCACGTCGACGACGTAGCGGTTCGGCGGCGCCCATCCGCCCTCCCAGAGGCGGTAGAACGCGAGCCCCGCGAGGGTCCCGAAGACGCCGACGAGCAGCGCCGTCGCGGCGCGCCGCTCGGCACGGACGAGCGCCGCGACCCCGAGCGCGCCGGCGAAGACCCACGGTGCGCTGCCGGCGAGCCCGAAGGCCCGGTCGAAGAGCATCCCGAGCAGTCCGAGGTCGGGGCGAAGCCACAGCGCGGATTCCTTCGCCTGCGCGAACGTGAAGAGCCCGGCCACGTAGCCGGCGAACGGCAGCGGGACGCCCAGCGTGACGAGGTCGACCGCGCTCGCGACGATCGACATCACGCCCATCCCCGCCGCGAGCCGAACGGCGAAGCCGCGGCGCGCGAGGAGCGCCCACAGCAGGAGCAGTCCGGCCGTGAGCGCGTCGCGCGGCGTCAGGAGGAACGTCGCCCCCGCGGCGAGGCCCGCGAGGAACGGCCGCGGCCCCTGGGATGCGGGCCCCTGGGCTGCGGGCCCCTGTGCGCGAGCCGCGTGTGTCGTGGCGAGCCGGAACGCAAGCGCGAGGAGCGCCGCGCCAAGCGCGTTCGGGTAGATGTGCGTCGCGAAGGTCGCGAGCGGCGCGAGCCCGACGAGGAGGAGCCACGCGACGCGCGTGGCGGGGCGATCGCCCGCGACGTCGCGCATCAACACGAACGCGACACCGGCGGCGACGGCCGCGATGGCGGCGGCCACGATCTCGGCGCCGAGCCGCCCGGCCAGCGCCCATCCCGGAAGCAGCACGAGCGGGAACACGTAGCCCTGCGGCAGGCGCGTCCCCGCGGGCAGCGCGAGCGCGTGCGTCTCGAGATCGTCCGGCGTCGGCGGGGCGCCCGAGAGCGCGGCGAAGAGCGTCCCATCGTCGTACAGCGGCGTCAGGTCGAGTGAGCCGCGGCGCAGCGCCTCCGCGGCGAGGAGGAAGTGCGGCTGGTCGCCCTGCGCGTACGACGTCACGAGCGTCCACGACGCGAACGGCGCATACCACGCGAAGGCAATGAGCGCGAGGACGCGCGCATCGGCGACCGCGCCGGTCGTGACCCCGATCGCGAGCGGCGCGAAGCGCACCAGCAGCGTGACGGCGAGGACGATGCCGGCCTCGTCGCGCGAGGCGCCGCGCGCGAGCGCGAACGCGACGGGGAGGACGAGCGCGGCCATCGCCATGGCGTCGCGGACCAGGAATTCGCGCCGGCGTCCGCGGAGCGCGCCCGTTGCGACCGCGATCACGCTGGCGCCGAATCCGCCGATCGCGACGAGCCGGACGAACGTCGCGGCCCAGTCGTCGAGCGGCAGCGCACCGCGTAGCGGCCCGCGCAGCAGCAGGAAGACGACAAGATGCGCGGCGGCCGCGAGGACGAGGTGCGCGACCGAGGTCACGAGCGATTCCGCGCGCGGACTTCGGCGAAGAGGTCGAGGTACGTCTCGATGACGCGCGGCCAGGTGTACGTCGTGTCGACGAAGCGCCGGCCGCGAGCGCCGAGACGCGCCCGAGCGTCGCCGTCGGACAGCAGGAGCTCGACGGCTTCGGCGAACTCGGCGAAGGAGCGGTAGTACAGGCCGGCGCCGGCCCTCCGCGACATGCCGCGGAGGACCTCGCACTCGGCGTGGCAGAGGAGCGGCCGTCCCATGGCCCACGCCTCGAGGGCGACCATCGACAGCGATTCGTAGCGGCTCGGCATGACGAATACGTCGCACGCGTCGTAGGCGTCGAACTTCTCCGCGTCGGAGAGGTACCCGACGTGGCGCACGTCGGGCCGGTCGGGGATGCGCATCTCGGCGTGGCCGGCGACGACGAGCGTCGCGCGGTGCGCGTCGGGCGCGAGCTCGCGCCAGCGCGTGAAGAACGCGAAGAGCTCGTCGCAGCCCTTGCTCTCCACGATGCGCCCGACATAGAGAAGGATGGGGCCCTCGATGCCGTGCGCCGCGCGGAAGCGTTCGGCCGACGGCGACGGCGCGACATCGACGCCGACCCCGACCACCTCGTTCGGGATCCGCGCGTTGCGGAACAGTCGCTGGACCATCTCGCGCTCCTCCGCGGTGTTGAACGCGATCGCGCGCGGCGCGTGGAACAGCGCGCGATAGGTCGTGAGCCGGATGGCCGGCTCGTCGTGAGCGGTCGGCACGAGCACGGCGCGGTCGGCGACGAGCGGCAGGCCGTAGACGGTCGGGTAGTAGATGTAGGTGAAGAACAGGATGTGGTCGTAGCCATCGCCCTCGCGCATGAGGAAGTCGAGGAGCTCCGGAACGACCGGCCCCTGCGCCTCGATGAACGCGCGCTCGTCGGCGAGCGAGTGCCCCTCGGCGAACGCCGCACGCTCGGCGCGGCGGAACTCCGGCGCGCGCGGTGCCGCGACGGCGAAACGCCGCACGCGGAGACCGTCGATGCGGTCCTCGCCGGCGGGGAACTCGTTCCGCCAGGTCCAGTAGTCGCGCGCGGTCGTCGTCGCGATCTCGACGTCGACCCCGGCGCCGGCAAGCCGCGTCGCGAGCTGCCGGGCGTGCAGCTCGGCGCCGCCGGCGACGTCGCCGTAGCGCTGCGCGACGACGAGCAGCCGCGGATCAGGCATGCAGCGCCGTCGCGACGAGCCGATCGAACGCGGCGTCGGCGCCGCTGCCGTCGAGACCGACGAGCTCGTACGGCACGTCCTCGTTGCGCGTCGCGCGCTGCACGCGCTCGCGCTCGACGTCGTCGCGGTAGCCGATCGCGCGCGGGAGGTGGAAGAGCGCGCGGTACGGCGGCGCGCCGAGGTCGGCGTCGTCGTCGACGAGCGGCAGCAGGATCGCGCGCTCGGGAACGAGCGGCAGGCCGAACGCCGTCAGCGGCGAGGCATACGAGAGGAACACGACCGCTCGATACCGCGCGTGCTCGTGGTGGAGGAACTCGAAGAGATCGGGCGTCCACGGTCCGCGCGCGCGCGCTCGCCCCACCGCCTCGCGGAAGCGTCCGTCGTGCTCCTGCGGCGGAGTCGCAGTTGCGAACCGTCGCAGCTCCAACTGCTCGCCGATGGTCTCCGTGCCGGCGGTGGGTCCGGGAGCGGCGACCTCGAGCAGGTAGCGTCGCGCCAGGCGCTCCAGCCACGAGCGGACCGGCTCGTCCACGGACGCGCATACGGCGAGGAGCTCGAGCCGGTTCATCCGCGCGAGCGGAGCTCGAGTCCGGCGACGAGCCGCGGCGCCTGGCGCTCGGGCGCGAGCATGCGCTGGTACAGCGCGATGCCGCGAACGAGTTGCGCGTAGACCTCGGGGCGCTGGATCTCGCGCATCCGCTCTCGGAGCTCCTCGGTGTCGCGCGCGAAGAGCCCGGCGCCCTCGTAGATGCGGAACCCTGGCAGGTCCGAGAAGATGCACGGGAGTCCGGACCAGATCGCCTGCGTCGCGATGCCGCTCTGGAAGATGTTTTCGTAGTAGAGGACGACGCAGTCGCTGGCGGCGACGTGGTCGCTCATCGTGCGCCAGTCCGTGTTGATGACCGCCTTCGCGTAGCCATGCTCGGCGACGAACTCGCGCACCTCGTCGACGTACTCGGGCTCGAAGGCCGACGGCGTCCCGGAGAGGACGACGACGGCGTCGCGCCCGGCCGCGGCGATGACCTCGAGGAAGCGCTTGCGGCGGAAGAAGAAACCGGGCGACACGAAGATGAATGCGTCGCGCGGCAGGCCGAGCCGCTCGCGCAGCCGGCGCTTGTCCTCCGGCGTCGGCGGGCGGTCGAAGCCCTCGAGCGGGCGCATGACGAGCGGCGCCTCCTCGACCTTGTCGCGGTTCGCGGTGATGAGGTCGATCCAGAACTTCGAGCGGTCCGAGTGGATCACGAGGCGCTGCGGCAGCGCGCCGAGGACGCTCGCGAATGTGCGGTAGAGGAAGAACCGAAAGCCGAGGACGAGCGAGACCCACGGGATGCGCAGGGCCTCGAGGGGCCACGCGTAGGTCTGGCGGTAGTGCAGCGCGGTCCGCACCTTCCGGTAGTGGTGGAACTTGTCCGGCTCGATCTCGTGGAACGAGAGCACGACCGCGATGCG
>DASQXO010000074.1:0-7374 GCA_035639655.1 Candidatus Dormiibacterota bacterium
TCGGCCCACGCGCGGTACCCCTCGCGATCGAGCATCAGCAGGAGGTCGCCGAGGCCGCTCGCGCCGCGGCGGAGGATCGGCGTGACGTCGTTCGCCGCGAAACGGCCGTCGGCCTCCTCGCGCAGCGCGCCCCACGCCACGAGCGCGCGCAGCGCGCGGCGGAGCGCGTCGGGATCGGCGCCGCTCTCGCTCGCGAGCTCGTCGGCGCTCCGCGGCCCGTCGACGAGGCGCTCGGGGACGCCGAGCTCGACGATCGCCGACGCGAGCTTGAAGACGCGGTATCCGTTGACGAGCGCGAGCGCCTGCTCCCGCGCGTCGGCGGTCACCGCCGACGCGCCGGCGCACCTCGCCGGCGCGGCGGCTGCGGCGCCGCGCTCTCACCGTCGGCGATCGGCAGCACCTGCTGCTCCGCCGCCGCGCGTTCGCGCGCGCGCTCGCGGCGGTTCGTGAGGCGCGCGAGCTCCTCCTGCAGCGCGTCGATGTCGTGCAGGTTCGCGTACACGATCCGGAAGCGGATGTACGCCATCGGGTCGACGGCCTCGAGCCGCTCGAGGACGAGCTCGCCGAGACGCGGCGACTCGACCTCGGACGCGCCGCTCGTCTTCAGGCCCACCTCGATCTCGTTCACGACCTGCGTGACCTTCTCGACCGAGAGAGACTTCCCCGCCGCCTTCGAGATCGACGACGCGAGCTTCGCGCGATCGAACTCCTCGCGCGAACCGTCGCGCTTCACGACCTGGATCCGCGCCGACTCGGCGCGCTCGAACGTCGTGAACCGATGGCCGCAGGCGTTGCACTGGCGGCGGCGTCGGATCGCGAGACCCTCGTCCGCTTCGCGCGAATCGACGACGGCGGTGTCCGGCGTGCTGCAGTTCGGGCAGTGCACCGCCACAAGATATAGGCCGCGGTGCGCTACATCTAGTGCGCCCGCTAACCGCGGAGATCGGGCGGCGTCGTGAGGTACGAGTTGCCCGCTACACCCTCCGTCGCAGGAACGCCGGGATCTCGAGGTCGTCAGCGGCCTGCTGCGGGGCCTGCGGCAGCACCGGGTGGGCGGGCGCGCCGACACCGACCTTCGCCGGCGTCGTCTGGGTAACGACGTGTGGCTGCTCCGCCGGCTTCGTTTCGACGACCGGGCGGCGGTACGGCTCGATCCGCTTCAGCGGCCGCGCCGGGTCGAATCCGGTCGCGATGACGCTGATCTTCACATCGGCGCCCACGCGCTCGTCGATGACCGCGCCGAAGATGATGTTCGCCTCGGGATCGGCCGCGGCGTGGATGATCTCCGCCGCTTCGTTGACCTCGAAGAGAGTGAGATCGGGACCGCCGGTGATCGTGAACAGCACGCCGCGCGCGCCGTCGATGGACTGCTCGAGGAGAGGCGACATGATCGCCTGCCGCGCGGCGTCGGCGGCGCGGGCCTCGCCCGAGCCCTGGCCGATGCCCATGAGCGCCGAGCCGGCGTTGGTCATGATCGTTTTCACGTCGGCGAAGTCGAGGTTGATGAGGCCGGGAACGGTGATGAGGTCGCTGATGCCCTGCACGCCCTGACGGAGGACGTCGTCGACGATGCGGAACGCGTCGACCATGGAGGTGCGCTTCTCGACGACCTGGAGGAGGCGGTCGTTCGGGATGGTGATGAGCGTGTCGACCTTGTCCACGAGCTCGTTGATGCCCTGCTCGGCAAGGAGCTTGCGCTTCGCGCCCTCGAAGCCGAACGGCTTCGTCACGACGGCGACGGTGAGGGCGCCGATGTCCTTCGCGATCTCGGCGATGATCGGCGCCGCGCCGGTGCCGGTGCCACCGCCCATGCCGGCGGTAATGAAGATCATGTCCGCTTCCTTGAGCGACTCGTACAGCTTCTCGGAGTCCTCTTCGGCCGCCTTCCGGCCGATGCCCGGATCGGCGCCAGCGCCGAGGCCCTTCGTGACCTTGTCGCCGATGCGGATCTTGTGCGGCGCATCCGACAGCAGCAGCGCCTGCGCGTCGCAGTTCACCGCGATGAACTCCACGCCCATGAGCTCGGCACGGATCATTCGGTTCACCGCGTTCGATCCGCCGCCGCCCACGCCGACCACCTTGATCAACGCGAAGTTCTCTATGTCCGATCGCATCGGCATCGCCTCGTTCCTCCTCGCCTTTTCTCCGTCACGCGCATGTCGTTCCTTCATCACCCATACCTCTTCATGGCAGTAACGCCTTGAACAGCCCGCGGACACGCCCGCCGATGCCCTCGAGATGTCCGTTCGACGATTCGTCGTCGAGCGACCAGTGCTTCGTGCCCCACAGCAGCAGCCCGGTCGCGGCGGCGAACGCGGGCGTCGCGATCTGATCGGTCAACCCGCCGATCCCGGAGGGCGCGACGACGCGGGCCGACATGTTTAGCTGGTCGCGCGCTGCCTGTGCGGTCCCGGCGAGCACCGATCCGCCTCCGGTGAGGACGATCCCCGATTGCAGACGGTTCGTCGCCCCGGCCTTGTCGACCTCGCGCGCGATGAGTTCGAAGAGCTCCTGCATCCGCGACTCGACGATCTCAGCGATGTGGCGTCGCGTGACGCCGCGCGGATGCTCCTCGCCGATCTGGTGCACCTGCACGATCTCGTCGGGATCGACCGCGAGCGGCGTGGCCGTCCCGTAGCGGATCTTCAGCGACTCGGCCGTGTCCGGCGAGGATTTCAACACGAGGCCGAGATCGTTCGTGACGTTGCGGCCGCCCACTGGGATGGTCGCGGCGTGGAGGATGCTGCCATCGACGAAGATCGCCACGTCGGTGGTGTCGCCGCCGATGTCGGCGAGCACGACGCCGAGCTCGCGGTCCTCGTCGGTGAGCGTCGCCTCCGCCGTCGCGAGCTGGGCCAGCACCGGCTCCTCGATCTCGACGCCGGCCCGCTGGACGCACTTCATGAGGTTCTGCAACGACGTCGTCGCCGTGGTCACGATGTGCGTCTCCACCTCGAGGCGGACCGCGCTCATGCCGATCGGGTCGCGGACACCTTCCTGCCCGTCGACGACGTAGCCGCGCGGGATGACGTGGAGGATCTCGCGTGTGTTGGGGATCGAGACGGCGCGGGCGGCCTCGATCGCGCGGACGGTGTCGTCGCGCGAGATGTCCGTCCGCCTTCCCGACACGGCGATCATGCCGCGCGAGTTCTGCGAAGCGATGTGATTGCCGGACACGCCGACGAACGCGGAGTTCACCTGCATGCCGGAGAGCTTCTCGGCGGCCTCGACCGACGACGCGATCGACTGCACGGTGCGGTCGATGTCGACGACGGCGCCTTTTCGCAAACCGTCGGAGGGTGACTGACCGATGCCGATGACGTCGATGCCGCCGGTCCGAGATGCCTCGCCTATGAGGGTGACGACTTTCGTCGTACCGATGTCGATCGCGACCAGGACAGTCGAGTCCGCCACGCGTTCCTCCGCGCGTGCGTGTACTGACAGTCCTCCCCTGGCCTTTGCGCTAGGCTCCCCACCCGCGCCTACGGGCGTCGCGCGAGGCTGCGACGGTCGGCGCTGATTGTGCGCCTATCCGGCCGGAAAACGCAAAGGGCAAATCGGGGATCTTGCGAACTCGCCCACGGGGTCGCAGCTCGGTAGCGATCCGCGGGACCCGCTCTCCTACTCCGCCGGGCTCGCGCGTTATTCCGGTATGGCGAGGTTCCTCATCGCGGCCGTCCCGCCCGTGATCGTCATCGCGCTGTTCGCCGCGCGCGGCTGGATGAACGTGGACCACTTCGTCATGCTCGGCGGCCTCGTGCTGCTGACGTTCGCGCCCGCGTACCTGTGCGCCGATTTCCTCCTGTCCCTCTCCGGCCGCGGACAGGCGGAGGAGGACGCGCCGAGGGCTGCGCGCTCGCAGTAGCGCGCTAGAGGAAGTGGCGGCGGATGATCGCCGCGTTCTGGAACACCCGCCAGCCGAACGCGAAGAGCGCGACCAGGTAGAGGTCGATCCCGAGACGATCGCCGAGGAAGGTGAGCGCCGCGGCGAGCAGCGCGTTCGTGAAGAACCCCGAGAGGAACACCCGCGTGTCGAAGTTGCCCTCGAGCTCGGCGCGGAAAGCGCCGAGGAGCGAGTCGAGCGCCGCGAGGATCCCGACCGCCGTGTAGCGGGCCCAGTCGATCGGGAGGTTGAGTCGGAGCGCGAGGCCGAGGAGCACGCCGGCGAGGACCCCGAGCAGCGGAAGCAGCATCTAATTCGCGGGAAAGAAGACGGGGTTCTCGCGATTGCGCACGTCGACGTAGTCTAGGCGCTTGCCTCCGCGCGACAGGACGATCTGTCGCGCCGCTTCGAGCTTCAGGTCTATTTGATCGGGGGTCCCGAGCCGGATCTCCATCGGTCCCCCGACGATCGCGACGAGGCCGTACGCCGCCGTCAGCCGGATGCGCTCGACGGCGCGGCCGAAGTAGGCCGGCTCACGCGCCGCGATCGCCATTGTCGCCGCCACGAGCGCGGGGTCGACGCGCTCGCCGTTCGCGCGCCGCGCCGTTTCGTCTTCGAGCGTCGGCAGGCCGGACGTCGCCGGCGCGAAGAACAGCGCGCCCTCGTCATCGGCCAGCAGCCGGCCGGCGCTCGAGGACACGACGATCGCCGGCCGCCGCTCCTCGACGTCGATGAGCGCGCGATCCGGCAGCTGGATCGTCACGCGCGCGCGCCGGATCGCCGGCGCGAGGATGCGAGCCTCCGCCTCACGCGCGCTCGCGCGGAACACCGAGGCGCCCTCGAGCCCCGACGCACCGCGGATCTCCGCGGCGGAGAGCCGCGACGCGCCGGACACGACGATCTCCCGGATCGGGGCCGCCGCGGTGAGCGCGGCGTAGAGCGCGGTTACGGCGCCGAGGGCCACGGCGCCGGAGACGATGCGCGAGAGGTCGCGGTGGACGCGCACCCGGCGGGCGCGCGCGCGGCGCCTCGCGGCGGCGGCCGCGCTCACGCCGAATTTCCCCTTGGAACGCATCCGTCAAATTCGGCGCGAGCGGCGCTCACGCCGGATTTCCCCTTGGAACGCATCCGTCAAATTCGGCGTGAGCGGTCACTCGTCCTCTAGCGCGAGCTGGATGAGGCGGTGGAGGAGCTCGCCGAAGGGGATGCCCGCGACGCGAGCCGCCTTGGGCAGGAGGCTGTTGACGGTCATGCCGGGCATCGTGTTCACCTCGAGGATGAGCGGGCCGGCGGCGCCGTAGATCAGGTCGACGCGGGAGAGGCCGCGGCAGCCGAGCGCGCGGTGCGCGCGCATGGCGAGCTCCTGCACCTCACGCGACATCGCTTCCGGGATCCGCGCGGGGCAGATCTCTTCGGTGAGCGATGGATCGTACTTGGCCTGGTAGTCGAAGAACTCGCGCTTTGTGACGATCTCGATGACCGGCAGCGCGGTCAGCTCGCGGTTCCCGATGATGCCGACCGTGAGCTCCGTGCCCTCGACGCGCTCCTCGACGAGCGCGCGGTCGTCGTGGCGGAACGCCTCCTCCAGCGCGCCGCGCATCTCGTCGCGCGCGTGCACGATCGTCATGCCGATGCTCGATCCGCTCCGCACCGGCTTCACCACGGCCGGGAGGACCTGCGCGCTCACGCGCCCCGCGGTCTCGTCCGGCGCGGCCGTGAAGTCCCGGCGCTCGACGAGGAGATCGCGCGCGACCGGGAGACCGCTCGCCTTGAGGACGGTCTTGGTCATGACCTTGTCCATGGCGAGGGCGGAGGCGAGCGTGCCCGAGCCGACGAACCGGATGCCGAGGAGCTCGAGCATGCCCTGCAGCGTGCCGTCCTCGCCGTACGTGCCGTGCAGAACGGGGAACGCGACGTCGATCCGGGCGTCGCCGCCGGTCGCGGCCACGGCCTCGGTCGCGGGTCGGACCGTCGCGGCCGCGGTCGTCATCTCCTTCTGAAACGACGCCGGCAGCGCGCGATCGCGCTCGGGGAGCGCCTCGACCACGCCGCCCTTCGCGATGAGCGCCCGCGCCTTCTCGCGCAGGTCGGCAGGCAGACTCCGGTTGCCGACCATGAGCGCGAGCGGATCGAGCATCACGACGTCGTAGCGGTCGGCGGGCAGGTGCTCCGCGACCATCTTGCCGCTCGCGAGCGAGATCTCGCGCTCGTTCGACGCGCCGCCCATGAGCACGCCGACGCGGATCTTCTTCATGCCTCGTCCCAGGGCGTCGCGTCGTGCCCGAAGAAGACGCGGCGCGCGCCGAGCGACTTGAGCCGCCTGGCCGACGCGACGGCGCGCGGCGACTGCTCGAGGGTGTCGGCCTCGCCGCGCCACTCGGCGACCGAGTACACCGCCTGCCCGGCGAGGATGACCGGTCCGTCGCGCGTCTCGACGACGGCCGACTGGTGCCCGCGCGTGTGGCCTGGCGTCGCGAGCAGGCGAATTCCGGGGAGCGCCTCGGCGTCGCCGTCGATCGTCTCGTAGCGCGCCCCCGCGAAATCGACCCACTCGCCCACCGTGTAGCCGTTCGCCCGCGCCGCTTCCCGCTCGATGCGCTGCACGTACAGCGGCCTGCCCGCGAAGCGGGCGTTCTGACCGGCGTGGTCGAAGTGGAGGTGGCTGTTCGCGACGGCGACGACGTCGCCCGCGCCGAGCCCGGCGTCGCGGAGCGCCTCGTCGATGCGTCTGACCTTCGGTCGGTAGTGCTCCTCGACCCAGTCGTTGCCGGTGCCGATGCCGGTGTCGAACAGGAAGACGCCGGCGGGATGACGCACCGCATAGCCGAACACGACGCCGCGCCGGCCCGCGAGCGGATGCTGCGGCGGGAAGGTGCAGTCGGCGAGATGGAGCGCGATGACGTCCGCCAGGCCGATCTCGGTCACGACCACTCCCCGACGAATTCGACCTCCGGATCGAGCTGCACGCCGAAGGTGTCGAACACTCGACGGCGCACCTCCTCGATGAGTGCCCGGACGTCGGCCGCCGTCGCGCCGGCGTCGTTGACGATGAAGTTGCCGTGCTTGTCCGAGACGACGGCGCCGCCGACGCGCAGCCCCTTCAGCCCGGCGGCCTCGACGAGTCGGCCGGCGTGGTCGCCGGGCGGATTCTTGAACACCGATCCGCAGTTCGGCAGGCGCAGCGGCTGCTTCTGCATTCGCTGGTTGGCCATCTCCTTGATCTTCGCCACGACCGTGGCGCGATCGCTCGACGTGCCGCGGAACGACGCCTGCACGACGATGACGTCGGGACGATCCTTCAGCGCGCTGTAGCGGTAACGGAACCGCAGCTCCGCCGGCTCGACGCTCCGCACGTCGGCGACGGCGGGATCGAACAGCCAGACTTCCTCGAGGACGTCCTTCGTCTCGGTCCCGAACGCGCCGGCGTTGCCGTGGACGGCGCCGCCGACGCGCAGCCCCTTCAGCCCGGCGGCCTCGACGAGTCGGCCGGC
>DASQXO010000075.1:0-6265 GCA_035639655.1 Candidatus Dormiibacterota bacterium
GTCGGCGAGGAGGCCCGCGATCCGCTCGTCCTTCTCGCCCTGGTTATACAGCGCGCCGTGCGCCTTGACGTAGCCCACGGGGAGTCCGGCCTTCGCGGCGATGTCGCGCAGCACGCCGATCTGGTCGGCGACGCTGCCCACAAGGTCGGCGTCGCGCATGCGTACCGGCTTCCGGCCGAAGTTCTCGCGGTCCGCGTAGCCCGGATGCGCGCCGACCGCGATGCCCCTCTCCTTCGCCAGCGCAACGGTACGTGTCATCGTCTCGACGTCGCCGGCGTGCGCGCCGCACGCAACGTTCGCCGACGTGATCGACGCCATCACGTCGGCATCGGTCGCCATCCCCTCGCCGAGATCGGAGTTCAGGTCGATCGTGCGCGCCACGCAGACCGACGATACGCGAGCCTCGACGCGGCTAGGTCACAATGCGAGCCCCTTGACCGGCACCGAGCATGCCGCAGAGGTAACGGCGCAGGAGTAGTCGCTCCGGCGGCGAGATGTTCAGTTCTGCTCAGGCGACGCGCTTCGGCCTCGCGGATGACCGTCGTCGTCGCGGCGATCGCGCTGAGCATCCCGTACTGGCGCGCCATCGGCCTCTTACCGCGCTAGGTCGACGAGTCCCATCGCGTCGGCGAGCTCGCCCGAGCGCCGCCGTGCCGCTTCGGCCTCGCGGGTCCGGCCGACCGCGTCGAGCGCCTCCGCGCGGTCGCGCTGCGCGCGCGCGAGCGTCGGCCTCGCCTCCATCGCCTCGAAGAGCGGGATCGCGGCATCGAGGTCGGTGAGGGCCGCCGCGTAGTCGGGCGGCGAGGCCCGCAGGTACGTCCGAGCGCGCGCCCAGCGGATCACGGCCTCCTCGACGCGGTCGTCCGCCGCGCGCGCCCGCTCGAGCGCGGAATTCCAGTCGACGGAGGCGGAGGCAAGATCGCCGAGGCGGCCCTTCACCGCGCCGAGCAGACCCTCGGCGAGGACGTTGTTGGCCTGCATGTTCGCGACGATCGCGAGTTCGCGGCCGCGCTCGAGCGGCTCACGCGCCGCGGCAGGATCGTCGTACGCGAGCAAGCCGAACCCGCGGGCGACGTTCGAGCCGGCGCCGCAGGCGACGGCGCCGAGCTCTTCGGACCGCACCGCGCACTCCGTTGCGAGCGCCACGCCACGCGGGAGTTCGCCGCGCTCCAGGGCGATCATCGCGCGCGCGAGCATCACATCGATCTTGGCGATCCCGTCGCCCTTCGCCGCGAGCGCGTCCGACCGCTGCAGCGCACGCTCCGCTTGTTCGAACTCGCCGAGTCGCGCGTACGCGACCGCGAGGATGTCGGACATGAGCGCTGCGGCGAGCTCGTCCGAACCGCCCGCCGTCGCACCGAGCGCCTTCTCGAGGAGCTCCGCGCCGGCTCGGAAACGACCGGTGAAGACGTACGCCATGCCGAGCAGCGCCTGCGGCATCACCCGCGAGGTGTCGTCGCCGAGTGACGACCCGATCTCGTCGAGTCGCTGGAGCGCGTTGCGCATCGACGCGCTCGTCTCGGGCGTGCGGCCGCGACGGCCATGGAGGAACGCGATCCAGAAATACGCCTCCGCCGTGAGTCGCGGGTCGCTCTCGCCGGTGGCGGCGAGGCCACTCTCAAGCGGCGCCAGCGCGGCGTCCCCGCTGAACGTCCAGCCCGCCTTCGCGGCGCCGATCGCGGCGCGGAGCGCGACGACCGGATCGCGCTGCGTCTCATCGCTCGCGTACGCGTACGCGCGGTCGAAGAACGCCTGCGCCTCTCGGTTCGCGAACCGCTCCAGGGAGTGCTGCCCCGCGAGCATGAGGTACGGCAACGCCGCCCGCGTGTCGCCGGCGCGCTCGAGGTGCATCGCGATCACGCCGGCGAACTCGGCCTGGCGATCCGGGTAGAACCGAAGCAGCGTCTCCGCCGCCCGCCGGTGCAGCGCACGACGCTCCTGCTTCAGCAGCGACCCGTACGCGGTCTCCTGAACGAGCGCGTGACGGAACAGGTACTCGAGCTCGGGCTCGAGCGCGGCGAGCTGGATCAGGCCCGACGCTTCGAGCGTGCCGAGCTCGGTCCGCGTCGTCACGGCGTCGCCTCCGGCGCCGCGAGGTGCTCAAGGACGCGCACCCCGAATTGCCGCCCGATCACCGAGGCGATGCGAAGCGTCCGCCGCGCCGGATCGGGCAGGCGGTCGATGCGCGCGAGCAGGAGCGCCTGCAGCGTGTCGGGGATCGCGATATCCGCTGCGGTGCTCGTCGCGACCCATCGCTCGCCGCGGCGTTCGATCGCGCCGCGGTCGATGAGCATGCGGATGACCTCCTCGACGAAGAACGGGTTGCCCTCGGACTTCGCGAGGATGAGGTCGCGCGTCTCCGCCGGGAGCGATTCGATCTCCAGGAGGTTCGCGACGAGCGTCCGGCTCTCGTCGCGTGACAGCGGGTCCAGCGCGACCTCGACAAGCGCGTCGCCGAAGAGTTCGCGCATGCTCGTGATGAGCCGCCATCCGGGGCTCGCGCGTTCGACGCGCGACGTCACGATGCAGAGGGCGGGCATCTCGGCGAGGAGCGGCAGCAGCTGGACCAACGCGTCCGCGGACGCGGTGTCGGACCAGTGCACGTCCTCGCACACCATCACGAGCGGCCCGCCCGCGCTCCTCACGCGCAGCAGCTGGTGCATCGAGGCGACGTACCGCTTTACGGTCTCGAGCTCGAGCGCGGAGATCCGTGCGGCGAGCTCCGGTTCGAGCGTGATCGAGAAGAGATGGCCGAGATACGCGAACGCGTCGACCCAGCGATCGCCGAGCGCAGCGCGGGTCGCCTTCTCGAGCGCGTCGCGGATCTCCGCTTCGCTCGCGGACGGCGGCACGCCGACCACGGAGCGCACGACGTCGAGCACGAGCTGGTACGGGAGCGACTGCGCGTACGAGACGCAGCGGCCCTCGATCCACGCGACCGCGGGCGCCCGCTCGCTGACGCGCGAGCGGAGCTCCGCGAGCAGGCGGCTCTTGCCGATGCCCGGCTCGCCCAGCACGGCGGCCCAGCGGCCCTGCCCGGCCTGCGCGACGGCGAACAGCTCTTCGAGACGCCGGAGCTCCTCGTCGCGGCCGATCATCGGGCTGCGCACGCCGGCGAGACCGCGGGCCGCACCGAGCGTGCCGCGTATCGCGGAGACGGCGTACGCCCGCACCGGTTCGGTCTTGCCTTTCAGCTCCAGGGCACCGCGGTCGGTCGCGTCGACGATCGGCGCGATGAGGCGGTGCGTCGCACCGCTGATGAGCACGGTCCCGGCGTCCGCGGCCGCCTGCATGCGCGCCGCGATGTTCACGGCGTCGCCCATCGCGGTGTACTCGTGGGCGACCTCGCTGCCGACGGTGCCGACGACGGCGTGACCGGTGTTGATCCCGACGCGGATCCGCAGTGCCGCGCCGTAGCGGGCGCGGAGGCCCGCCGCCATCCCGTCGATCTCGCGAACCATCTCGAGGCCGCAGCGGACCGCGCGTTCCGGGTCGTCCTCGTGCGCCCGCGGTGCACCGAAGAACGCGAGGACGCCGTCGCCCATGAGCCGAGCGACGGTGCCGTCGTAGCGCGCGATCGCGCGATTCATCGCCGAGAGGACCTCGCCGATAAGCGCGGTCCAGTCCTCCGGATCCATCCGCTCGGCGATCGCGGTCGAACCGACGACATCCGCGAACAGGATGGTCAGCGTGCGCCGCTCGCCCGGTCGTTCGGCCGAGCGCGACGGCGCCGAACTGCCCTCCCGATCCATCAGGCGCTCTTCGCGGTCTCGCGCGTGCGGGCGTACGCGATCGCGTCCTCCGTCTTCATCGCGAGGCCGCGCTCGAGCGCCGGACGGCGCTCCGGCGGAATATCGGCGGCCACGTCACGATCTTCGGTCGAGCCCCAGATCGCGGCCAGGCCCACGCCGGTGCGCTGCGCGAGCGCGGTCCAGGCGCCGATGAGCGTGTCGTGCCGCTCGATGTCGCCCGCGATCTTCGCAAGCTCGGCGAAGTGGCTGAACATCAGGACGATGCCGCTCCAGTCGTCCGCCGCCACAAACAGATCGAGCGCCTCGCGCCAGCACGCCGCCGCGCGGTCGAATTCGCCGAGCTTGAACGAGGCGAGACCGACAGCGTGTAAATCCCAGGCGATGTCGAACCGGTTGCCGAGCGCGCGGTGCTGCTGCTGCGCCTCCTCGCCATACCCCCGGCCACGAAGCAGCTCTTCCCGCGAATGACCGGGCCCCATCACGTAACTCGAGCCAAGCGCGAACGCGGCGCGGCCGATCGCCTGGCGATCACCGACTGCGCGGAAGACGGCGAGACTCTCCTCCAGCAGCGCACGCCCTTTCGACAGGTCACTCAGATCGAGCATGTACGTGAACGCGAGGTTATAGGCGGCACGCGCCCGTTCGGTGGCGTCGTCTCCAGCTAGTGCGTACGTCTCCGCATAATGCGTCCGCGCCGTCGCGAGATCCCCCATCCAATACTCCAGGCCGCCGGCGGCCTCGAGCGCGCGGAGGCGTGCGTCTCTGCTCGCGCCACCCAGGGCGAGCACGCGTGTGGCCACCGCGCGGCCTTCGTGCAGGTAGCCGCGCACCTGCCAGAAGCGCCAGAGCGCGAAGAGCAGGCGCGACGCGTCATCGGCCTTGTTCCGCGCGATCAAGAACTCGAGCGCCGCGCGCATGTTGTCGTGCTCGCGCTCGACGAGATCGAGCCAGCGTTTCTGCTCGTTGCCCTGCAGGTTCGTCGCGGCCGCCTCGGCGAGTGCGAGGAACGCGGCGGCGTGGCGCGTGCGGATCTCGTCCGCCTCGCCGCTTTCCTCGAGGCGCTCGAGCGCGTACCCGCGGATCGTGACGAGCATGCGGAAGCGCGGATCTCCTCCGGCTTCGCTTTGCCGGATGAGGCTGTGGTCGACGAGATCACTCAGACCGTCGAGGACGTCGCGCCCGATCTCGGCTGCCGGCCCGCAGACCGCCTCCAGCTGGTCGAGCCCCGCGCCGCCGACGAAGACACCGCAGCGCCGAAACAGTCGCTGCATGCCGTCATCGAGGAGGTCGTAGCTCCAACCGATCGCGCCGCGGAGCGTCCGCTGCCGGTCGGTGCGATCGGGCGACGTGCTCGCGAGCAGGCCCAGGCCGGACTTGAGCCGTGGAAGCATTGCCTGCGGCGTGAGGATCTTCACGCGTGCGGCTGCCAGCTCGATCGCGAGCGGAAGGCCGTCGAGGCGGTAGCAGATCTCGGCGACGGCCGCGGCGTTCTCGGCGGTGACGCGGAAGTCCGGCCGCACCGCCATCGCGCGTTCGACGAAGAGGCGCACGGCATCTGACTGCGCGAGCACGTCGAGCGCGGGCAGGCGCTGCGGATCGGGAAGGTCCAGCGGCGGCACCGGATACTCCTGCTCCCCGGAGATACGCAGCGGCGCGCGGCTCGACGTCATGATGCGCAGCTCCTCGCTCGTATTCAGCAGCGCAGAGACGTCGGTCGCCGCGGGCAGGATCTGCTCGAAGTTATCCATCACGAGCAGCATCCGCTTGCCCCGCAGGTGCTCCTTCACGCGCTCGAGCGGCTCCTCCTTCCCGCCGACCTGCACGCCGAGCGAGTGCGCGATCGTCGACGGCACGAGCGCCGGATCGGAGATCGGCGCGAGCGGCACCCAGAACGTGCCGTCGGGGAAAGACTCGGCGGCCTCGGCGGCGAGTTGGAGCGAGAGCCGCGTCTTACCCGTGCCGCCGGGCCCGGTGAGCGTGAGCAGCCGGGTTCCGCGAAGTAGGCGGAGGCCTTCGGCGATCTCCTTCTCACGTCCGATGAATGTCGACACCTGCGTGGGGAGGTTGTTGGGGACGCGGTCGATGCTGCGGAGCGGCGGGAACTCCGAGGGGCAGCCGTCGACGACGAGCTGATAGATCCGTTCCGGTTGCGCCAGATCTTTCAAGCGATGCTCGCCCAGATCGCGCAGCGCGATGCCCTCGCCCAGGTCGGGAGCCGCGAGCAGCGCCGTCGCGCCGGAGACGAGGACCTGCCCGCCGTGCGCGACCGCGGCGATGCGCGCGGCACGGTGGACGTCGATGCCGACGTAGTCGGCCCCGGCGGCCTTGCTCGCGGGCGTCCCCTCGCCGGTGTGCATGCCCATGCGCACGCGGACCGTGGCGCCGTGCGGAAACTCCGTCGCGGCGAGCGCGCGCTGCGCGGCCGCCGCCGCGCGGACGGCCTTCGGCGCGCTGGTGAAGACGACGAACAGCGCGTCGCCCTCGATGCGCACCTCGGTCCCGCCGTCGGCGAA
>DASQXO010000076.1:0-8244 GCA_035639655.1 Candidatus Dormiibacterota bacterium
CCAGGCCGAGAAGAACGACGTGCCGGCGAATCCCGCCAGCGGCGCGATGACCCAGGAGTACCAGCTCGTCCAGAGCGGCTCGACCTGCTCGCGCACGAGCGGATCGCCGCTGAACGTCTCGAGCGCGGCGACGACGAGGAGGAGGTAAGCAGACGTGAATCCGATCGCGGCAAGGGACGCGAGCGCCCACGCGACGAGGCGCGGCCAGCCGCCAGCGTGCTTCGACTCGACCCAGCTCTTGCCTACGCCGTACGCGGCGCCGAGGCTGATGACCCACAGCAGCGCGGCGAACAGGAAGTGCATCGCAAGAGCCTAGGCGCGCTGTCAAACCCGACGCTCGCGCGCCCGGCGATCGATCGGGCTAAGTGTTATTGATGGGCTGCGTGGCGTCAGCCTGCGCTCCGCTACGCGGCGCGATTCGACCCGCGCGGGCGGCGCGGCCGCGAGGGGTCGAGGCGGCTATTGACGCGGTAGCGGTCGGATGTGAGATCGGAGAGCGAGCACTAGGCGCACGCTGCTGGGGGTCAAATTGGCGGTCAAGGCGACCCGAGCGACGAGCGTGACGCGCGAATCACCGCGTCAGATGCTGAGCCGAGCCCCGGGCTCGAACCGGGAACCGGCGGTTTACAAAACCGCTGCTCTGCCATTGAGCTAGCTCGGCGCGCACATCAGTCTAAAGAACGTGCGCGACGAATTGGAGCTCTCGATCCGGCGCGCGAGGCCCGCCGACAAGCGCGCCGTCAACGAGATCTGCCGGCACATCTGGGGCGGCAACGATTACCTACCGGACGTGTTCGACGAGTGGGTGCGCGATCGTCGCGGCGGCCTCTGGCTCGCGTGCGTCGGCGGTCGACCGATCGGCGTTGCGAAGCTCACGCTCCGCGGCGACCGCGAGGCCTGGCTGCACGCGCTCCGGGTCCATCCGCGCTTCCGCCGCCGCGGCGTCGGCGCCGCGCTCATCGCGCATCGCCTTGCGCGCGCGGAGACGCTCGGCGCTCGCATCGCGCGGCTCGACACGAGCGACGACAACACCGCGGTCCGTCGCCTCATGCGCCGCTTCGGATTCCGGCGCGTCACGCGCTACTCGACGTGGATCGCGCCCGCCACACGCGGTGAACCCCCGCGCCGAGCGACGCTCGCGGAACTGCCGGCGCTCCTCGGCCTCCGTGCGCGGAGCGACGGCATGCTGCACGAGATCTTCCTTCGACGGTCGATCGACGCGCGCGAGATCGCGCGCGACGTCCGCGCCGGACGCTGCGTCGTCGAGGGCGTGCCGGGCGCTCCGCGCGCGATGGCGAGCGTCGAGCCGGATGGCGATCGGCTACGGCTGCGCTATCTCGCGGGCGGCGGCGCTCCCCTCGTCGCGCTGCTGCGCGCGCTGCCCGCGGCGGCGCGGCTCTTCCGGAAGCGGCGCGTGCGCATCACCGTCGCCGAGCGCCACTGGCGCACGCTGCACGCCGCGCGGTACCGGCGCGCCTGGTCTGGCTCGATGCTCCTCTTCGAGAAGCGCCTCTAGCTTTCGAGCTCCTCCGGCGGCGCCGCGAGCGACTCGTCCGAGGATGTTTCGGGCTCCTGCTCCTCGGCCTCAGCCACGGGCTCCTCGACGCGCCGTTCGGCCGCCGGCTCGATCTCGCGCCGCGGCGACGGCGCGACGTCGCGGATGCGCTGGCGCTGCGCCTCGAACAGCAGCACCGTCCCCGCGGCCGCGGCGTTGAGCGAGCCGACCTTGCCCTTCATCGGGATGCGCACGACCTGATCGCACGCCTCGCGCACGAGTCGACGCATCCCCTCGCCCTCGCCGCCGACGACGATCGCCGTCGGGCCGCGGTAGTCGACCTCGTCGTAGTAGAGCTCGCCGTCATCGGCGCTGCCGATGACCCACAGGCCCTTCGCCTTGATCTCGTCGATTGCCTGACGCAGGTTCACCACGTCGGCGACGAGGAGATGCTCCGACGCGCCGGCCGAGGTCTTCGCGACCGCGGCCGTCGTGCCGACCTGCCGATGCCGCGGCACGACGACGCCGTGCACGCCGGCGCCCTCGGCGGAGCGCAGCAGCACGCCGAAGTTCTGCGGATCCTGGAGCGAATCGACGACGAGCACGAGCGCCGGTTCGCGGACCTGATCGAGGTGGAGGAGGACCTCTTCGAGGTCGACGCCGGCGCGAGGCTCGAAGATGCCGACGATGCCCTGGTGGTTCTCGACCGGCGCGACGCGCGCGAGGTCGAGCTTGTCCACGAAGTTCACCCGCACACGACGCACCTGCGCCTCGTTGATGATGTCCTGCACCGGACCCGCGCGCAGCGAGCGATCTTCGGCGACGTAGAGCGTCTTGAGGAAGCGCCCAGAGCGCAGCGCCTCGAGCACGGCGTGGGTGCCGGCGATCGGCTCGCCCGAGGATTCGGGCGCACCGCTCGGCGGGCCCGCGGTGACGCGACGGATCTGCTGCTGGTACTGCCCGCTCGGCCGTCGCCACTGCGGGCGGAATCCCGCGCCGCCTCCCGGGCGTGGCATTCCCGGACGCGGCATGCCCATGCCGGGACGCGATGGCCGCTGCTGACGCTGCTCGTAACGAGCGATCTCGCGCATTTGCGGCGAGTCGCCGCCGCGACCGCGCCCTCTTCCACCGCGACGGCGTCGCGGACGCTGCGCGGGCTCGGGCCCGAGCGGCTGCGGTTCCTCGCGCGCCTCGGGACTTTCTTCTGGTCGCTGGTCCTGCGGCTCTTCCACCTGGTGTTCCTCCTTAGATGCGTTCCCAGCGCGATGTGCCGTCTTTCTCGTCGTGCACGCGAATGCCGCGACGCAGCAGCTCCGCCCGAAGCGCGTCCGCCCTCTTCCAGTCCTTCGCGGCTCGCGCGGCGTCGCGCTCGCGCAGCAGCTTCGCCTCCTCCGGCGAGAGCTCGTCCTTCTCGAGCGCCGCCTCGCGGAGCGACAGGCCGAGCACGCGATCGAGATCGAAGATGCGCCCGACGATCGCGGCGCGTTCCTCGCGGCTCTCGGCGAGGTTCGCGCGATGGAGCGCCTTCTCCACGACCGCGAGCGCGGCGGCGGTGTTCAAGTCGTCCTCGATCGCCGCGACGAACTCGCCGTGCAGGTCCCCTGTCCGCTCGTCCGGCGTCGAGGCGCCGTTCTCGCGGTAGAAGCGCTTCAGGTTCGAGCGCCAGCGCACGAGACGCTCCTGCTGCGCGGCGAGGCCGTCCCACGTGAAGTTCAGCGGCGTTCGGTAGTGCGCGCCGAGCGCGAGCATGCGGAGCGCGAGCGGATCGAAACCGCGCTCGATGATCTGGCTCACCGTGAAGATGTTCCCGATCGACTTGTGCATGCCCTGCCCCTCGACGCGCAGGAAGTACACGTGCATCCAGCAGCGCGAGAACGGCCTTCCCGTCGCGGCCTCGGACTGCGCGATCTCGCACTCGTGGTGCGGGAAGATGTGGTCCTCGCCGCCCGAGTGCAGGTCGAGCGTCGGACCGAGGTACTTCATTGCCATGGCCGAGCACTCGATGTGCCACCCGGGTTTCCCCTCGCCCCATGGCGAGGGCCACTTCTGCAGGTCGTCCGGCTTCGCCGCGCGCCAGAGAGCGAAGTCGGCCGGATTGCGTTTGTTCGGGTTCACCTCGATGCGCGCGCCGGCCTCGAGCTCGTCGAGCGGCTTCTTCGACAGCTTGCCGTAGTCGGGCCACGAGGACACGTCGAAGTACACACCGTCGGCAGCGACGTACGCGTGGCCCTTGTCGAGCAACGTCTGGATGAGCGCCTGCATCTCCGGGATGTGGTCGGTCGCCTTCGTGACGTGATCCGGACGCTCGATGTTCAGGCGAGCTTCGTCACGGAAGAACAGGTCGGTGTACTTCTCTGCGACGGCCATCGGGTCGAGGCCCTCGCGCTTTGCCGCGACCTGCATGCGGTCGTCGCCGGCGTCGACATCGCCCATGATCGCGCCGACGTCGGTGATGTTCATCACCTCGGTGACCTCGTGGCCGAGGTAGCGGAGGGTGCGCCGCAGGACGTCGGAGACGATGTAGCGGTACAGGTTGCCGATGTGCTGCTCCGCCCACACCGTCGGGCCGCAGTCGTAGATGCGGTAGCGGTCGTCGTGCAGCGCGACGAACGGCTCCTTCTTGCGGGTCAGCGTGTTGTACAGCGCGAGGGCCAAGACGCCTCCTAGTCCGCCGTTCGCTCCTCCACGAGCGCGACGGCGATCGCGGCGATCGCTTCTCCCCGGCCGATCTCGCCGAGGCGATCTCGCGTCGACGCCTTGACGCTCACGCGATCGACGCCGATGCCCAGCGTCTCCGCGATCGTGCGACGCATCGCGCCAAGGTGCGGAGCCAGCTTCGGCTCCTCGGCGACGACCGTCGCGTCCAGCGCCGCGACGCGATATCCGGCCGCGACGACCTTCGCGCCCACGCGCGCGAGGAGATCGCGGCTGCTCGCCCCCTCGTACGCCGGATCGGTGGACGGGAAATGCGTTCCCAGATCGCCGAGCGCCGCAGCCCCGAGGAGCGCGTCCATGAATGCGTGGAGCAGGACGTCGCCGTCGGAATGAGCCTGCGGGCCGCTCGAATGCGGGATCTGGACCCCGCCGATGACGCAGCGCCGTCCAGGCGCGAGCCGATGGATATCGTACCCGATGCCGACCCTCATCGCCGCACCACGCCGGCGCGCGCGAGCGCGCGCGCGAGCTCGAGGTCCTCGGCCGTGGTGACCTTTATGTTCAACGGGCTCCCGCGGACGAGGCGCACGCGCACGCCCGCGGCGACGGCGGCCGCGGCGCAGTCCGTCGCGGCGTCCCCCGACGCGTAGCCGCGGATGAGGTCCTCGCGTCGGAAGGCCTGCGGGGTCTGCATCGCCCACACACCCTCACGCTCGAGCGTCGGACCGGCCCACTCGTCCTCGCCGCGACGGATCGTGTCCGCGAGCGGGAGTCCCGCCGCGCCCGCGCCGTAGCGCTGCTGCGCGTCGAGGACGCGCGCGATCGTGTCGGCGTCGACGAAGGGACGCGCGGCATCGTGCACGATGACGACGTCGGCGCCCGCACTCGCGCGGAGCGCGGCGCGTACCGAGTCGGCGCGCGTCTCGCCCCCGGGCCACAGCGTCAACGGCTTCGCTACGCCGCGCACGGCTTCACCGATCTCGTGCGCACCCTTCCGCTCGATGAGGAGGAGCCGGTCCACGCGCGATTCCGCCGCGAGCGCGTCCGCGGCCCAGCGCACCACCGGCTTGCCCTCGATGTCCGCGAGGACCTTATCGACGCCGGCCCGCGTCGACGCCCCGGCCGCGAGCAGGATCGCGACGAGCACCTAGCGCACGACGCGCGGTCGCTGCGCGACGCCCTCGCCCCGCGGTTGCGCGAAGATCATCCGGCCCGCAACGGTCTGCAGCACGCGGAGCACGACGACGTCCACCTCTTCGCCGAGCCGCCGAGCGCCGCCCTCGACGACGATCATCGTGCCGTCCTCCAGATAGCCGACGCCCTGCGCCGGCTCCTTCCCCTCCTGGATCAGTTTCACCGAGAGCTCTTCACCGGGCAGCACGACCGGTCGCACCGCCGTCGCGAGCTCGTTCACGTTGAGCACACGCACGCCCTGGAGCTCCGCGACGCGATTGAGGTTGTAATCGTTGGTGAGGATCGGGCAGTCGAGCTCCTTCGCCAGAGCGACGAGCTTCGCGTCCGCCTCGGTGGAGCCGGTCGGCTCGCGCTCGACCACCTGCACCGGCAGGAGGTCCTCCTTCTGCAGTCGCGTGAGGAGATCGAGACCGCGACGGCCGCGCGCGCGGCGCAGCGCGTCCGATGAATCGGCGATCCCCTGCAGCTCGAGCAAGATGAACCGCGGCACGACGAGCGCGCCGCGCAGGAATCCGGCACGCGCGACGTCGGCGATCCGGCCGTCGATGATGACGCTCGTGTCGAGCAGGAACTGCTCGCGCGGGAACCGCCCGCGACCTTGCCGCACTTCGCGCAGGAACGCGATGCCGTCGTCCTTCTTCAGTACGCCGGCGACCGCGCCGACCACGCCGAGCAGGCCGGCGACGAGAAGCGGCGCGAACTGGCCGACGCTACCCGGCAGGAGCGCGATCGGGAGCGCGAGGAACAGGCCCGCCAGCAGACCGATGATCGCGCCCGCCGAGCCGGCGATGAGATCCGCCGCCGACGCGTCGCGGATGCTGCGAATGATCCAGCGTGCCGGTCGCACCGTGACGTACTCGACGCCGAGGAAGCCGAGGATCCCGCACGCGGTCGCGAGAAGAAGGACGACGATGACGCGGTTGTCGACCTCGTTGATCCGCGAGACCTCGAGCAACGCGACGCCGAGGAGGAAGCCGAAGATCCAGCCGATGAATGCGCCGATGAAGCGAAGGAGCGAGAGCATCCGAGCTCACCTCCTTTCTTCGGAGGTTCGCGAGCAGATGAATGAGGAGACGAATCACTGCGGCGACGATAACACCGGCCGACCCGAGCGCCTCCTAGTCCGAAAGGGCGATCTTGCCCAGCGCCTCGCGGATCGTGGCCACTCCTTCGACGACGATGCCGTTGCTCTCGACGTCGCCGAGGTTCGACCGCGGGACGATCGCGCGGGTGAACCCGAGTGAGCGAGCCTCGACGAGACGAGCCGCGAGACGCGACACGCGGCGCACCTCGCCGGAGAGGCCGACCTCGCCGATCAGTACCGTTCCGGGCTGCGCCGCGCGATCGCGGTAGGCCGAGGCCATCGCGGCGGCGACGCCGAGATCCGCGGCCGGCTCGCGGACACGAAGGCCGCCGGCGAGGCTCACGTACACGTCGTGCGCGCCGAGCCCGATCCCCGCACGCTTCGCCAGCACCGCGAGAAGCACGAGCGTGCGGTTCATGTCCACGCCGCTCACCGTCCGGCGCGGGAGGCCGAACGCGGTCGGCGACACGAGCGCTTGGATCTCCACGAGCAGCGGCCGCGTCCCCTCGAGCGTCGGCACGACGACGCTGCCGGCCGCGGCGCTGCGCTCCTCGAGGAACACCTGTGACGGATTGCGCACCTCGGCGAGGCCGGCGTCGCCCATCTCGAACACGCCGACCTCGTCGGTCGAGCCGAACCGATCCTTCGTCGCGCGCAGGATGCGGTACGCGTGGAAGCGGTCGCCCTCGAGGTACAGCACCGCGTCGACCATGTGCTCGAGGACGCGCGGTCCGGCGATCGCGCCCTCCTTCGTCACGTGGCCGACGAGGAAGATCGGCACGCCGAGCGACTTCGCGGCCTCCAGGAACCGCGCGGCACACTCGCGTAACTGGCTCACGCTGCCGGCCGCCGAGCCGACGTCGGCGGAGCTCATCGTCTGGATCGAGTCGACGACGGCGAGCACCGGCTGCATCTCGCGCAGGCGCTCGATGATCGAATCGACGTCGGTCTCGGCGAGGAGCCGGATGTCGGCGCGGTCGACGCCGAGCCGCCGCGCGCGCAGCTTTACCTGCGCCGGCGATTCCTCGCCGGTGATGTAGAGGACGGCGCCGCGCTCCGCGACGCGCGCGGAGACCTGCGCGAGGAGGCTCGACTTTCCGATGCCCGGCTCGCCGCCGAGCAGCACGAGCGAACCGCGGACGATGCCGCCGCCGAGGACGCGATCGAACTCGGACAGCCCGGTGATGAGCCGCTCTTCCTCGTCGGCGGGGACGTCGGCGAGCGCGATCGGCGTCGCCGGCGCGCGAACGGCGCGACCCTTCGGCGGCGCGACGACCCGCTCCTCCACGAGCGTGTTCCAGCCGCCGCAGGCGGCGCAGCGCCCGGCCCACTTCGGCGTGGAGTTCCCGCACTGCTGACAGACGAAGGCGGTCTTCGGTGGCTTGGGCATGACGTGGAGTCTATTCGGCAGTACCTTGCGCGCCCGTGCCGACAGTTCTCGCGATCGCGCGCTCAGCTGGCGGCGGCGACCTCATGCCGCTCATCGCGCTCGCGCAGGGCCTTCGCGCGCGTGACCACGAGATCGTGCTGTGCTGCGATCCGCCGGCGCGGCGCTACGCCGACGCGCTCGGGATGCACGCGCTCGTCGATCCCGACGCATGGCAGGCGGCGGACAGGCGCGGGCACGCCGCTCAGGTCGGCGGCCTCGGTGCCTACTTCGACGCGGTGAACCGCGCACTCGTCCCGCTCGTGTCGCGCGCGATCAAGGATGTGCGGCCCGACCTTGTACTCGCGAGCCTCCTCACGGCGCCGCTTGCGCGGTTGCTCGCACCCGAAGTGCGCTGGTGCGCCGTCAACTCGACGTACTGCCTTCGCG
>DASQXO010000077.1:0-5795 GCA_035639655.1 Candidatus Dormiibacterota bacterium
AGCACGACGAGCGCGCCGTCACGCAGGCGGCCCTGCTCCTTCGCGCGGTGCAGCCCGACGAGCGGATCGATCGCGGACATGTGGCCGTGGTCCGAGAGGTACACCGCCCGGCTCTCGTCGAGCCCCAGACCGGCGAGGACCTCCAGGAAGAGCGAGCGCTTCGTGTGGATCGGCAGGAGCAGATCGATGTCCCCGACGCGCAGGCCGCTCTTCTCCACGGCCTCGCGCGCGGCGCGGACGAAGTTCCGCGCCGAGATCGGATCGAGCTTCTCCTTCATCTCCGCCGGATCGCGCACGTCGAGGTAGTGCCGTCGCGCGCGCACCGTCGCTTCGCTCGCCGGCTCGCGCGAGCCGCCGGCCGGGACCATCACGTCGTCGGCGAAGCGTCCGTCGGTGAAGCCGGCCGTCGCGAGGACGTGATTGGCCGGGTGATCGCGGCGCAGCAGCACCGCGGCGCCGCCGGCGCCGAAATTGAACATGAAGCGCGAGCGCGGATTCGCGTAGTCGATGAGGTCGTGCTCGCGCGCTCCGCCCGCGATGAGGACCTGATCGATCGAGTCGTCGGCGAAGACGAGGCCCTTCGCGACCTGGAGCGCGATCGGCATCCCGGCGGACACGCCCTGGACGTCGTACGCGAGAGAGCCCGCGACGCGATCGCCGAGGAGCTGCTGCACCTTCGGCGCGGCGCTCCACACCGGGAAGTCGCGGTGCGGGCTGCCGACGTACAGCACGGCGTCGATGCGGCCGTCGGATCGCGCGAGCAGCGGCGCCGCGGCTTTCGCTGCGAGCGTCGAGACGTGTTCGTCCGGCGCGGCGATGTGCTTCCCGTCGAGGCCGAACTTGTCGCGGACGACTTCGAGCGGGATCCCCGACAGCGACGCGATCTCTGCAGCGCTCTGCCACGCGCGCGGCGCGTACGCGCAGACGTCGACGATGCCGACGGCCGTCACGGCGCGGCGGTCCGTTTCGGTGGTCGCAGCGCGCGCTCGAGGAACGCGCGCAGCGTGCGGCGAGCGCCGGCGCTGGGGAAGCGCCGGTCCCACAGCATCCAGCGCATGCCGAGCGACTCGGCCATGCCCATGAGCGCGTAGGCCGTCGTAGTGGGATCGAGGTCGGCCGCGATCTCGCCCTTCGCCTGCGCCGCGCGAAGCCCGCTGACGTAGCCCTTCGCCAGCGTCTCGTAGTGCCAGCGCACGAGCTCGGGATCGACCGAGGCCGCCTGCCGGATGACCTGGTAGAGGTTGCGGTGACGGTCGACGAAGTGGAAGAAGGTCTCGAAGCCGACGATCTCGCGCTCGACGCGATCCTCGACGCCGGCGATCGCGGTGGCGATCTCCGTGCGCAGGCGCCGGTTCAGGGCGTGGACGAGGTCCTCGAAGGCAGCGCGCTTGTCCGGGAAATACAGGTAGAAGGTGCCGAGCGCGACGCCGGCCTGCTGCGTGATCTCGACGATGCCGGCCTGGTGGTAGCCCAGCTCGCCGAAGACGCGCTCGGCCGCGTCGAGGATTCGCTGACGCGTCCGTTGCCCCCGAGGTGTCGATGGGACCGCGACGACCCGCGCGACCGCCCGCTCCGCCACGCACGCCTCCCCCCGGCCAAACCTGAAGCCTGTTTCATATATCAGGTTCGATCGGTGCGCGCAACCGGGGAAGGGCCTAGGGGTGCGCGCGATCAGTCGAAGGCGGCGACGGTGCCGAGGTGACGATTCGCGAGCTCGATGAGGTCCTCGAG
Organism: Candidatus Dormiibacterota bacterium; assembly: GCA_035639655.1. Taxonomy (GTDB): domain Bacteria; phylum Chloroflexota; class Limnocylindria; order P2-11E; family CF-107; genus CF-107. The sequence goes on from DASQXO010000077.1 coordinate 1,732, forward strand.
CTCGAACGGCTTCTGCAGCACGCCTGCGGCGTCGATCGCCTCGGCGAACTCCTTGGCGTGGCTGCTGGCGCTGAAGACGACGACGGGCGCGACGTGTCCCGCTCGGGAGCGGTACCGGCGTGCGAACTCGCAGGCCTCCATGCCCGGCATGAGCACGTCGAGCAGGACGAGCGCGGTGTCGTCGTTCACGTAGTGGAGCGCGGTCTCGGCGTCGAGGGCGACGCGGACGGCGAAGCCCTCCTGCGCGAGAGCCACGGCTACCACCTCGCCGAGCTCGCGATCGTCGTCTATGAGCAGCAGGAAGCGGTTGCGGCCCACGGCGTTTTGAACGCCGTCAGGCAGGGACCATAGACGATCGTCGCGAAATCGTTACACCGCCGCTACGGGAGGGCCGCACGCAGCGACTCGTGCAGCCGGGCGTTGGTCGCGAGCACGGCCGGACGGCGATCCTCGCCGATCCCCTCCAGACGCGTGACATGCCCGCCGGCCTCTCGCACGAGCAGGATGCCGGCCTCGACGTCCCACGCGTTCACGCCGGTTTCGAAGTACCCATCGAACCGTCCCGCCGCGACCCAGGCGAGGTCGAGCGCCGCGGCGCCGAACCTCCGGACATCGCGGACGCGTGGGAGCACCCGCGCGATCGTCGCGCCCTGACGGCGCCGCAGCTCGGCGTCGTAGCCGAATCCGGTCGCGACGAGCGCGCGGCCGAGGTCGGACTCGCTCGAGACCGCGAGCCGCCGCTCGCCGAGGAACGCCCCGCGGGAGCGCTCCGCCACGAACGTCTCGTCGCGGCTCGGATCGAACACGATGCCTACGAGCGCGCCATCCGCGTCGGCGCAGGCGATCGTGACGCACCAGTGCGGGACGGCGTAGAGGTAGTTGATCGTGCCGTCGAGCGGGTCGACGAACCACGAGACGCCGCTCGTCCCCGCGCGGCTCGTCCCCTCCTCGGCGAAGATCGCGTCGTCCGGTCTCGCGGCGCGGAGCCGCGACACGATCAGCGCCTCGGCGTCGCGGTCGGCATCGGACACGAGGTCGGTGACCGTCGACTTCGAGGCGAGGCCGCGCGCCGGCATCCCGAAGCGCTCGAGCAGGAGCGTCCCGGCCTCACGCGCGGTCTCGAGCGCGAGCGATCGCAGCGCCGTCATTGGACGACGAGACGGACGCGCAGGCCGTGCAGGCGCCGGTCGCGCAGCCATCCGTCGGACGCGGGCACGTCCCGCTCGCGAAGATACGTCGCGGCGCGCCGCTCGTTGTCGAGCAGCAGCTCGGCGCCGACGACGCCGGGATGACCTCGCGGCTCCTCGGCGACGATCGCTTCGCCGCCGTCGAACACGACGCGTCCGTCGTCGAGCGTCGCGTCGAAGGCGCGCGCAAACCGCTCAGCGAACGCGGGCGCGGAGATGGCCTGCACGATCGCGGCGGCGATGCCGCGCACCGGGAGGCCGTCGGCCGACGGCTCGGAGGTCGGCGGTCCGTCGTACGCGAGGACGAACGGGAACCCCGCCTCATCGACGTGGAACGTCCGCCAGCGCGCCACCCTGCCCGAGTCGCGCTCACCGACGCCGTCGCGGATGGGGCCGACGCGGAAACCGCGCGCCGCGATCGATGCGTGCGCCGCTGCGATGTCGTCGGTGCGGACCGCCCAGCTGATCGGCCCGTCGGGATGCTGCTCGAGCAGCGCGAGGAACGACGGCGATCGGCGCGCGACGGCTTCGGGATCGACGACGGTCATGAGCTCGAGGAAGCTGCGGTCCGGGAAGCGGACGATGGCGTTGCGCGTGCCGCCCTGCGGGTGCGTGCCGCCGTCCGTGGCGACGAGGCCGAGGGCGCGCCAGTCCGCCGCGGCCGCCTCGAGGTCGCGGACGCCGACGATGATGTGATCGAGATGGAACTCCGGCACGTTTGACTCGAGGATGGCAGGTGCTGTGCTGATGATGGGTCGCATGCTCGTCGTGCGGACGATCGCCGTCGCGGTGGCGCTCGGTGCGCTGGCGGCGCCCGCGGCCGCGGCGGTCCCGATCGACCCGGCCCTCCCGGTCGCCGAGCCGCGGATCGTCGGCTTCGAGCTACCGGTCGCGGAGCCGCTCGTCATCGACGCGATGCTCCTTCCCGGCGCGCCGCGCGCGTACCGCGCCGGCATCCACGAGGGCATCGACTTCCGCGCTCCCTACGGGATGCCGGTACACGCCGCGCGCGACGGTGTCGTCGTGCGCGTCGACGCCGCGTACGTCGAGTGGCCGTACGCGGAGCGCGCCGCGGCGCTCGCTGCCGCGGTGCGCGACGGCGGCGCCTCGCCGGAGATCCTCGATCGCATCCGCGGCCGTCAGGTCTGGATCGATCACGGCGACGGCGTCGTGACGCGCTACGCGCACCTCTCGCGCGTGTCGGAGCTCCACGTCGGCCAGCGCGTCGCCGCGGGCGAGGTCATCGGCGCCGTCGGCGCCTCGGGGTACCCGGAGGGCGGACCGCACCTGCACTTCGAGATCCGCGTCGGCGACGGCTACCTGGGCGAGGCGCTCAGCGCCGAGGACGTCGCCTACTTGGTGAAACGCGCGTTCGGCGCCGACCGCCCGCGTCGCCCGACCGGGCTGTACTAGTCCCTAAACGCCGTTGCGCGCGCGCTTCGCCACGTCGAGAAGCGTGGCGCACCAGTCCGCCTCGATCGGCTTGGGCGGCAGCATGAACACGCCGACCTCGACGCTCTCGACCGGGCGCTCGTGGACCCACGAAAGCCGATCGCTCTGGCAGGTGTACACGTAGGCCACGCGCGCGCGACCGGTGTCGCTGCGCGTGAGGCAACCGAGGAGATCGAGCCGGCCCGTCGCGAGCCGCGTCGAGTCCCAGAGCAGCCGCTTCGCGGCCTCGCCGATGGTCTCGCCGGCCTTGCGCGAACCGGCCGGGAACTGCCAGCCGCGATTCGCGTACGGACGCACCCACACGGGAAGGTGGCCGAAGAAGGGAACGACGACGGCGAGTGAGGCGGAGGCCGGCGGGAAGTCGCGGAAGTGCGAGTCCCGCCGCGAGATGAAGTTCACCGAGGTGCCGTCGAGCATGCCCCTCCTTCTCGATATAGCGAGCGGCCGAGCGTGCGCGTTCACGCTACGGTCGATGCGTAGTGAACGTCAAGGGGGGCGGCGCAATACGACTCGTTGCAAATTCGAGAAGTGCTAACTCACGTGGGTGAGACGACCGCGTCGATCACGCGGAAGGGGTCCGACGAGACGACCGACGCGGCGTAGAGCTCCATCGCGCCGATGTCGCTGGTGCGGTTGGCCGGGTCGCCGCGGTCGACGAGACGCGCCTGCGTGCGCAGGGCGGACCAGTCCCGACCGTCGTCTTCGAGCGGCGCGCGGTACAGCGCCATGTTCCACGAGAGGACGCCGAGGGCGCGGTGCGCACCGACCGCGGCGGCGAGCGCCGTTTCCAATCCGCGCTCGTCGGCGCCGCGTGGTCCGATGACGACGAGCTCGCGCTCTTTGATCGGAACGAGCGAGGCGAGGACCGCGACGTCGCCGATGCGCCGGACCAGGCCGAGCGCATCGTGCGCCGCGATGAGGTCGTCGAAGTAGTCGGCGTCGTACCGCGCGCGGTAGCGCATAGCGGCTTCACGGAGCGCCTCGACCTTGGGGTAGTGCGAACCGCGCGTGACGGTCATCTGCATGTGGCCGTGGACGATGGATCCACCCGCACGCCACAGCGAGTTCCACATCAGGAAGTAGTAGCGCGCGTCGGGGTCGCTGCCGTGCGCCGTGTCAGCCCAGCGGCGGCACGTGGCGAGGTAGTCGGCGAGTCGCGCGGCGTCGATCGGCGCCGTCGGATCATGATGGTCGAAGACGAGTACGCCGTGAAAACCGTCGTACTTCGCGATGTTGCTCGCCGTGATCGCGTGCGCGCCTCTGATCCGGCCGAACGCGTCGGCGGGCGTGCCGGTCTCCGGGTGGCAGAACGGGTCGCCCTCGCTCTTCGCGATCTCGGCGCGGACGTCGTCGGCGCCCTTCGCCTCCATCGGCCGCCGCGCCCGAAGCTCATTGAAGAGCGCGCCCTCGTACGTGACGCGGTTC
>DASQXO010000078.1:0-13483 GCA_035639655.1 Candidatus Dormiibacterota bacterium
GGCCTGCGCCGCAGCGAGCGGCTCGATTTGCTGCACGCCGATTCCTCGAACGAGGCGCGCGCGGACGGCACGCACGTGCTCGTCGTGCGGATCCCGCTACGCGCGGTGCAGACGATCAGCTAGCAGCAGCGCTAGCGGCACGCGCGCAGACTACAACGCGTGATCTCGCTTACGGCCCCGCGATCTTCGTCAGCGACACGCCCTGGTAGTAGTGCTTGATGATCTGCTCGTAGTCGGATCCCTGCAGCGCCATGCCCTGCATGCCCCACTGCGACATCCCCACGCGATGGCCGTACCCCTTGCCCTCGAACACGACGCGCGCCGGCAGTTGGTAGAGGTACTGCGTGCTCTTGAAGCCCGACACGACGACTGCGCCGTCCGCGTCCGCGGTCGAACGCGCCGAGACCACGACGCGGCTCCGATCGGCTCCGAGCATGACGAGCTCGCCGATCCGGGTGAGGTTGTCGACCTTGACGAGCTCGAGATCGTTCGCCGGCCGGAGCTCGACGGTGAAGAGCTGCGATTTCAGGCCGAAGGTGTAGCGCGTGCTGTCCTTCACGACGTCTCGCGTGCCGAGCGAGCCGCGTATGCGCGCGAGGAGGACGCCGCCGGTCGGACTCGTCTGCGCCAGGTCGATGCCCTGGATCTGCCCGACGTTCACACCGACCTTCGCGAGCTGCCGTCGCAGCTGCGGCTCGGTGTACTCCTTGGTCCACTCGTACGACGACGCGCCCCACGACGAGCGCAGCGCGACGTCGTCGGCCGGCGACGGCACGCTGCGGAGGTAGGGGAGCGGAGTGATCCAGACGTTCTCCGAGCTCTCCGTCGCGCCGCCGGCGTTGGCCGAGTAGAACGCGTCGATCGGCGCCCCGCCGTACGTGATGATGAGCCCCGCGGTGCGCTGCACGACCTTCTCGGTGCTGTCGGCCTCGCCGTACACGCCCTTGTACGCCTGATCGCGCTCGTCGCCGTCGAGGTCGTACGAGCCGTGCGAGCCGAGGTGTCGCAGCAAATACGTGCGCGCGGCGATCACCTGCGCGGACTGCGCCTCGCGGTGCCAGTCCTGCGGGATCTCGCTGCCGACGACCGACACCAGGTACCGATCCGTCGGCACGGTATTGATGATCGTGAAGCCGCGGCCGTACGGCGCGACCTCAAATGTGCCGCGGTAGCCCTTGCCGTTGAGCGTGAGCGTGCCCTTGTCGGTGGGCGCGATGCGAAGCCCGACGATGCGCTCCGCGCGGAAGATCGACGGCCCGATGCCGGTGTCGAGAGTCGAGACGCTCGCGAGCTGCTCCAGCTCGAACGGAACGCGCACGAGCGACTTCGGCGAAACCGCTTCGGCCATGCGCGCCTCGCGGAGCAGCGCGAGCCGCGTCGGCCGTTCGTCGGCGGGCACGTAGCCGCGCGGGATCGCGATCTCGCCGTCGAGACGGAGCACGTTCGTGCGCAGCGCCAGCCGCCCGCTGTCGCGGAACAGCGGCGTCCCGTCCGGCGCCGTCACCGCGAACGGCCCGGTCGACGAGACGACCGCCGAGGTCATGCCGTCCGCGCCGATGTTGATGCGCACGGTGTCGGGGAGCGCGTACGCCGGGGCGGCGCGGGCGGGCAGCGCGTTCAGGACGAGCAAGCCGACGGCGAAGGCCGCGATGAGCCGGCGCACGGTCCGCCGCTAGCGGCGGTACACCTCGGGACGCAGCACGCCGATGAACGGGAGGTTCCGGTAGCGCTCGCCGTAATCGAGGCCGTAGCCGACGACGAACTTGTCCGGGATCTCGAACCCGCGGTAGTCGATCGGCAACGGAACGATGCGCCGCGCCGGCTTGTCGAGCAGCGCGCACAGGCGAACGCTCGCGGGATGTTGCGCCCTGAGGTGATCCATCACGTAGTTCAACGTGAGCCCCGTATCGATGATGTCCTCGACCACCAGTACATGGCGATCCTCGATCGGGTTCGCGAGATCCTTCAGGACGCGGACCACGCCGGACGTCTCAGTCGCGTTTCCGTACGAGGACACCTCGAGGAAGTCGAGCGCGAGCGGGATCGGCGTCGCGCGCATGAGATCGGCGAGGAACGGCAGGGCGCCCTTCAGAATGCTCACGAGCACCGGCTCGCGACCGGCATAGTCGCGCGCGATCTCCGCGCCGAGCTCTCGCACGCGCTCCGCGATGGCGTCGGCATCGAGGAGGATCTCCGCGACGTCGTCCGTCATCGTGGCGCTGCGAGTGCTCATGCGCGCTCATTTTCCCACGGGGGCGCCGCGCGGCCGCGTGCGCGCGTGCACCGGCACCTTTCCCATGACCGCGTACTTCCCCAGCAGCTGGCCGAGATCGCCGCGGTAGAAGAGCTTCACCGCCACGTCGGGGTACAGCCGCCGGAAGAGGCGCAGCTTGCGGTTCTTCCGCGTCACGAGCGACTGCCGGAGCGTGGTGAGCTCGACGTAGAGCCCGAGTTCAGGAAGGTAGAAGTCCGGCGTGAAGCTCTCGACGATCTTGCCGTCGGCGTCCCAGCGGATCGGGAACGTCCGCGGTTCGTAGCGCCAGGCGATGCGGTAGTAGCTGAGGATGCGGGCGAAGGCGGCCTCGCTGGGATGCGCGAAGGAAACGCTAGGCGACGCGTGCGCGGGAGCCGAAGAGCCCGTGGACGTCACCGCGATACGACGATAGAAGCTCGTGCGCGTCGAGCACGTCGTCGGTCGTGAACGCCGGCACCACGGGCACGAGTGCCGACGGCGCGGGCGCCGTCGCGGTCGCCGTGCGCGTCATCGCGACGCCAACACCTTGCGTTCCGCAGCCGAGGCAGGTGACGTAGACGAACCAGTAGTCGTTCTCGTAGCCGATCCCGCGCACCGCGCCTTTGGTGTACCGCAGGCCGCAGCTCGCGCAGCGCGCGTCACCGAGGCGCTCGATCAGCCACTCCACGTCGTCCATTTGTGCCCCGCCGCTTATGCAAAAGGCGGGCCACCGATTCAGGCGCGGCCGAAACGCCACCAGAACGCGCCGATGAGGATCGCGACGCCGACCGCGATCAGCGCGACCCCCACGACGGTGTTCGTCTGCGCCGCGGGCGACGCGAGGGGCGCCGCCGAGGGGCTCGGCGCGATGGACGCAGGCGCGGAAGGGGTCGCCGTCGGCGCCGCCGACACCGTGGGCGACGGCGAGGGAGACGGCGAGGGCGTCGGTGTCGGCGTCTCGGTCGCCGTTGGCGCGGGCGTGGGCGTCGGGGACGGCGGCGGCGGAGGAGGCGTCGTCGTGCGGGGCACGGGCGTCGGCGTCGGGGTGGTGACCGCACGAAGCACGTTGACGGTGCCCTGCATCTGCGGATGGATACCGCACATGTAGGCGTATACGCCGGGTGTGTCGAACCTGACCTCGTACGCCTGGCTCTGTTGCAGGTTCGGGCTGTCGGGGAACTGGCCGTTCGTCCAGTGGACCCGATGCAACGCCGGGTCGAGATTGACCCACGTCACGGTATCGCCCGCATTGACCGTCGACGCCGCCGGATTGAAAGCGAAGTTCTTGATCTGCACGCTATACGACGCGGACAGAGCCGGCCCGACGAGCAGGACGAAGAGGAGCAGCGCGAACAGCGCGGCCCGAGCAAGCAGACGCACCAACCTTAGTCTACGGGGCGATGTCGGAGCATCCGCCGGGGACGAATGTCGACACGCTGTCGCGCCGCGGGATCCGGCTGGATCAGATACAGCTCGAGCGTTTCGAGCGGTACAGCGCATTGCTGCGTCAACGGAACGAGCAGCTCAACTTGACGGCGATCGTCGATCCCGCGGAGATCGCCACGAAGCACTTCCTCGACTCGCTCACGCTCCTGCTCGTCGACCCGCCGCCTGCGGACGCTCGGCTGATCGACGTGGGCACGGGCGCGGGATTCCCGGGCCTCCCGCTTGCCATCGCGCGGCCGGATCTAAGCGTAACTGTCGTCGAGTCGGTGGCGAAGAAAGTCCGCTTCCTCGCCGAAGCGGTCGCGACGCTCGAGCTGCGACGCGTCGAGATCGCGCACGCGCGAGCCGAGGAGCTCGCGCATGACGGCGCGCACCGCGAGCGGTACGACCGCGCCGTCGTGCGCGCGCTCCCGGCCCTCGCCTCGAACCTCGAGTTGCTGCTCCCGTTCTGCCACACGGGCGGCGCCGCGGTGGCCTACAAAGGGCGCATCGAGGACGAGCTTCCCGCGGCCCGGCGCGCCGCGGCGACGCTCGGCGGCGAGATCGTGCGCATCGCGACGACGGAGGAGCTCGGCCTCGGCGAGACGCTACCGGGACGGTGCCTCGTCGTCGCGGCAAAGCGTCGCGCGACGCCGGAGCGTTACCCCCGAGCGGCGGCCGAGATGAAGCGACGGCCGTGGTGATCGTCCCGTCGCTCGACATCGCCGGCGAGCAGGTCGCGTCCATGCGCGAGGGGACGCGGGCTCTGGCTGCGCGCGACGAGGATCCGCTCGAGCTCGCGCGCGCGCTCGTCGCCGCCGGAGCACGCGCGCTGCACGTCGTCGACCTCGACGGCGCGCGCACCGGCGAGTACCGGAACCTCGCGCTCGTCGCCGCGATCGCGCGCGCGGTGCCCGTGCCGGTGCAGCTCGGCGGCAGCGTCTGCGACGTCGCCGTCGCCGAGGACGCGCTCGCGCGGGGCATCGCGCGGGTCGTCTTCGGCAGCGCGACGCTCGGCGATCCGGATCGGCTGCCCGCGATCGCGAGGCTCGCGGCGCGGTCCATCCTCGCGCTCGAGGTCGAGGGCGGCCGGCTCCGGCCGCGGGGCGGCGACGTCATGCTCGCGGAGTCGGTCCAGGGCGCGGACGCGCTCGACCTCGCGCGGCTCGCAGCCGCGCGCGGCGTCTCGCGCTTCTACGTCGTCGACGTCGAGGCCGACGGCCGCCTCGGCGGCCCGCCGCTCGCGTTCCTCGCGCGCCTCAGCGCCGCGCTGGGCGACGCGATCGCCGAGCTCCACGTCGGCGGCGGGGTGCGGAACCTCGTCGATGTGCGCGACCTCGCCGTCGCGGGCGTGCGGAGCGTGGTGATCGGACGGGCGTTGCAAGAGGCGCGCTTCACGCTCGCGGAGGCCCAGCGCGTCGCCGACGAGATGCCGGCATGACCCGGGCCGTGATCCTGTCCGACATCCACGCGAACCTCATCGCCCTCGAAGCGGTGCTGCGCGACGCGCCGCGCGACGCGGTGCTCTGGGTCACCGGCGACACGGTCGGGTACGGGCCGGACCCCGGCGACGTGCTCGCCGCGTTGCGCGAGCGCAACGCCTTCATCGTCGCGGGCAATCACGATCTCGCCGTGTCCGGGAGGATGGGCGTGACCGAGTTCAACCGCGAGGCCGCGGACGCGGCGCTCATGCACCGCTCGTGGCTGTCGGCGGCGGAGCGCGACGCGCTCGGCGCGATGCCGCTCATCGCGACGCAGGATTCGTTCACGCTCGTGCACGGCAGCCTGCGCGATCCGGTGTGGGAGTACGTCCTCGACCGCAGCGCGGCGCGCGCGTGCATCGAGCGCGCCGAGACGCCGCACTGCTGCAACGGACACACGCACATCCCGTTCGTGTTCGAGTGGCGTCCCGGTCGCGTCGCGGTCGGGGCGCATCAGCCGCGCGACGGCGAGGTCGTCGATCTCGCGAAAGGTCGCGTCCTGTTGAATCCGGGAAGCGTCGGTCAGCCGCGCGACGGAGATCCGCGCGCCGCGTGGGTCGAGCTCGACACGGTCGCGCGGTCCGCGACGTTCCATCGCACGCGCTACGACATCATCGAGACGCAGCGGCGCATGCGCCGGCGCGGCCTGCCGCCGTTCCTTGCCGAACGGCTCGCGTACGGATACTGACGCGGGCCGCTCCTACAATCGGCGCCAGTGACCGCTGAAGACGATCAGCGCGCGGCGCGTCACGGAGAGCTGGAGGAGCGCCGCGAAGAAAGGGGCCGACGGCCCGGCGAGCGCATCGTCCGCATCGTTCGCCCGCGTCGCGATGAATTCCGTCGGGCCGGTCAAGGCATCTACGTCGCGACGGAGCACGTGCTCAAGCCGGAGACGCCGCTCGGGTGGCTGTACGACGCGGTCCGCCGCGTCCTGATCGGAAGGCCGCTCCCGAGCGAGGCCGAGGCGACCGAGCGCGTCTCGAAGAAGGTCGGCCTCGCCATCTTCGCCTCGGACAACATCTCGTCCTCGGCCTACGCGACGGAGGAGACGATGCGCGTCCTCGCCCTCGCCGGCGTCGGCGCGGGCGCGCTCGCGCTCACGATGCCGATCACGCTCGCCGTCGTCGCCGTCCTCGTCGTCGTCGTGCTGTCCTACCTCCAGGCCATCCGCGCCTATCCGAGCGGCGGGGGCTCCTACGTCGTGGCGAGCGAGAACCTCGGCACGATCCCGGGGCTCGTCGCGGCCGCGGCGCTCCTGACCGACTACGTCCTCACCGTGTCGGTATCCGTCGCCGCCGGCGTCGCGGCGCTCGGCGCCGCCTCGCCGATTTTCTTCGAGCATCGCGTCATCGCGGGCGTGATCGTCATCGCGCTCCTGACGATCGGCAACCTTCGCGGCATCCGCGAGTCGGGGAACATCTTCGCCGCGCCGACGTACGTGTACGCCCTGAGCCTCGGCGCCGTCCTCGCGTACGGCCTCTTCCGCGCGGCGACCGGTCCACTGCCGAACCTCGCCCACCCCGGGTGGTTCGCGCGGACGGCGGAGCCGCTCGGGGCCTTCCTGGTGCTGCGCGCCTTCGCGTCGGGCGCGGTGGGTCTGACCGGCACCGAGGCGATCGCGAACGGCGTGCCGGCGTTCAAGAAGCCGGAGGACCGCAACGCCATGATCACGCTCGTGCAGATGGGCTCCCTGTTCGGGACGCTCTTCGTGATCATCAGCTTCCTCGGGACGCACATGGGCGTCGTCCCCGATCCGGACGAGCAGGAGACCGTGCTGAGCCAGATCGTCGGCGGCCTCGTCGGCGACGGACCGCTGTTCGTGCTCGTGCAGGTTTCGACCACGCTCATCCTCACGCTCGCCGCGAACACGAGCTTCAACGGCTTCCCGCGGCTCGCGTCGATCCTCGCGCGCGATCGCTTCATGCCGCGCCAGTTCGCGTTCCGCGGCGATCGCCTCGCGTTCTCGACCGGCATCATCGCGCTCGCCGTGCTCTCGAGCGCGCTGCTCGTGAAGTTCGAGGGCAGCGTCACCGAGCTCATCCCGCTCTACACCGTCGGCGTGTTCATCGCCTTCACGCTCTCGCAGGCGGGCCTGGTGCGGCGCTGGTTCCGCGTCCGCGGTCGCGCCTGGCAGCTCTCGCTCGTGTTCAACGCGGCCGGCGCGCTCGCCACCGCGCTCGTCGCCGCGATCGTGTCGATCACGAAGTTCGAGGGCGGCGCCTGGATGGTCATCGTCGTCATCCCGCTGATCGTCGCGACCCTGTACGCGATCAACCGTCACTACCGCGACGTCGAGGACATGCTCGTGATCTCGACGCCCGACGAGGCGCTGCGACTGCGCGTGCAGCCGCGCGTCGTCGTCCCGGTCGGCCGTCTCGATCGCGCGCACATCGAGGCGCTCCAGATCGCGCGCCAGGTGTCCGGCGACGTCACCGCCGTGCACGTGAGCGACGAACCGGAGGAGGGACGGCGCTTCCACGCACGCTGGAAGAAGCTCGTGCCCGACTTTCCGCTGCTCATGATCGAGTCGCCGTACCGCTCGCTCCTCCGTCCGCTGCTCGCGTACATCGACGCGATCGACAAGGGCGACAAGCGGCGGCCGGTCATGGTGATCCTCTCCGAGTTCGTGCCGCGACACTGGTGGGAGTTCCCGCTGCACAACCAGACCGCGCTGCGCCTGAAGCTGCATCTGTTCTTCCGGCCGAACACCGTCGTCCTCGACGTGCCGTACATGGCGAGCGAGGAAGACGAGCGGCGCGCTCGCTGATGGCGGACCTCGAGGAGCGGAGGCCCGAGCGGGGGCGCAAGCCCGGGGAGCGCATCGTCCGCATCGTCCGTCCGAAGGACTTCCGTGTCGCGGGCAAGCGCCGCTACGAGCTCACCGAACACGCGCTCGTCCCCGAGACGCGGTTCGGCAGAGCCGTGCAGGCGATCCGCCGCGTCCTCATCGGACGCCCACTCCGCTCGGAGGCCGAGACACTCGAGCGCGTCTCGAAGAAGGTCGGACTCGCGCTCTTCGCGCCCGACAACATCACGTCGTCGGCGTACGCGACCGAGGAGATCATGCGCGTCCTCGCGCTCGCCGGGATCGCCGCGCTCAACCTCACCGAGCCGATGACGGCGGCCGTCATCGCCGTCCTCGCGATCGTGATCGTCTCGGAGATCCGCGTCATCCACGCCTACCCGCAGGGCGGTGGGAGCTACCAGGTCGCGAGCGAGAACCTCGGGATGTTCCCCGGGCTCCTCGCCGGGTCCGCACTGCTGATCGACTACACGCTCACGATCGCCGTGTCGACGGCCGCCGGCGTGGCCGCGCTCTCGTCGGCCTTCCCGCCGCTGCACGAGCATCGCGTGCTGTACGCGATCGGGCTCATCGCCGTCGTGTGGCTCGCGAATCTGCGCGGCGTGCGCGAGTCGGGGCTGCTCTTCGCCGGGCCGACCTACCTCTACCTCGCGTCGTACGTCGCGCTCGTCGGTTACGGCGCGTTCCTCACGATCACGAGTGGGCTGCCCGCATATGAAGCGCCGCCGGCGTGGGTCGCCTTCTACGAGGGTTCCGCCGAGCCACTCGCCGCGTTCTTGATCCTGCGCGCCTTCTCCTCGGGCGCCGTCGCGCTCACCGGCGTCGAGGCCATCGGCAACAGCGTGCCCGCGTTCAAGAAGCCCGAGCCGCGGAACGCGAGCATCACGCTCGTCGTGATGGGCATCTGCTTCGCGTTCATCTTCGGCGGCCTCTCCGTCATCGGCGGTGCGCTCAACATCGTGCCCGACCCGAAGGAGGCCGAGACCGTGAACAGCCAAATCACGCGGACGCTCATCGGCGTCGGTCCCTTCTACTACCTGATCCAGAGCATCACCGCGCTGCTCCTGCTCTTCGCCGCGAACACGAGCTTCTCCGGGTTCCCGCGCCTCGCCTCGATCCTCGCGCGCGATCGATTCCTGCCTCGCCAGTTCGCCTTCCGGGGCGATCGCCTCGCGTACTCGACGGGCATCGGCGCGGTCGCGGTGCTCTCGTGCGCGATCCTCGCCGCGTTCGGCGGCAGCGTCACGCGCCTGATCCCGCTCTACACGATCGGTGTCTTCGTCGCCTTCACCCTCTCCCAGGCCGGTCTCGTACGGCGCTGGTGGCGCCTGCGCAACCGGTACTGGCGGCTGTCGATCGGCCTCAACACGTTCGGCGCCGCTGTGACCGGCATCGTCGCCGTCATCGTCGCGGTCACGAAGTTCGAGTTCGGCGCGTGGATGGTCCTCGTCGCCATGCCGATCCTCGTCGCCGTCTTCTACGGCATCCATCGGCACTACCAGTCCGTGGAGGACGCGCTCGCGCTCGACGCGACGCCGCAGGTCGAGGCCGTGCAGCCGGTCGTCGTCGTCCCGGTCAGCCGGATCGACCGGGCGGCGGTGCGGGCGCTGTCGTTCGCCAAGGGGCTTTCGGCCGACGTTCGCGCCGTGCATATCACCGACGACGAGGACGAGGCCAAGCATCTCGAGCAGCGCTTCGAGCAGCTCATCCCCGGCGTGAAGCTCGAGACGCTCATCTCGCCGTACCGGGCGCTGCTCGGTCCGCTCCAGAGCTACCTCGACGCGATCGATCGCGGCGACCCGCGGCGGCCGATCACCGTCGTCCTGGCCGAATTCGTCCCGCGCCACTGGTGGGAGTACGCGTTGCACAACCAGACCGCGCTGCGCATCAAGCTGGCGCTCTTCTTCCGGCCGAACACGGTCGTCATCGACGTGCCGTACCACCTCGAGGACGAAGAGCGGCACCGATAGCGGCCGCGTATCCTCTTGCGGCTCCGATGAAAGCGAAGCGGATCCTCCTCGCCCTCGCTGGCGCGGCGATCGACACGGACGTCGTGCGCCTCGCGGCGCTCATCGCGAAGCCGAACAAGGCGCAGATCGAGGCGCTGCACGTCATCGAGGTGCAGTGGAACCGGCCGCTCGATGCCGACCTCACCGAGGACGAGGTGCGCGCCGAGCAGCTCCTCGAGGCGGCCGAACAGGTCGCGCGTTCGGCAGGCGTCGCGCTCGAGACCGAGTACGTCGCCGCGCGCACGGCGTGGTCGGCGATCGTGCACGAAGCCGAGCAACGGAGCGTCGACCTGATCATCATCGGGATGCCCTACCGTAGGCGCATGGGCCGGGTCGCCGTAGGCCGGACCGTGCAGAACGTCTTCGTCAGCGCCCCCTGTGAGGTGATCGCGGTGCGGGAGCGCGCGCACGCATGAAGGTCCTGATCGTCGGATGCGGTCGCGTCGGCGGGCTCCTCGCCGGTCGTCTCGACGCGGAGGGTCACGAGGTCACGATCATCGACGAGAACCGCGCGCAGTTCGAAAAGAACCTGCCGCAGTCCTTCAACGGGGCGACGGTCCTCGGCAGCGGGATCGACATGGACGTGCTGCGCGGCGCGGGCATCGCTGAGGTCGAGGCATTCGTGATCGTCACGCAGGGCGACAACCGGAACATCATGGGCGCGCAGATCGCGAAAGAGATCTTCGGCGTGCGGCGCGTGCTGTGCAAGATCAACGATCCGATCCGCGCGCAGACGTATCGCGGCCACGGCATCGAGACGTGGTCGCGCACCACGATCCTCTCCGAGATCATCCACGATCTGCTGACCGGCCGCGAAAAGGAATCCGGCACGCTCCTCGATCGTGCCCGGCGCCGCGAGGCGATCCTCGCCGGCGATGTCGTGCCGGAGAGCTGATGTACTTCGTCATCGCGGGCGGCGGTCAGGTGGGGTTCCATCTCGCCCAGGCGCTCATCGAGGCCGGGCACGAGGTGATGATCATCGAGGAGGAGCGCCGCCGCGCGCAGTGGATCCAGGAGCAGCTCGGGAACATCGTGCTCACCGGGTCGGCTGACGAGGGTCGCTTCCTGCTCGAGGCCGGCTGCCAGCGCGCCGACGCCGTCATCGCCGCGACCGGCGACGACCCGGTGAACCTCGTGGTCTGCCAGATGGCGCAGATCCACTGCCGCGTGCCGCGCGTCATCGCGCGCGTGAACGACCCGAAGAACGAGATCGTGTTCAAGAAGCTCGGCATCGAGGAGACGGTCTCGAGCACGCGCGTGCTCATGAGCGTGATCGAGCAGGAGCTCCCCATGCGCGGGCTCGTGCCGATCATGCCGCTCGTCACCGCCGGGCTCGAGATCGTCGAGGCCGAGATCGCCGACGACTCGCCCGCGGCGGGGAAGCCGATCCGCGACCTGCGCCTCCCCGACGGCGCCACCGTCGGCTGCATCGTCCGCAAGCGGGCCCTCGTTCGGGCGCGGGCGGACGAGCGGCTGCAGCCGGGCGATCGGATCATCGCCTTCACCCCCACCGCGGCCGAGACCGAGGTCCGCAAAGCGCTGGTCGGGTAGCCCCACCCGGCCCGCCGACCGCCGTCTCAGGCGGGTGCAGAAGTCTTGACAATGGCGTTGTCAGGCTTTAGAAAAGGAACCGTGCCTCGGGAGCGTCCCGTCTACGTCATCTCGGTCGCGGCCAATCTGGCGGGCGTTCACCCTCGCACGCTGCGGATCTACGAGGAGGAAGGGTTGCTCCAGCCGGTGCGCACGCCGACGAACATCCGGCTCTACTCGGACGACGACATCGCGCGCGTGCGCGCGATCCGGTACCTGACGCAGCGGCGAGGCGTGAACCTCGCGGGTGTGAAGATCATCTTGCAGCTGCGCCCGCTCGAGGAGCTCCTGGATGACGTGCTGGACGAGCTCGAAGGCGAGATCCGAGAACTGTGAGCAAGGAGGCTCGATCGTCACATGTCGATCACCCGGTTCGATCCCTTCCGCGATTTCGTTTCGCTCCGTGAGGCGATGGACCGCCTCCTGGAGGACAGCGTGATCCGTCCCGCGACGCTCATCACGAACGGCCAGCAAGGGACGTCGTTCCCGGTGGACCTGTACGAGACCGCGGACGGCTACGTGCTGAAGGCGACGCTTCCGGGCGTCGCGCCGGACGCGCTCGACATCAACGCGACGACCGACGGCGTCTCGATCAAGGCCGAGGTGAAGCCCGACGCGGGCGTCCGCGAGGAGTCGTGGCTGCTCCGCGAGCGGCGCTACGGCACGTTCCAGCGCCACTTCGGTCTGCCGATGGAGATCGACCCGAACAAGGTCGAGGCGAGCTTCGACAACGGCGTCCTCACACTCACGCTGCCGAAGGCCGAGACGGTGAAGCCGAAGCAGGTGAAGGTGAAGACGGGCACCCCGATCGAAGCGCGGGCACGTTGACGCAGGCGACGGGCGCGGCGCGTGCAGCGGAATCGGCGGCACCGCCGCGCCGTTTCCTATTCAAGGGCGCGTAATAAGGAAGAGGAGACAGCATGACGATCGAAGGGCGCGCAAACGGCAAGGTCGGCGAAGCGGTGCCGAGCACGCTGCCGCTCGTCCCACTCCGGGAGTCGGTGGTCTTCCCGCGGCTCGTCGTCCCCCTCGGGGTCGGCCGCGAGAAGTCCGTCGCCGCGCTGAACGCGGCGATGGCGCCGACGCAGGAGCAGCACTACATCGTGCTCGCCGCGCAGCGCGACGGCGACGTCGACGACGTCGACGAGAACGGCATCTACCGCGTCGCGACCGTCGCGAACATCGTGCGCCTCCTCCGCCTCCCCGACGGCAGCGCCCAGATCATCGTGCAGGGTCTCAGTCGAGTCCGGCTGCGGCGGTTCGTGCAGACCTCGCCATTCTTCATCGTGGAGGTCGAGGACCTGCCGGACGACATCCCGAGCGGCATCGAGCTCGAGGCCCTCGTGCGCAACGTGCGCAGCCTCTTCGAGCAGTACGTCAGCAACGGCGGCTCGGTCCTGCCCGAGCACGCGGTGCAGGTCCGCAGCACCGAGGATCCGGCGTACCTCGCGGACCTCATCGCCGCGTCGCCGGAGCTCTCGCTCGAGCAGAAGCAGCAGCTCCTCGAGACGCGGAGCGTCGTCGAGCGGCTGAAGATCCTCTCGGTCTTCCTGACGAAGCAGAACGAGATCCTCGACCTCAAGCAGAAGATCCAGAGCGAGGTCCAGTCGACGCTGGACAAGACGCAGCGCGAGTACATCCTCCGCGAGCAGCTGAAGGCGATCCAGAAGGAGCTCGGCGAGGACGAGGGCGGTTCCGAGACGCGCGAGCTGCGCGAGAAGATCGAGCAGTCCGGCATGCCGGACGCGGTCAAGGAGAAGGCGCTCAAGGAGCTCGAGCGGCTCGCGAAGATCCCGCAGGCGTCGCCCGAGCAGGGCGTCATCCGCACGTACCTCGATTGGCTCATCACCGTCCCGTGGAAGGAATCCGGCGTCGAGGACTGGGACATCAAGGAGGCGAAGCGCATCCTCGACGAGGACCACTACGGCCTCGAGAAGGTGAA
>DASQXO010000079.1:0-5822 GCA_035639655.1 Candidatus Dormiibacterota bacterium
GCGCGGCGCTCGACGCTCGTCACGCCCGAGGGGACGCAGATCATCACCTCGGGGTGGAAGAACCGCACGCGTCCGCAGACCTTGTTGATGAAGTGCCGGAGCATGTGCTCGGTGATGACGTAGTCGGCGATGACGCCGTCGCGCATCGGCCGGACGGCGGTGATGTGGCCCGGAGTGCGGCCGATCATGAGCCGCGCCTCCTCGCCGACGGCGACGATCCGCGGCGTCCCCTTGGTGGCGGTGGGCGAGGCGCCGTCCGCCCCATCCGCGCCGTGGGCGATCGCGACGACCGATGGTTCGGTCAGGACAATCCCCTTCCCGCGCACGTACACGATGACGTTCGCGGTGCCGAGGTCGATGCCGACCTGCTTGGCGAACACCTGCCCTCCGCGCCGGCGATCGGACGTGATGATGACCGCGGGGCCGCGACGCGGCTCTCGCTCCACGACCACTGAACGCGCTAGGTCACGTCGATGTGATGGTCGACGACCTCGACTTCGCCTCCGGACTCGATGACGTACAGCGCGCGGCGGAGCGTGGCCTCGGCGGCGACCCGGTCGCTGTTGACGCAGGCGATCTCGAGGACGCTGGACTGCCACACGTCGGCGTGCTCCACCTCGGCGGCGGCGCAATGCAGATCGTTGCGGATCCGCGCCAGCAGCGGCGCGAGCATCCCCCGCTTCTCCTTCAAAGAATGGACGCCGCGGAGGCGCAGGTCGACGCGGAGCGCGCCGATCGGCACGCTTAGGCCGTCTTCTTCTCCGCGGGCCGCACCGAAGGGGTGATGGCGGCTCCGACGCCCGTCCGCACGAGGACGATGACCAGCGCGACGTAACCTGCGTACACGATCACCTCGAGCAGCGACGGATGATCGCTGTACCCGAAGAGCGCCCGCAGGATCGCGCCCGCGCCGGTGTCGTCCGGGAGCGCCGCGCTCGTGTCCCACATGCGCTCGACGATCTCGGGCAGGAACCCGGCCTCGGCGAACTCATGCGCGGCGTGCGAGACGAGCCCCGCGGCGAAGAGCAGCAGGACCACGGCGGTCACCTGGAAGAAGCGGCGCAGGTCGATGCGCACGCCGAAGCCGTAGATGAGCACGCCGAGCGCGATCGCGACGGCGAGCCCGAGGAGCGCGCCGAACGCGGTCACCTCGCCCGTCGAAAGGAACGCGGCCTGGAGGAGCAGCGCCGTTTCCACGCCCTCGCGCACCACGGCGAAGAACGCGAGGAGGAGGATGCCCCAGCCGGCGCCTTCGGCGAGCGCGCGGTCGATGCCGCGCTGCAGCTCGCCCTTGATGAGACGCGACTGGCGCATCATCCAGAACACCATCCACGTCAGTACGACCGTTGCGAGCAGCATCGTCGAGCCCTCGAAGACCTGCTCGGTGGCGCCCTCGAATTCAGCGCCGACGGCCTCGAGCGCGACGAGCACGCCGAAGCTGACGCCGAGCGCGGCGAGCACGCCCGTCCACACGAAGCGCGAGTGCCGCAGCGACCCGACCTGGCGGAGGTACGCGAGAAGGATGCCGACGATGAGCGAGGCTTCGACGCCCTCGCGGAGCATGATGAAAAAGGTCGTGAGGTCCGCCGGCGACATCGGTCCTCCCATCGCGCGTAAGATCGCGGTGCTGTGCGGCTCGACTTAGGGTCGCCTAAGGAAATCCGACCTGTCAAGTACGAAATGGTCCACACCGACTCTCAGAGCGAATACCTGCAGGCGATCTGGACCCTCGCCGACGATCCGGCGTCGTCGACCGGACCGGTCATCAGCGCGCGCCTAGCCGAATTCCTCGGGGTCTCCGGCGCCTCGGTCTCGGAGATGATCCATCGCCTGGAGCGCGACGGCCTGGTCCGGCTGAACGGGCGAAAAGAGATCGCGCTCACCGAGAGCGGCACCGAGCTCGCGGCGCGCGTCGTGCGCCGGCATCGCCTCATCGAGCGCATGCTCACCGACCTGCTCGGCTACGACTGGTGGGCGACGCACGACGAGGCCGAGCGCCTCGAGCACGCCATCTCGCCGGAGATGGAGCGCCGGCTCACCGAGCGCCTCGGCGATCCGGCCACGTGTCCGCACGGCAACCCGATGCCTGGTCGGGCGCGAGACCCGCGCTCGCATCCGCTCGCGCAGGCGGAGGTCGGCGCGGCGGTGATCGTCGAGCGTATCCCCGATCAGTTCGAGCACGAACCCGGATTCCTGCGCTACCTCGACGAGCAGGGACTGCGGCCGGGACAGGCGTTCCGCGTCGCGCGCCGCGCGCCGGCCGCGCTCGAGGTGGAGATCGGCGGCCGCCGCCGCTCGATCCGCGCCGACTGCGATCAGAAGGTGTGGGTCCGGCTCGCGTGAGCGCGATCTACGTCTCGGCGCTGAAGGACGGCACCTTCTACGCGGTGCTGCCCTCGCTGCCGGGCTGCGCGGCGAACGGCAAGACGCGCGACGAGGCGGCGCAGCGCTGCCGCGACGCGGTGAGCGCGTACCTCACGCTCCTCCGCGAGCGCGGCGTGCGCATCGAGCACGACGTCGTCGACCCAGCGCAGCTCGAGGTCCGCGACGCGCCGGAGGTGAACGTCGTGCCCGAGGACTTCGAGCCCCTCGAGGAACACGACCTGCGCGACTTCCTGCACCGCTTCGAGGCGTTCCACGCGATCCTGCTCGAACGGATCGGCAAACTGAGCCAGGAGGAACTTGAGCGCGCGCCGGGCGAGGGCGAGTGGTCGCTGCGCGAGATGCTCGAGCACCTCGCGTTCACCGAGGTCGGTCTCCTATCGCGGCTCGAGCCATGGCCCCGCGGCGGGTTCCCCACGCTCAACACGGTCCGACGCGCCGTCGTGCAGCGCTTCTCGGTGATGGACGCGAGCGACGCGCAGGGCGAGCACCGCATCCTCGGCCGCCGCTGGACCACGAAGAAGGTGATGCGGCGCGAGCTCGAGCACCTCTTCGAGCACCTGCGCCAGGCCGAGGAGATCGCCGCGAAGCTCAGGAAGCCCGCGTAACACACCGACCGCACGTGGCTCGGTCAATCGTGAACAAGGTCGAATCCGGTAAGTGTGAGTTCGACATACCGCTCGGCGTGACCGAGCGGCGAGGCCACGCGGAAGTACAGCGCGACGAGCAGCGAGAGGAACCCTGTGGTCGCGTACACCAGCGCCACGCTGCCCGTCCACTCGATGGCGAGGCCGCCGAGGACCGCGCCGAGCGGCGACATCGACCAGGCCAGCACGCGCGCGATGGTGATGATCCGCCCGAGCATGTGGCTCGGCACCATCGCCTGGCGGAGACTGCCGGTGTTGATGTTGAAGAGCGTTCCGAGACCGCTTCCGAGCGACCACAGCACGAGGCCGACGGCGTAGAGCGGCACGAGCGCCATCGCGATCGTGGCGACGCTGGAGACCATCAGCGCTCCGAGAGCGACGTTGCCGAACGAGAAGCGATGGCGCAACGGTCCTGCGGCGAGCGAGCACATCACGACTCCCGCTCCCGCGCCGGCGAACAGCACCGCGACCTGACTATCGGTCGCGCCATACTCGCGCTTCGCGAACAGCACGATCTGCGCGAACCAGGTCGCGGTGATGAAGTTGATCAGCGCCATCATGATCGAGATGTTGCGGAGGACCGGATGCGAGAGCACGAACCGGAGCCCTTCGACGACGTCGGCGCGGATCGTCGTGCGGGTGCGTGCGCGGAGTTCGCTGAACGGTCGCCGCACGAGCGAGAGCGCCAGCGCCGACACGATGAAGCTCGCCGCGTCGACGAGAAGCAGATCTTCGAGCGGTAGGACCGCGACGAGGGCGCCCGCGACGATCGGTCCGAGGACGGACGCGGCCGCGTAGCTGGCCTGGATGCGGCCATTCGCGGTGACCAGCTCGTCACGATCGACGAGGGTGGGGATCGCGCCGAACTCGCTCGCCTCGAAGAAGATGCGGAACGTCGTCGAGGTGAAGATCACGGCGAAGATCCACCAGACCGTGAGCAATCCCGCAGCCGACGCCGCGGGAACGGAGGCGACGAGGATCGCGCCGGCGATATCGGCCGCGATCATCACCCGTTTCCGATCGAGACGGTCGGTCAGCGCGCCGATCTGCAAACCGAAGAAGAGCTCCGGCAGCGCGAACATCGCGGACGAGATCGAGAGGGCGATCGGCGACGGATCGAGGCGATAGATCAGCAGTGGGAGCGCGAAGAGCGTCATCGACGATCCGAACGCCGAGATCGTCTCCCCCGACCAGAACTTCCAGAAGTCGCGGTTCACGGCGTGAGGCACCGCTCTGCGCGCAGGTACTCCACGGCGTCGACCTGCTGCTGCACGCGGTCACAGTAGGCGAAGGCCTCGAGGACGCGGTCGGCGAACGCGTCGACGTAGACGCGGAGATCGAGGCTGTGGCCGCCGCGCGCCACGCCGAAGTCGACGACGACCGCGGCGCTGCGATCGACGTCGCGCGTCGCGTCCGGGTACTTGGCGAGGAACGCCTCGCCGGCGGGACTCTTCGCCGCGGTGGCGATGTAGTCGGCGTCGCTATACGGCGCGAACCGGGTGCGCGCGGGCGCGAGGAAGTAGTAGGCGCTCGCGAGCACGAAGCCGAGAACGATCGCGCCGATCGCGATCGCGAGCGCGCGGCCGCGCGTCAGCGCCGCGACTCCGCGAGCGCGCGCTCGATGAGCTGGCGCTGGTCGATCCGCACCGGCGGCAGGTCCGCGAGCGCGAAGTAGCGCGCCTCGATGACCTCGTCGGAGAGCGCGCCGACCGGCGTCGCGAGATGGGCACGGAGCACGACCTCGACGCGCGGATAGCGGTAGCCGGCGGTGATGTCCATGATCCCGTCGACGACGATCTCCGCGCCGAGCTCCTCATGGAGCTCGCGCTGGAGGCACTCGGCGATCGTCTCGTCGCGCTGGAGGAACCCGCCGGGGAGACGCCAGCGCGGATCGCCGAAACGGTGTCGCGCGAGCAGGATCTTGCCGTCCTCGACGCAGATCCCGACGACGCCGACGAAGAAGCGCGGCACCGAGACGCGAAGCAGACGCCGCTGCCAGCGGATCCCGAGCCGGTTGAAGAGGGGCGCGGCGATGCGGATGAGCACCCCCGGCGAGCGTATCAGCGACGCGATGCGGCGGTTTTCATCCGGTCGCGATCAACGGAGTCCGAGCCGGAACGCGTCGTCGGGAGCTCGGTGCGGGTCGATCGAGGGGACGAGCACGATCCCATGCGGCGTCGTGACCTCCACGCGCTGGAGGATGGTCATCGTCGCCGCATCCACGACGCGGACGGAATCGTCCTTGTTGGAGGTGATGTAGTAGCGGCCCGGGGTGTAGGCAGTGTGGAACGGCTCGATCCCGCACTTTCCCTTCGAGGGGAAGGCGGGCTGCGCCAGCGAAGCGGAGCGGACGATCGCGCGCTCGCGCCAGTCGACGACGAGCAGGCCGTTCAGCAGGTGATCCGAAAGCACCATCGTGTCGGTCTGGTCGATGAAGAACGTGGCGTCGCGGTTCTGCTTGATGGTGTGGAAGGGATAGTGACCGGCGAAATGCACCTCGCCCTTCACCGTCTTCGCGATCGGGTCGTACACGACGATGCGGTCCGACGGCCGGCACAGGAACCCCGACGACGTCGTCCACACCTCGCTTCCGTCCGGCGTGAAGAAGACGTCGTGGACGTCGGTCACGCCGATGGGCGTGACGCTCCCGGTCCTGAGGTCGTAGACGCGCAGGTGGTCGCGGGCGCTCGAGTTCGTCACGGTGAACCAGAGCTCGTTCGGTCGGTCACGCGAGATCGCGAGCGCGTGTTGCGGCACGGCGACGTACAGCGGCGCTAGCGCGCGCCAGGTCCC
>DASQXO010000080.1:0-15548 GCA_035639655.1 Candidatus Dormiibacterota bacterium
GACCGAACACCGCCGATGCGCCCTCGGCGCCCGTCAGGGGATTGCGGACGTCGCTCGCGGCGAGGATCTCCACACCCTTGATCGCGCCATCGACGTCGCCCTCGATGCGATGCACGCGCGCGAGCGCGGCGCCGCCCTCGCCGACGTCCGCGCCGGCCTCGTCGACGAAGCGCAGACCGAGCGCGCGCAGGATCCCCGCGCCGCCGTCGTTGGTGGCGCTGCCGCCGAGTCCGACGATGACGCGGCGCGCGCCGGACCGCGCCGCCTCCCGCAGGAGTTCTCCCGTCCCGAACGAGCTCGCGCGCAGCGGATCGCGCTCGCGCTCTGCGAGCAGCGGCAGACCGGATGCGGCGGCCATCTCGACGACCGCGGTCGCGCCGTCATCGATGATCCCCCACCTCGCGCGCACGGTACGCCCGAGCGGATCGCGCACCGCCGATTCGCGATACTCGCCGCGCGTCGCTTCGACGAGCGCACGGACGGTGCCCTCGCCGCCGTCGGCGACGGGGATGAGGTCGATCGCGGCGTCCGGCCAGACGTCGCGAAGACCGTTCGCGATCGCCTCGGCGACGCCGTCGGCGGCGAGCGATCCTTTGAAGGCCTGAGGCGCGACGACGATCCGCAGCGGCATCGCGGGATTGTGCCGCGCTCGCGACCGGTCATGCCCCGCGCGGAAATAGACTTCTCGTGGACGGCTGTTCCTGTGCTGGGCCGAATCCTGCCGGAGAGGTGCCGATGACCCGTCCAGTCACTCCTTTTCTAAGTAGCCGCTGGCACGCGTCGTGGTGGGCGGAGTCCAACGCATGACCCGCATCGCGATGATCTCCGTCCACGCCTGTCCGCTCGCGCGTCTCGGCGGGCGCGACTCGGGCGGCATGAACGTGTACGTGCGCGAGCTCGCGCGCGAGCTCGGCCGTCGCGGCGTCGAGGTCGACGTCTTCACGCGCTGGCGCGAACGCGACGATCCGCAGATCCAGTCCCTCGGACCCAACGCGCGCGTCGTGCATCTCGTGTCCGGTCCGATCGGCTACTACCCGAAGATGGACGTGTACTCGCGACTGCCGGAGTTCACCGAGCGGGTGCTGTCGCTCACCGAGGCGGAGGGCCGCCGCTACGACCTCGTGCACTCGCACTACTGGCTCTCGGCGGAGGTCGCCGAGGTGCTGCGAGCGCGCTGGACGGTGCCGATGGTGCAGATGTTCCACACGCTCGGTCTCGTGAAGGCACAGGCGATGGACGATTCGGTGAACGGCGAGGGTCTCGTCCGCGAGCTCGCGGAGCGCACCGCCATCACGAACGCGGATCGCATCATCGCCGCGAGCGAGCTCGAGCTGTCGGACCTGGTGACGCTCTACGCCGCCGATCCGGCGAAGCTCCGCGTCGTTCCGCTCGGCGTCGACACGCGGCTGTTCCGGCCGCTGCGACAGGCCGACGCTCGCGCCGCGCTCGGGCGCGACGCGTGCGAGTTCATGATCCTATTCGTCGGCCGCATCGAGCAGATCAAGGGGATCGACGTGCTGCTCGAGGCGGTCGGCGACCTCCTCCGCGGTCGTCGCGATCTGCAGCGGCGGACCTGCCTCGTCGTCGTCGGCGGAGCGATCGATCCGCATGCGGACGGTTCGGAGTCGGAGAAGATCGACGAGCTGCGCGGCATGGTCGAGGCTCACGCCATCGCGGACAACGTCGACTTCGTCGGCAGCCTCGATCAACAGGAGCTCGCGCTCTACTACGCCGCGGCCGACGTGTGTGCCGTTCCGTCCCTGACCGAAAGCTTCGGCCTCGTGGCGCTCGAAGCGATGGCGTGCGGCACGCCCGTCGTCGCGACGCGCGTCGGCGGATTGCAGACCGTCGTCACCAGCGACAGCGGCATCCTCGTCCCACCGGGCGACGTCGAGTCGCTCGCCGACGCGATCGGAAGCCTGCTCGACGACATGGAGCTCCGCCTCCAGCTTTCCGCCGGCGCTCGTGCCCGCGCGCAGCTCTTCACCTGGGACCGCGTCGCGGATGGGATCGAAGACATCTACGGCGAGCTGCTCCCGGCGAGGGCGGGCGTACCGAAATAGTGACGCGCGTTGCGGCGTGCTCGCATCAGCGCACTCGCGCGATGCGGAGCAGCACCTCCAGCGTCGCCGGCTCGCCTCGCCAGTGCTCGCTCACGACCTCCCGCCCGGTGCGCGACACCACGTACCGGAGTGCGAGCGCGGCGACGATCGCGTCATCCAACGGTCCCGCCACCGGAACGAACTCCGGAACGAGATCGATCGGGGACGCGATCCACGCGGCGGCGATCGCCAGCACGATCTTCGCGCGACGCGGTACACGCGGATCGCCGAGTAGGCCGCGAAAGAACAGCAACAGGTTCGGGACGAGCAGCGCGAGCTCTCGTGCGGCCGTGCGCCGCCCCGCGACGACGAGGGCGGCGAGCAGGATCGCGTACAGGGCGAGCACGACGAGAACGGTCGGCGCCCACGGCGCATCGAGCACGGCAGCAGTTTCGCAGACGCGGACGTGAGCTTTGAGATTCCGCGCCGCGCGCTGATCGTCTTCGCGCATCCCGACGACGCCGACTTCGGGTGTTCCGGTACGGTCGCGGCGTGGACGGCCGAAGGTACCTCCGTCGTGTACTGCCTGCTCACGAGCGGCAACAAGGGATCGCATGACTTGAAGGCGACCCCGGCCCGCGTCGCGCGCACGCGCGAGCGCGAGCAGCGCGCGGCGGCGGAGATCCTCGGCGTCGAGAAGTGCGTCTTCCTGCGTCATGACGACGGCGAGCTCGAAGTGACGATGGCGCTCCGCGGCGAGGTCTGCCGCGTGATCCGGGACGAGAAGCCCGATCTCGTCATCTGTCCCGATCCCTGGCGGGAATACCAAACGCACCCGGACCACCGCGTCGCCGGCTGGGTCGGCCTCGACGGCGTGATCGCCGCGCGCGATCACCTCTTCTTCCGGACGCAGCTTCGCGGCGGCCGGACGCATCACCGGGTCGGCCGCATCCTGCTCTTCGGGACCGCCGAGCCGAACCTCGTCGTCGACATCACGAGCACCTTCGACCGCAAGCTCGCGGCACTTCACGCGCACGCGAGCCAGCCGCACAATCGGGAGCGCGCCGCCTTCGACGAGCGGATGCGGACGTTCGCGGAAGCCTTCGGCAAGCCGTGGGGCTTTCGCGCCGCGGAGGCGTTCCGATACATCGACCGGTTCTGAAGCGGAGCCTGGCGACCCGGCGTGTTCGACCACGGCCGGGTCAAATCGGAAGCGTCTGCGTTCTCGTCTTTGAGCTGAACTGACGCCCACACGTTTGTTCTTGGATTAGACAAGCGTTCGTATACTCAGCAGGTCGCTCGGCAGGCGCGCAGAGAGGCGAAGGAGAACGGTGAGCACGAAAGGCAAGGGGGACGTCTCCGCGCGCGCACGGGTGCGCGTCGAGGCGGCGCGGACCGTTCCGCCGTCGCTACCGCTGCCCCTCCTCGCGCGGCCACGTCTGCTCGAGCGGATGCGCGCCGCCGACCGCCACCGCTTGACGCTCGTGCACGCGGACGCCGGGTACGGCAAGACGACGCTGCTCGTCCAGTACGCCGATCTCCGTCGCGCCTCGGGCAAGCGCGCCGGATGGCTGACGCTGCACCGCTCCGACGAGGATCCGCTCGTCCTCACCGGCGACCTCATCGCGTCGGTGCGCCGGGAAGTTCCCGATTTCGGAGCGCGCGTCCTCGCGATGCTGCAGAAGTCGCGGCGACTCGACCGCCAGCTCCCCGCGCTCGCGACGCTCCTCGCCGAGGAGCTCGGTCACGCCGGCGACATCGTCCTCATGCTCGACGACTTCGCGCAGCTCAAGGGCGGCCCGGAGTTCTCGCAGTTCGTGAACGACCTCGTCGAGCTCGTGCCGGCGAGCGCGCACGTCGTCCTGGCGCAGCGCCGCACTGCTCCGCTCCCCGGACTCTCGCGCTGGCGCCTCCACGGCGAGGTCCTCGATCTTTCCGCCGCCGAGCTCGCCTTCACACGCGAGGAGGCGGCGACGCTGCTGCGATCGGAATTCCGCGTCGAGCTCCCCGAGCACGCCGTCGACACGATCTACGCTCGGACCGGCGGCTGGCCCGCGGGCCTTCGGCTCGCGGCCGCGTTCGTCCTCGAACGCGGGTGGGCCGACCTCGCCGAGTTCAAAGGTTCGGGCAGCGAGCTCTACGAGTACTTCAACGCCGAGGTCCTGAGCCGCCGCTCGTCACGGACGACCGATCTGCTCATGCGCTGGTCACTGCTCGATCGCGTCGAGGAGGAGACGGCCCGCATGCTCGTCGGGCGCGAGGCGCGAGAGATGCTGAGCGAACTCGAGAACGCCGGGCTCGTGCAGCGCGACGCGGAGCTCGGCGGCTACCGGTTCCAGCCGCTATTCGGCGAATTCCTGCGCACCCGCGCGCGCGAGGTGCTCGCTCCGACCGAGATCGTCGAGCTGCACCGCAGCGTCGCTCAGGCCGCGCTCGAGCGCGGCGCGCCGGATCAGGCCATCTACCACCTGCAGCAGGCCGGCGACTACAAGCGCGCCGCGACGGTCGTGCGCGATCAGGCCGAGCGGCTCCTCGAGGCGAGCGAGGTCACGACGCTGCAGCGCTGGCTCGACGGGTTCCCGCCCGGCGTCGAGCGCCGGCTGCCGTACGTCCTGCTCATGCGCGGCGTCCTCTACCGCATCCGCGGCGACTACGAGCGCGCGTTGTCCCTGTACTCGCAGGCGGAGGAGCAGTTCCGCCGCGCCCGCGACGTCGCCGGACTCGCGCGCACGCTCATCTGGGCGGGCCAGGTGCTGCGCTACCTGCGCCGTCCGCGCGAGGCGCTCGAACGTGTGCGCGAGGGACTCGGATGCCTCGGCGAAGGCGCGTCGCTGCAGGGCGCGTGGGCGATGCACGTCCTCGGCGGCTGCTACGCCGACCTCGGCGACACGCAGTCCGCGGTCGAGGCGTACCTCCGCGCCGACTACCTCTTCGGTCTGCTCGGGCACCTCCCCGGCCAGCTCACCGAGGCGCACGCGATCGCGCAGCTCCACGCCGAGCTCGGCGACCTCGAAGAGGCGCAGCGCGGCTATCTCCGCGCGCTCTCGCTCCAGCAGACGACGGGCGACGTGAACATCCTGTGCTGGACGCAGGCGGGCCTCATCGACGTGCGCGCGCGGCGCGGCGACGTCGCCGAGGCGGAGGAATCGCTTCGCGGCGCGCTCGATCTCGCCGCGAGCTCGGCGTTCCGCGTGGCACAGGCGGCGATCTCGGCGAGCCTCGCGTACGCGCAGGCGCTGCTCGGGGAGTACTCCGCGTCAGAGGAGTCGTACCGCAACGGCGTCGAGCTCTGCCGCATGCAGGGCGACGACGGCATCCTCCTGCGCCTGCACACGGACGCGGCCGAGATGCGCGCGCTGCGCGGCGACGTCGCCGCGGCGCGCGAGGCGCTCCGCGCCGCCGAGGCCATCGTCGGACTGGGCGACATCCCCGTCGCGGCCGCGCGCGTCGCGATCGCGCGCGGCGCCGTGCTCGAGGCCGAAGGCCAGCCGACCGCGGCGTACGCGGCCTACCGCGCCGCGACGGAGCGCGCGCGCACGGTCGGAGCGCGGTACGCCGAGGCGAAGGCGAGCATCCTCGCCGCGCGACTCGACACCGATCGCGAGCGGGCCGACCGGGAGCTCGAGAGCGCGTTGCGGGCCGTGAGCGAGCAGGGCTACCGCGACCTCTTCATGCCGCGCCCTGGTCTCGTCGCATGGCTGCGCGGACGCCTGCCCGAGCTCGCGCTCACGCCCGCCGACGCCGAGGCGGTCGCGGGCATCCTCTCGCCGCAGCGGCCGCCCGCCGTCGAACGCACGGTGCAGCGCGCCGACGCGTTGCAGGTCCTCTTCCTCGGCGCGTTCGAGGTGCGCATGGGCGGCGTGCGCATCAGCGATCGCGCCTGGCGCACGACGAAGGCGAAGGAGCTCTTCGCGCTGCTCGTGCTCGAGCGCGAGCGGACCCACCCGCGCGAGGAGCTCGTCGAGCGGCTGTGGCGCGAGTCGGACGCGGCGAGCGGGCAGAGCAACCTCACCTTCACGATCCACGCGCTGCGGCTGGCCCTGTCGTCGGTCGGCGTGCGCGACAACGAGTTCCTCACGATCGCGCCCGACGGTGCGCTCCAGATCTCGCTTCCGGTGAGCGCGCAGTTCGACCTCGACCTCTTCCGCGGGAGCCTGCGCCGCGCGCGCGACGCCCGCAAAGCCGGACGGAAGGAGGAGGCCGCGCAACTGCTGCGCGCGGCGGTGGCGATCCATCGCGGCGAGCTCGTCCTCGATCTCGAGGACGCGTGGATCGAGGAGCACCGCGAGCGCATCACGCGCGAGTTCCTCGGCGCCGCGCGCGAGCTTGCCGAGATCGAACTCGAGCTCGGCGACGCGGCCGATGCCGTCCGGCCGCTCCAGCGTCTCCTCGAGCGCGAGCCGTACGACGAGGAAGCGCACCGCATGCTCATGCGCGCGTATCACGAATCGGGCGAGACGGACGTCGCGATCCGTCACTACCAGACGCTCGAGATGCTCTTGCGGCGAGACCTCCAGGCCGAGCCGCAGGAGGAGACGAGACAGCTGCTCGAGCGCATACGCCAATTGGACTAGACGGCTGTCTCCCCCCATTGACGGATAGACGTCCGATACCACCGCTCGCCAGACTCGCCGCACAACAAGCGCCTGGAGGGCCCGGAACGATGCGCGCGATCGGGATGAGGGCACTGTCTCTGCTCGCCGCGGTTCTGCTTGCCACCGGCGCTTGCGGCGGAGCGGGTCCGGCGTCCTCCCCCACGCTGGACCCGTTCGCCGGCAACTACACCGGACAGGGCGGCGGCGGCGCGCTGCCGCAGATGCGCGAGCTCACGAAGCAGTTCAGCGCGAAGCACGCCGGCATGACCTGGACGCTCGAGGACGTCGGATCCGACGCGAGCGTCGGGCTCGTCGAGACCGGCGGTACCGATATCGGATTCGTGAGCCGCGACCTGAAGGACGACGAGAAGACGAAGGTCGAGTTCCTCTCGCTCGGTGCGAGCGGCACCGGCATCGCGGTGAACGCGTCGAACCCGGTCAGCGGTCTGACGAAGGATCAGCTGGCGAAGATCTTCACCTGCCAGATCACTGATTGGAAGGACGTCGGCGGGACGCCCGGCAAAATCCGGACGTTCATCCGCGAGCCGATCTCCGCGACGCGCACGGTGTTCGAGTCGTACGTCTTCGGCAAGACGAAACCGACGTACTGCAAGGATGTCGTCGAGGTTCAGGACCTCGACCAGACGGTCTCGTCGCTGCGCCAGTTCCCCGGTGGGATCGGCATGGTCACGATGAGCGACACGACGTACAAGGACGCCACGATCAAGCTGCTCGCCGTCGACGGCGTGGCGGCGAACGCCCAGAACCTGCGCGACGGGACGTACAAGATCCGCCGGCCGCTGTGGCTGATGTGGCAGAAGGACCCCTCGAAGCTCAAGCCGGCGATCAAGGCGTTCGTCGACTTCGTCAAGAGCCCGGACGGACAGAAGCTCCTCGCCGCCTTCTAAGGCGAGCGAGCGCTCGGTAGGCTAGCCGGATGATTTTGCGGCGACTGTTCGCAAGGGGCCTGCTCCGTCAGCAGGTCGTCCGCATCACGGTCGCCAGCATCCTGCCGCTCGTCGTCGTGGTCGTGACCGCGAGCACGCTGTCGAACGAGCTACTGCGCAGGAGCTTCGAGGATCAGGCGCGGCTCCTATCGCAGAGCGCGGCCAGCGCGCTCGACGCCAAGGTGCAGCTCCTCACGCGCTCGGCAAACCTCATCGCCGGGCTGCCCACGACGCGCGAGCTCGCGTCGAAGAAGTCGCCCGAGGAGTTCAGCGCGTTCCTCGTCGGACTCCGGACGCGCCTGCACATCGACATCATGAACGTGGCCTGCGCGTCACGGTCGAGCACCTGCGACGCGGTCGGCCAGGTGATCGCGACGGCGCAGGAAGAGGAGAAGGTGCCGGCGATCAAGCCGGAACTCCTCGCGCGCGCCGCCGCCGCGTACGACCAGGCGTGGGTCATGTTCGACGAGCCGGCGGGACCGACGGTGCGGGCGATCCAGCCCATCCGCGACGACAACGGGCAGACGATCGGACTCCTCGAGGTCGGCGCCATCCTCAATCCCACCTTCTTGCAGTCCACGAAGGGCGCCGGGCAACAGGGCGACGCGGAGCTCGCGCTCCTGTACGAGGGCAACGTCCGCGCGTCGACGATCAAGATCGACGACGCGCACGACTTCCCCGACGATCAGGCGGTCGAGAACGCGCAGGGCGACGCGCTCGCCCACGACGTGCGCATCGAGGCGCAGAACTACTACGGGATCTTCTCGCTGGTGCGGGCTCACGCCCCCGAGTCCTTCGTCCTCGTGGTACTCGTTCCGCTCACGCTCCTGCAGGGCGCGCAAGAGCGGTTCCTCCTCGTCGTCGTGATCGTCGTCGCGATCCTGCTGCCCGTCATCGTCGCCCTCGCGTACCGCTCGGCCGAGGCGCTCATCAACCCGGTGACACGGCTCGCCGCGCTCGCGCAGCGCATCGAGGCCGGCGACCTCGGCGTGCGCATCACGCAACACTCGGCGCACGAGATCGGCACCCTGGAGCGCGCCTTCGACACGATGGCGCGCTCGCTCGACGAGCGCGAGCGCCTCCAGCAGTCGTACCTCGCCGAGGCGCGGACGATGAACGCGGTCGCGGACTCCGTCGTCGGCGTCACGAATCGCGAGAAGATCTTCTCCGAATCGCTCTCACGCCTCGTCGCGCTGCTCGGCGCCAACAGCGCCGCGATCGTGCTGCGCGACGAGAGCCCCGCGGCGCCGCAATCCGGCATCACGCTCACGGCGTCGGCGACGATGGGCATCGACGCCGAGACGGCGATCTCGCTCGCCGGTCGCGTGCTCGCGTCGAGCAAGGCCGCGGCGAACGTGGTGCAGCGCACGCTGGTGCAGTCCGGCGGGATCCGCTCGGGCGCGCACGTGCCGCTGTCGGCGCGCGGCCGCACCATCGGCGTCATCTCGGCGTACTTCGAGGACGTCCGCGACATCACCGATTCGGAGGCGCGCGCGATGCGCACGGTCGCGCGGCTCATCAGCGTCGCGAAGGAGAACGCCGACCTCGTCACCGAGCTGCGCGAGAACAACGTCCAGCTGGAGCGCGCGAACCGGCTGAAGAGCGAGTTCCTCGCCTCGGTCAGCCACGAGCTACGCACGCCGATGAACGCGATCATCGGCTACACGAAGCTCATGCTCGACGGCCTCGACGGGGACATCACCGAGCAGCAAGAGGCCGATCTGAAGCGCGTGGCGCAGGCCGCGGACAACCTCCTCGCGCTCATCAACGACCTCCTCGACCTCTCCAAGATCGAGGCCGGACGGATGGAGATCCATCCCGAGGACGTCGAGCTCACCGTGATCGTGAATGAGGTCCTTGAGCTGGTGCGTCCCGCGGCCAGCGCGAAGGGCCTGCAGGTGCGGTCGTTCGCCACGTCGCAACTGCCGAAGGCGTTCGTCGATCCGGCGAAGACGCGCCAGATCCTCGCGAACCTCATGGCCAACGCGGTGAAGTTCACCGATCAGGGCAACGTGACGCTCGAGGCGAACGAGGCGAACGGCTGGATCACGGTCGCGATCTCCGACACGGGCATCGGCATCCCGGCGCAGGCGATGGCGTACATCTTCGAGGAGTTCCGCCAGGCCGACAGCTCGACCACGCGCAAGTACGGCGGCACCGGCCTCGGGCTCGCGATCACGCGGCGCCTCGTCGAGCTCCAGGGCGGCCGGATCTGGGTCGAGAGCGAGCCCGGAAAGGGCAGCACGTTCCGCTTCACCCTCCCCACGCGTTCACCACGACATGCGATGGAGGCAGCGAAGCCGATGACCGCTGCGACCCGATAGATGGCCAGAATCCTCATCGTCGAAGACGACCCGAACAACCTCGACGTCGCGCAGCGCATCGTCCGGGCCGCCGGACACGAGGCGCTCGCCGCGACGGACGGCGTCATGGGCCTCGAGGTCGCGCGCAGCAAGCGACCCGACGCGATCCTCATGGACCTCCTCCTCCCGCAGCTCGACGGCTGGAGCGTGACGCGCGCGCTCCGCGCCGAGCCCTGGGCGCAGGGCGTGCCGATCATCGCCGTGTCCGCGCTCGCGATGCAGGCGGATCGCGCGCTCGCGCTCGAGGCCGGTTGCGACGACTTCGTCTCCAAGCCGTACGCGCCGGCGGAGCTGCGGGCCGTGCTGACGCGCTACTTCCCCGTGGGGGGCGCGACGCGCGTGAAGCGCGCCGCGCCGGACACGACGCGGCAGCCGGAGGTCGTGCTCGGACGCGTCCTCGTCGTCGACGACGAGCCGGGCAACGTCGAGCTCCTCACGCGGCGGCTGCACGCGATCGGCTGCGAGACGTTCGAGGCATCGTCGGGAGAGCAGGGGCTCGAGATCGCGCGGCGCGAGCTTCCCGACGTCGTCCTGCTCGACGTGATGATGCCGGGAATGGACGGGTGGGAGACGTGCCGGCGCCTGCGCGAAGATCCGGCGACGGCGGGGATCCAGGTCATCTTCGTCACCGCGCGCGACCACGCCGAGGACATCGCGAAGGGCTTCGAGGTCGGCGGCATGGACTACGTGCCGAAGCCGTTCGAGCCGCTCGAGCTCACCGCGCGCGTGCGGAGCGCGATCATCCGCAAGAAGCTCCGCGACGACCTGAAGAAGAAGAACGAGGACCTCGAGCGGCTCGAGCGCTCGCGGCAAGAGCTCATCGGCATGCTCGGCCACGACATCCGCAACCTCGCGAACAGCGTCATCGCCTTCCTCGAGCTCGTCGGCCACGGACAGCTGACGCCCGAACGTCCCGAGTTCGCGCAGCTCCTTCAGCTTTCTGAGGCGAACGTGACGGAGCTGCTCCGCCTCGTGAACGCGCTCCTCGACGTGTACCGCATGGAGGAGGGGCGGCTCGAGGTGATGCCGCAGGTGACGCCGCTCGCCGAGATCGCGCAGCGCTCGATCGCGCAGATGCGGCCCGAGGCGGCCGCGAAGGACGTCCACCTCACCGCGGTCGTTCCCGAGAACGCGAGCGTCTTCGTCGACGACGCGCTCATCGTCCGCGTGCTCACGAACCTGCTGTCGAACGGGGTCAAGCACACGCCGAGCGGCGGCAGCGTTCGCGTCGAGGCGCGACGCTCGGCCGATGCGACGGACTCCGTCGTCGTGCGCGTCGTCGACACCGGTCCGGGCATCCCGCTCGAGGATGCGCCGCACATCTTCGACCGCTTCTACCAGGGACGCGGCCGCAAGCGCGGGGGCAGCGGGCTCGGCCTCGCGTTCTGCAAGCTCGCCGTGGAGTTGCACGGCGGCAAGATCAGGGTCGCCAACGGCGGCGAGCCGGGCGCGATCATCGAGTTCAGCCTTCCGGTCGCCGCGCAGATTGCCGCGACGCAGCCGTGAAAACGTGACGCGCGTGCGGCGCTACCTTCGCGGGCTCTTCCCCGTCCGCGCCGACGAGCGCGGACTCGCCACGTTCCTCTACGCGCTGCTCACGCTCATGGTGCTCTCCGACTGGGTCGGGAAGGTCACCGCCGACAGCCTCTTCGTGAAGCGGCTCGGCGTCGAATGGCTGCCGCTCATGTTCGTCCTCACCCCGCTCGCGATGCTCGCGACGTCGGCACTGCTCTTCGCCGTCATCGATCGCGTGCGCCGGCGCGGTCTCCTCATCGGCTACGTCATCGTCGTGATGCTCCTCGCCGTCGCGATCCAGGCCGCGCTGCCGCTCGGCGGCCCGATCCTCGGCGCGAGCTACATCTTCGGCCACGGCGTGAAGGAGACGATCTACCTCGTCTTCTGGGTCTACGCCGGCAACCTCTACGACGCGGAGCAGGCGAAGCGGCTGTTCCCGATCTACGCCGGCGCCGTGCTCGTGGGGAAGATCGTCGGCGCGCCGGTCGCGACGGCGCTCACCGGACTGATCCACGCCGAGAACATGATCGGCGCATCGGCGGCCGGATTCGCGGTCGTGCTCGTGATGCTCGTGCTGTACCGCGACCTCCCCGAGGGGCGCGGCCGGCACGCCGAAACGAAGCGGCGCGCCGGGATCCGCGAGAGCGTGCGCGACTCGCTCGACGGGTACCGCGCCGTCGCGTCCGACGGACTCCTGCGCACGCTCGGCGTGAACGTCTTCTTCTGGTACATGCTCATGCAGGTCGGCAGCTACCTCTACTACGTCGGCCTCGACGCGTCGACGTTCAAGAACACCGCCCAGCAGAGCGAGGACGCGTTCGTCCAGATCTACTCGTCGGTGTACGCGAGCGCGTCGATCGTCGCGCTCGGCGTCCAGACCTTCCTCACGCCGCCGCTCCTCCGCGTCTTCGGCGCGGCGTGGTCGCTGTTCGTGTTCCCGGTGTGGTACGTCCTCACCTACGGCGCGGCGACGGTGCAGTTCAACCTCGCCACGTCCGTCGCGCTGCAGCTCGGCGAGCGCATCTGGATCCCGGCGCTACACCGCCCGATGACCGAGCTCGTGTACGGGCAGGTCTCCAGCCGGATCCGTCCGCGCGCGCGGGCGTTCCTCTCCGGCGGCGTGAATGCGCTCGGGAACATCGCCGCGGCCGGCGTGATCCTCGGCGCCAACGCCCTGCGCCTGGGCGCGGAGGTGCTGCCCTTCGCGACGGCGCTCTCGCTCGTCTTCGTCGGCAACACGGTGCTCCTGCGTCGAGACCTGGGTGGCCGGATCGGCCAGAACCTCACCTCCCCCGATCCCGAATTGCGTCAAAACGCGGTCCAGATGCTCGAGACGGAGGGGAGGACCGTACCGACGGACACACTCCGTCGGGTGATGAGCGCCCCGGCGGCGGACGTGGAGCATGGTGTCCGCCTCGCGCTCACCCGCCGCGGCGCGCTCGCCGTGGCGGCGGACGCGGCGAACACGGACTGAGTGAGGTAACGATGCGCACCACGCTGCACGCCACGCAGCCGGAAACGACGGAACGCCGTCAGGAGCGCCGCTTCCTGCTCAGCGAAGAGGTCGCGCGGATGGCGATGCGCACCGTGAGCTCGCACCTCTCGCTCGCCCGCGACGACCGTCCGTACCAGTGGTCGACCACCGTGTACTGCGACACCTACGACTGGCGCGCGTTCCACGAGGCCGAGAACGGCGAAAGCCTGCAGCTCCGCTTCCGCGAGTACCACCGCATTCGTCCCGACCGGGTCCTCACGACGGCGCGCACGTGGATCGAGCTGAAGGAGGATTCGCACGACGGCAGCGTGAAGGAGCGCTTCGGCCTGCCGGCGAAGGACGTCCCGGCGCTGCTCCGCGGCGAGAGCGTGCCGGAGCTCGAGGCCGACGTGCTGTTCGCGCGCGGCCGGAAGTTCATCGCGGCCGGCGCGCGTCCCGTCGTCGCGACGCAGTACAACCGCATCGCCTACGCGGCGCCCCAGGACCGCGTGCGCATCACCGCGGACCACAACCTCATGTACCTCGCCGTGCCGTGGGACTCCAACGACGACGACGCCGTTCCGGCGCGACTCGGTCCGGTCCTCGCGCAGGAGCCGAACGTCATCTTCGAGGTCAAGTGGTTCGACGAGATGCCGGACTGGACGCAGCGGCTGCTGGAGTGGATCGAGGAGAGCGCGCAGGATCGCCGTCAGTCGAAGTTCATCGTCGCGATGCGCCACCTGCTCGGCCTCGCCGACGGCGCTGCCTCATGATGTCGACCGTGACGCGCGCGGCCGAGAAGGACACGGCCACGACGAAGATCGTGATCGTCGAGGACGACCCCGCGTCGGCCGACGTCCTCAAGCGCCGCCTCGAGGCGAACGGCATGTTCGTCGCGCACGGCCCGACGGGCGAGGAAGGGCTGCGCCTGGTGCGCGAGCTCCTTCCGGACCTCGTGCTCCTCGACGTGATGCTGCCGGACACGAGCGGCTATGAAGTGTGCCTGAAGATCAAGAGCGACATGCTCACCTCGCGCATCCCGGTGATCTTCCTCAGCGCGCGCGGCGACGTGTTCGACAAGGTGCGCGGGCTCTCGTCCGGAGCGGTCGACTACCTCACGAAGCCGTTCCACCCCGCCGAGCTGCTCGCGCGCGTCGACGCGGTACTGCGGCATGTCGAGCCGGACGCACCGCGACTGCCGGCGCCGGCCGAGTTCGGCGCCGCGCGGCGGCCGGTCGCGCTCGTGCTGGTCGCCGACGACCAGCGTCGCGGACGCCTCGAGGCGAAGCTCCGCGATCACTTCGAGCTCGCGGCGGCGAACACGTCGCAGGACGTCGATCTCGTCGTCGTCGAGGATGGCCGGCAAACGCCGAATGTCGGAGAGGCCACGGTGCTGCACCTCTCGGGTAACGACGACGTCGCGCGGATCGACGCCGAGCTTGTGCGCATCGCCGACCTCGCCGCGCGACAGCGAACGCTGCGCGGCGATTTGAAGGCGGCGACTGACGCGCTCGTCACACTCGCGAAGGCGCTCGAGCAGCACGACCGGTCCTCGCCGCCACACGGCGAGCAGACGGCGGAGCGGGCCGTCGCGCTCGCCCGCGCGCTGCACCTCGACGAGGACGCGCAGAGCCGCATCCGTCTCGGCGCGCAGCTCCGCGACATCGGCTACGCGAAGCTGCCGCCCGAGCTCGTCGCGCACCGCGGGCAGCTCTCCAGCGAGGAGCGCGAGGTCATCGAACGTCACCCGCTGCTCGGCGAGGAGTTGCTCCGCGGCTTCACGCCGCTCGCGCACGTGCTGCCGATCGTCCGGATGCATCACGAGCACCTCGACGGGTCCGGCTACCCGACGCGCGTACGCGGCGAGGAGATCCCGCTCGAAGTTCGCATCGTGACCGTCGCCGATCGGTACGAGGCGCTGCTCGTCGACCGGCCGGACCGCGCCGCGGTGCGCGCGGAGGAAGCCGTCCACATGCTGCAGGAGGAGGTCGTGCGCGGCCGGCTCGACGCCGCGGTCGTCGCCGCGCTCGCCACGATGGTGCGAGAGGAGTCCAAGCCGTGATCCGAGTGTTGATCGTCGACGACGAGCGTCTCTTCGCCGAGCTCATGCGCGTCGCGCTGCGCGGCGCGGAGGGCATCGAGGTGCTCGACGTCGTCCACGACGTCGCGACGGCACTGGAGCGCGCGAAGCAGCTGCACCCCGAGGTCGTGCTCGCTGACTACCACCTGCCCGACGGGACGGGCGCCGAAATCGCGCGGTCGCTGCGCGACGTGCTGAAAGACACCGCCGTCGTCGTCCTCACCGCCGACCCGAGCGCGGAGACCCTCTCGGACGTCGCGCGCTCGGGGGCGGTGGGTCACCTGACGAAGGAGCGCGATCTGAAGGACGTGGTCGCGAGCGTGCGCGCGGCGGCGGCGGGCGAGATCCTGTTCCAGCCCAACGAGCTGCAGCGGCTGCTCCTCGATC
Organism: Candidatus Dormiibacterota bacterium; assembly: GCA_035639655.1. Classification (GTDB taxonomy): domain Bacteria; phylum Chloroflexota; class Limnocylindria; order P2-11E; family CF-107; genus CF-107. The sequence goes on from DASQXO010000080.1 coordinate 15,404, forward strand.
ACGAGACCTCGCGCAAGCAGATCGAGCCGCTGACCGCGCGCGAGCTCGAGGTCCTCCGCCTCCTCGCGAGCGGCGCCTCGAGCGGCAGCGCCTCGCAGGCGCTCGGCATCTCCACGGCGACGCTCCGCGCGCACGTCCAGAACCT
>DASQXO010000081.1:0-19596 GCA_035639655.1 Candidatus Dormiibacterota bacterium
GCGAGCGCGTGTTTCGGCACGGCGACGTACAGCGGCGCGAGCGCGCGCCAGGTCCCCGCCTCGATGCGGCCGATGTACGGCTCGCGTTCCGAGCTGACGAAGATCGTCCTCGCATCCGGCGACCAGATGAGATCGTGCGGCTGTCGCGGAACGATCACGCGGGCGACCTCCCGCATCGCGCCGGGGTCGATGACCGACACCGTATCGCCCATTCGATTGGCGACGGCGACGTGGACGCCGTCGGGCGAGACGCTGATGTTGTGCGGGAACGCACCGACGGGGATCCTTCCCACGACGGCGAGCGGATCGCCCTCGAGGACCCACACCTCATTCGTGCTCTCGCTCGCGACAAAGAATCGCGCCGACACCGGCCGCGGCACCGGCGCCCGTTCCGCGCGCGACGCGCTCGCGAGCGTGCCGGTATCAGGGACGGAGTCGGTCGCCGCTCCGAGCGCGCGCGGCGCACAGCTCGAGACGACGACAGCGATGACGATCGCCAGCGATCGCGCCAGACCACCCACCAATCGGTCTCCCGCTACGCCTGCGGCGAGCGTGGGCAAGCGCCGTGCCGGAAGGCTCTTTCTCGATCAGCCTCGGCGCGTACGCCGCCGCTCCGCGACGCGAAGGCGGACGAGCGCGCGCTGCAACGCGGCGCGAGCACGCTGCTCCTCGGCCGCGTTCGCGGGCGCGGCCTCGAGCTCTTCCTGCGCCCGCTGCCTCGCCTCCTGCGCGCGCCGCTCATCGATCTCGTCGGCGTGCTCGGCCATGTCGGTCAGGACCGTCACCTTGTCCTGCCGCACGTCCATGAAGCCGCCGAACACGGCGAAGACGTACTCGAGCGTCCCCTTCTTCACGCGCATCTCGCCCGCGCCGAGGCTCGTGAACAGCGGCGCGTGGCGCGGCAGGATCCCGAGCATCCCCTCGCTGCCGGGGATGACGACCATGTCGACCTCGTCCTCGAAGACGCGGCGCTCGGGGGTGATGACCTCGACCTGCAGCGGCATTACCCGCCGAGCTCCTTCGCCTTCTCGCGCGCGTCCTCGACGGCGCCGACCATGTAGAACGCCTGCTCCGGAAGGTCGTCGTGCTTACCGTCGAGGATCTCGCGCACCGAGCGCACGGTGTCCTTGATCGCGACGTACTTGCCGGGCAGCCCGGTGAACTGCTCGCCGATGTGGAACGGCTGCCCCAGGAATCGTTGGAGCTTGCGGGCCCGCGCGACGAGGAGCTTGTCCTCGTCCGAGAGCTCGTCGATGCCGAGGATCGCGATGATGTCCTGAAGGTCCTTGTAGCGCTGCAGCACCCGCTGTAGCTCGCGCGTCGTCTCGTAGTGTTCCTGCCCGACGATCTGCGGATCGATCGCGCGCGAGGTCGAGGTCAACGGGTCCACCGCGGGGTAGATGCCGAGCTCGAACACCGAGCGCTCGAGCCGGATGACCGAGTCGAGGTGCGCGAACGTCGTGACCGGCGCCGGGTCGGTGTAGTCGTCCGCCGGGATGAACACGGCCTGGAGCGACGTGATCGACCCCTTTTTCGTCGACGTGATCCGCTCCTGCAGCTCGCCCATCTCCGTCGCGAGCGTCGGCTGGTACCCGACGGCGCTGGGCATGCGCCCGAGGAGCGCCGAGACCTCCGAGCCGGCCTGCGTGAACCGGAAGATGTTGTCGATGAAGAGGAGGACGTCGCGGCCCTCGTCGCGGAAGTACTCGGCGATGGCAAGACCGGCGAGGCCGACGCGCAGCCGCGCGCCGGGCGGCTCGTTCATCTGCCCGAACACCATCGCGATCTTGTCGATGACCTTGAACTCGTGCATCTCGCCGTAGAGCTGCGTCCCCTCGCGGGTCCGCTCGCCGACGCCGCAGAAGACCGACACGCCGGCGTGCTCGATGCCGATGTTGCGGATGAGCTCCATGATCACGAACGTCTTGCCCACGCCCGCGCCGCCGAGGACGGCCGCCTTGCCGCCCTTGAGGAACGGGCACACGAGGTCGACGACCTTGAGGCCGGTCTCGAGGATCTCGTTCGCGACGACCTGCTCCTCCAGCGACGGGGGCTGCTTGTGGATCGGCTCGCGGCGCACGACCTCCTTGACCGTGCCCTTCCCGTCGACGGGGTCGCCGGCCACGTTGAACAGCCGTCCGAGCGTTCCCGGTCCCACCGGCATCGTGATCGGCGCGCCGGTGTCGAGCGCCTCCATGCCGCGGCGCAGGCCGTCGGTGGACGACATCGCGACGGCGCGAACCCAGTTGTTCCCGAGGTGCTGCTGCACCTCGGCGAGGACGTCGTGGCCCTCGGGGTGGCGCACCGTGATCGCGTGGTAGATCTCCGGGAGTTTTCCTTCCTCGAACTGCACGTCGAGGACGGGCCCGATGATCTGCACGATCTTGCCGACGTTCCTCGTCTTGACCTTCGCGTCGCGCGTCTCTACGGCCATGTGCCTATCCCTTCGCGAGCGCTTCGGACCCCGAAGCGATCTCGAGCATCTCCTTGGTGATCCGCCATTGCCTCGCCTTGTTCGCCGCGAGCGTGTACGTCTCGATGAGCTCGCTCGCCGTGTCGGTCGCATTGCGCATCGCGACCATCCGCGCCGACTGCTCCGACGCAATGCTCTCGAGCACGGCCTGGTAGACCGCGACGGCGATCAGACGCGGGATGACCGCCTCGAGCACGGTCTCCGGGTCCGGCTCGAAGAGGTACTGCAGCGGCGGCAGTTCGCGCCGCTCTTCCTCGTGCGGAACGAGCGGCAGGATGCGGCGCAGCGTCGGCGTCTGTTTGAGCGTGGTCACGAAGCGCGTGAACGCAAGGTAGACCGCGTCGACGGACCCGGCCAGGAACTCGTCGACCGCCGCGCGCGCGATCGGGCCCGTGTCGGCGGTGCTCGGCCGATCGCCGAGGCGCGAGAACTCCGCGATGAGCGGCTGGCGCAGCCGGCGGATCGCGGCGATGCCCTTGCGTCCGACGACGATGTAGCCGGCGCCGCGGAGTTGTTCGGCCTGCCGCAAAGCGGCGCGGATCATGTTCGTGTTCATCGCGCCGACCAGCCCGCGATCCGTCGTCACGAGGACGATCCCGGCGCGGCGCACCTCGCGCTGCTGGAGGAGCGGGTGCACCTCCGGGTCGGTGTACGGCGAGAGCGACAGCAGGATCTCGCGCAGCTTCTCCTCGTACGGTCGTGAGGCGAGCACCGCTTGCTGCGCGCGCCGCATCTTCGACGCGGAGATCGTCTGCATCGCCTTCGTGACCTGCTGGATGTTCCGCGTGCTGCGGATCCGCCGGATCAGCTCCCGCTCGGACGGCACTTAAGCCCTCGCCTCCTGCTTCCGCTGCTGCCGCTGCTGCGGTTGCTGCGGCTGTTGCCGCTGCTGCGCCTGCTCCGGCGCCGCGGCCGGCTTCTCCTCGGCGTAGGGATGCGTCTTCTTGAACTCCTCGATCATCCGGCGCAGCGCCGCGTCGATCTCCTTGTCCCACTTCTTCTCGCGCCGGATGCGGTCGGCGAGATCGCGGTGCTGGCTGTCCATGAAGCGATACAGGTCGCGCTCGAACTGCCCGATCTTCTGCAGCGGAACGTCATCGAGCAGGCCCCGCGTGCCGGCGTAGATCATGGCGACCTCGCGCTCGAGCGGGAGCGGCTCGTACTGCGGCTGCTTCAACATCTCCTGGAGCCGCTCGCCGCGGCGGAGCTGCTGCAGCGTCGCGCGGTCCAGGTCAGACGCGCCGAATTGCGTGAACGCCGCGAGCTCGCGGTACTGCTGCAGCTGGAGCTTCATCCCGCGGACGACCTCCTTCATCACCTTCGTCTGCGCGTCGCCGCCGACGCGCGAGACGGACAGGCCGACGTTGATCGCGGGACGGAAACCCGCATTGAAGAGGTCCGTCTCGAAGAAGAGCTGGCCGTCGGTGATGGAGATGACGTTCGTGGGGATGTAGGCGGAGATGTCGTTCGCCTGCGTCTCGATGATCGGCAACGCCGTGAGCGACCCGCCGCCGTTCTCGTCGTTCATCCGCGCGGCGCGCTCGAGCAGCCGCGAGTGCAGGTAGAAGACGTCGCCGGGATACGCCTCGCGACCGGGCGGGCGGCGCACGAGCAGCGAGACGGTGCGGTACGCCCAGGCGTGCTTGCTCAGGTCGTCGTAGACGACGAGCGCGTCCTTGCCGGTGTCGCGGAAGTACTCTCCCATCGCGCACCCCGCGAACGGCGCGAGGTACTGCAGCGTGGCCGGGTCCGACGCGCCCGCGACCACGACGGTGGAGTACTCCATCGCGCCGCGCTCCTCGAGCGTGGCGACGATCTTCGCGACGCTCGACTCCTTCTGCCCGATCGCGACGTAGAAGCAGAAGAGGTTCTGCCCCTTCTGGTTGATGATCGTGTCGATCGCGATCGCGCTCTTCCCCGTCTGCCGGTCGCCGATGATGAGCTCGCGCTGGCCGCGGCCGATCGGGAACATCGCGTCGATGGACTTGATGCCGGTCTGCACCGGCGTGTCGACGTTCTTGCGCTGGATGACGCCCGGGGCGACGACGTCGACCTTGCGCGTCTCGCGCGTCCGGATCTCGCCCTTGCCGTCGAGCGGGCGCCCGAGCGGATCGACGACGCGGCCGATGAGCGCGTCGCCGACGGGGACCTCGACGATGCGCCCCGTCGTCTTCACCTGATCGCCTTCTTTGATCTCGGTGTAGTCGCCGAGGATGATCGCCGAGACGGTGTCCTCCTCGAGGTTGAACGCGAGGCCGAAGACGTCGTGGCCGAAATCGAGCAGCTCGGCGGCGAGGCACCCCGAGAGCCCGTAGATCCGCGCGATGCCGTCGCCGATCTCCACGACGGTCCCGACGTCGGCCGCCACCACCGGGGCCTCGTACCGGCGGAGCTGCTCCTTGATGATCTCCGTGATGTCCGACGAGCGGACCGCCATCTGACTCTGTCTCCTTTCCTACGTGCCCTGCGCGAGCTGCTGGCGCATCGCCCCGAGTCGCGTGCGCACCGATCCGTCCAGCTGATGGTCACCGATCCGCAGGACGACGCCGCCCTTGAGCGCCGGTTCGACGATGAAGCTCGCGCGGAGCCGCTTGCCCGTGGCGCGCTCGAGGCGCGACACGATCTCCCGCTGCTGATCCGCGTCGAGCGGCACGGCGGTCGTGATGACGGCCTTCTCGATGCCCTCGCGCTCGTCGAGCAGGTCGTGGTACGCCCGCGCGATCGCGGGCAGCAGGGCGATGCGCTCGCGCTCGAGCAGCGTGTGGAGCAGCGCTCGGACACCGGCCGGCTCGCCCGCGGTGGCGCCGTCGAGCGCGGCCCGGCGCGCTGTGAGCGGGAACGACGGCGCCGAGAGGAGCCGGAGCGCCTCGCGGCTCAGCGCGGAGACGATGCGGTCCAGCGCGGCCGTCCACTCCTCGATCGCGCGCGACTCCTCGGCAAGCTCGAGCACCGCCTCCGCGTACCGCTTCGCGGCAGATCCGGTGAGCGCCATCAGTGCACCCGCTCGAGCTCGCCGCGGGCCTCGTCGAGCGTCGATTCCACGAGGCGCCGATGCCGCGCCGGATCGATCTCCTCGTCGAGGATGCGCGACGCCGCGAGGACCGCGAGGTCGGCGACCTGCGCGCGCAGCTCCGCGAGCGCCTGGCGCTGGGCCTGCTCGGCGTCAGCGCGCGCGCGCTGCACGAGCCGCGACGCCTCGGCTTTCGCCTCGCCGACGATGTCCGCCGCGGCCTGCTCGGCCGTCTTCGTGGCGCGGTCGGCGATCGCCTGCGCGTCGAAGCGCGCCTTCGTGAGGATCGCCTCGGCCTCCTCGCGGATGCGCGCCCGCTCCGCGCGCGCGGCCTCCGCCGCGGCGAGCCCCTCGCGGATCTTCTCCGCACGCTGCGCGAGCGATCGCGTGAGCGGACCCCACAGAACGCGCTGGAGGACGTAGAGGAGGACCACGAAGTTGGCGACGCTGAGCAGCACCCAGAACGGCCGGATGAGAATGCCGAGCTGCTCCTCGGCGAGCGGGAGCCCGAAGCCCATCAGCGCGCCTGGCCCATGACGAAGCCAAGGATGAGCGCGATGATGCCGAGCCCTTCGGCGAGGGCCGCGATCACGATCGTCCGTCCGAAGATCAATCCGGTCGCGTCGGGGTTCCTGCCGATGGCTTCCGCCATCTTCGACCCGATGATGCCGACGCCGAGGCCGGCGCCGAGTACCGCGAACCCCGCGAAGATGCCCGCGCCGATGACGTTCATGCGTGCGCTACCTCCTTGGCGGTCACCGACTCTGCGGGACCGTGTTGTTCAGCATGCCCTTCTTCTTCTTCATGCGATTCGAGCGCGAGGACGATGTACACGAGCACGAGCATCGCGAACACGAGCGACTGCACGAGTCCGACGAGCAGCTCGAGGCCGATGAAGGGGAAGACGAGGATGGGGACGATCACGAGCGAGCCCACCACCGCGATCGCGAACTCGCCGGCGTAGATGTTGCCCCAGAGACGGAGCGTCAGCGTGAGCAGCCGCAGCACGTCGGCGATGAGCTCGATCGCGCCCACGAACAGCATGATCGGCCCCATGAAGAGCGCACTGGGCATCCCGGCGCGGAACCCGCTGAGGTTGATGAACCGCCCGAAGTAGCTCGCACCGTGCTTGCGGATGCCGATCTGCTGGTAGATCACGAAACTCGTGAGCGCGAGCCCGAGGTTCACGTGGTAGTCGGAGCTCGGAGCGCGGAGCGGCTCGACCTCGGCGCCGCCGAGGGCGAACTTCGCCCCGACGAACGGAACCAGCCCGAGGTAGTTCGAGATGAGCAGGAACAGGAAGAGCGTGCCGAAGAGCGGGACGTAGCGCCGGGTGCCCGCTCCGCCGATGCCCTCGACGAAGTCGCCGAGCCCCTGCACCACGAGCTCGAGCGCGTTCTGCAGCGGGCCGGGCTGCTCCCTCAGGTCCCGCGTCACCACGAACCCGATCACGATCAGTAGGGCCATGACGAGCCACATCGTGAAGAGCGAGTTCGAGATCGAAATGTCGTCCCCGAAGATCCGGATGAGCGGTTCGCCCGAGAGCGATGGCTGCTCGTAGTCGAGTAGCTTCGACGGCAGGAAGCCGCCGATCCACGCGATCGCGATCGCCGCGACGTTCACGATCACGATCGCCGCGAGGATCCGCCTCACTCCTCTTCGCCCGCCTCCCTTCGACGTTCTCGCTCCTCGATCTCGGCCTGCCAGCGACGACCTGCCGTACGCGCCTCCTCACTCACTCGCGGCGCCGGCTGTGCCTGCCAGTAGCGGCGCAGCACGACGAACGACAGCACCCCTGCCAGGCCGATCCCAACAAAGATCGACACGAGGAGCAGCCAAGGCCTCGTCCCCCACCGCTCGTCGAGCGAGATGCCGATATAGACAGCGACGAGTAGAGGGATCGCCATCACGGCGGCGATCTGCAGACCGATGGCGAGGAAATCGCCGCCGAGGCTCCCCGGATTCCGCTCGGGCAAGGCGGTGTGAGAGTAACAGCGGGTCCGCTACAGCGCGAACCGCTGGACGATGCGGACGAGCTCGTTCGTGTCGAACGGCTTCGCGAGCGCGGCGACCGCGTTGCAGCGATCTGCCTCTCGCTCCGGATGTGGCCGCGCGGTCATGACGATCACCGGCAGGTCCTTGAGACGCGCGCGGAGCTGTCGGGCCAGCGAGGGTCCATCGACGCGCGGCATCTGGATGTCGAGCAGCAGCAGGCGCGGCGGAAGGGCGTCGATGAGGCGCATCGCCTCCTCGCCGTCGCCGGCGAGCTCCACGTCGTAGCCAGCCTCGTGCAGGACGTCCGAAACGAGCATTCGGAGGGCCGGATCGTCGTCGACGACCAGGATCGGGCGGCCCCGCTGGCCGCTCTTTCGCGTCGTCTTTGCTGCCGCGACAGTGGTGCCCAAGGCGTCCGCTCCCACGCAGCGGCGTAGCAAGCGCCACGCCCGTGGGCTCCAGGAGGCTGGCCGGGAAAGCGGGTTTTCGGGTACCCTTATAGTCGTGAGGCCGGGTAGGCATAGCGTTTTGGGGGGCGCCTCATGAGCGTCGCTCGCGAGGTCACCCGCTCCAAGATGCAGCAGTCACTCCCAGAGCTCGGCGAGCTTCGCCCGCTCGAGGAGATCATTCCGCGTTTGGGCGCGAAGCCGGGCATGCCGACGGGTCGTGTCGGGTCGGTCACGGCGTTCGATCGCGCGCTGCAGGACATCACGGGCGCGCTTGCGACGTCGGCGCTCAAACTGCCGCTCCGCCTTCAGGAGCGCAAGCAAGTGCTCGTCGTGGCGTGGGTGCTCGAGCCCGTCGACACCGGCGGACTCATGCGCGCGCTCGTGCGCTCGTCGCATCCGGACGGCGCGATCTGGGTCATCAGCTACAAGAAGGATCACGAGCGCCCGGGCGTGCCGACGGCGGAAGAGGTCTTGAAGGCTGCGCTCGGCGCCGGCTGGGTGGACGCGAAGATCCTGTCGATCGGCAACATGCTCCAGGCGGTGAAGTACATGGAGCGCCGTCCCGGCGCGCGCAGCGCCTCCGGCGGTCTTCGCGGCCGCACCTCGTACTCCCAGTAACCCTGTAGCGCGTGATCAGGCGGCCCGCTTCGCCTTCAACAGCTCGGCCATGCGCTTCGCGTTCGTGACCGCGAAGTCGGCGTAGCAATTGTTGTAGAGGACCTGCACTTCGTCGGATTCCTCGGCGACGGTGCGGATGCGCGGCACCCACTCCTTCAGCTCGGCGTCGGTGTACTGGTACTTGAATCGCTCGGCGGCCGTCTGCGTCTGCTTCATCCACGTCTCGGCGTTGCGGCCATGGAAGCGCACCATCGCGACGTCGGTCGTCGCCGCCGCCACCGGCGGTATCGACGTCTTGAAGCCCTGCGGCTCGTCGACGCTGACGTGGATGAGGTCGTTATCGCGCAGCAGCGCGAGTGTCTCCTGCCGATTCCGCTCGCTCATCCACGTGCCGTTGCGGAACTCGATCGCGAGCCGGAAATCCGGCAGCAGCTCCTTCGCGCGGAGGATCTCGTCCTTGTTCCCGCGCGAGATCGCGAACCAGGGCGGGTACTGGAACAGCACCGCGCCGAGCTTGCCCGAAGCGTGGAGCGGCTCCAGGGCGACGCGAAACCGCTTCGCGATCTCCCGCAACGCGTCGTCTCCGAGGTCCTTCGGATAGACCCGCCGCTTCTCGCGGAGCTCCTTCGGGAGCTCGTCGCGCACGTCGCGCGGGAGCCGCTTCGGGTCGGTGTGATGCGTCGTGAGCGGCGCGAACGCCTTGACGTTCATGGTGAAGTCGTCCGGTGTCCGCGCCGCCCACAGCTCGGCCTGCTTCGTGGCGGGCAGCGCGTAGAACGTCGCATCGTTCTCGACGAGATCGAAGCGCTCGGCGTAGTAGCGCAGCCGTGACTCGGCGTCCCGGTTCGCCTCGGGCGGGTACCAGCCAGACTCGAGCAACGTCTTCTCGGTCCAGGAGCAGACGCCGATCTTGATCTCGCCGATCGCTACAACCTCTCGAGCGGAGCGTACTCGCCGCGCACGCGGCGGGCCCGATCGGCGAAACGGATCGTGACGTAGCGGCCGCCGTCGATCGTCTCGACGCGATCGACGACACCCTCGCCCCAGCGGCGATGCCGCACTCGATCGCCGACGGCGACGCGCAGCTCTGGCGCTGGACGACGCTCGACGGCCCTCGTCCGATGCGGTCGCACGAGATCGGGCGGGATGTCCTCGAGGAAGCGCGAGGGTGTGCCGAGGGAGAGGCCGCCGAGCGCGAGCCGCGCGAGGGCGTACGAGAGCACGAGCCGATCCTTCGCCCGCGTCATCCCGACGTAGCAGAGGCGGCGCTCCTCGGCGAGCTCGCGCTCGTCGTCGAGCGCGCGTCGGTGCGGCAAGAGACCCTCCTCTACGCCGGCGATGCAGACGAGCCCGAACTCGAGGCCCTTCGCGGCGTGGAGCGTCAGGAGCGTGACCGCGCCGCGCTCCGGTTCGGCCTCCGGCTCGTCCAGGACGGTGACGGCGTCGACGAGCGCGTCGAGCGTCGACGCCTCGCGCGCCAGCTCGACGAGCGTCGCGAGGAGCTCGCCTTCGGTCGTCTCGGGGTCGGCGCCGTATCCGAGGGTGCGCCACACCGTCGTGACGAGCTCCTCGAGCGAGCTTGATTGCGCGCGAAGCCCATCGACGGTCGCGACGATCCGCGCCACAGCCGGGTGATAGCGCGGGGGCAGGACGCCGCGACGCGCGGCGGGGAGCATCGCGCCCTCGCGCGCGAGGCGGTCCAGGGCGACGTGGCCGACACCCTTCACCAGACGCGTCGCGAGCCGGCGGAACGCGGCGTCGTCGGCCTCGTCGCGGACGAGCCGCAGCAGCGCGACGGCGTCGCGTACCTCGGCGCGCTCGGCGAACGCGACGCCGCGGACGACGGCGTGCGGCACGCCGCGCGCGAGGAGCGCGCGCTCGAGCGGCAGCGCCTGGGCGTTGACGCGAAAGAGCAGGCCAATGTCCGCCGGCGGGACGCCGGCGGCGATCGCGTCGCGAACGAGGTCGGCGACCGCGTTCGCCTCATCGCGCTCGTCGGCGGCCTCGATGACCTCGATCGGGTGCCCGCGCTCCCGCGCCGCGGACATGCGCTTTGGCAGGCGGTCGGGATTCTTCGCGATGACCGCGTTCGCCGCGTCGAGGATCATCGGCGTGCTCCGGTAGTTCCGCTCGAGCGTCACGACGCGCGCGGTCGGGAACGCATCCTGGAAGCGCTGCAGGTTGGTCGGGTCGGCGGAGCGCCACTCGTAGATGGACTGGTCCGCGTCGCCGACGACGCACACGTCGTCGTCGGGACCGGCGAGCGAGCGCAGCAGCGCGAACTGCGCGACAGACGTGTCCTGGAACTCGTCGACGAGGATGTGCTCGTACCGGCCGCGCTCGTCGAGCCGGAGCGCGGCGAGGATCAGGTCGTCGAGGTCGAGCGCGTCGGCGGCACGAAGCGCCTCGTCGTAGCAGCGCGCGGCCGGATCATCGAGCGATTCGAGCCGTCCCTTCGCGCGCGAGATCCGATCGAGCTCGTCGCGAACGGACGCGGCATCCGCTGGCCTCGCGAGCTCGTGCAGGCAGCGGCGCAGCAGCGCGCGCGCCTCGGCGCGGTCGACGATCCGCGGCCGGCGCCCCCGCGCGCGCAGATGCAGGAGCGCCCAGGCGTGGAACGTGAGCGCGCGGACGTCCCCGCCGATGCGGCGGCGGAGCTCGCCGGCCGCCTTCCGCGAGAACGTGAGGACGAGGACCCGGCGCGGATCGGCACCCTCGGCGAGGAGCCGCCGGACGCGCGCGACGATCGTGCGCGTCTTTCCGCTGCCGGCCCCCGCGACGACGAGCACCGGGCCGGGCGCGGCGACGGCCTCGTACTGCATTTGGTTGAGCTCATCCGCTCCATCCACGCGATCGACGCTACAGCGCCTTCGCGAGCCATACGACCAATGGGCGAGCGCTTCCACCTTGTCGTCCGATCACCGCGCGCGCCGTCGCCGCGATATTCACTCGCGAAATGCAGTGCGCCATCGCGGACCGAACACTTGACAACACCTCCCCCTTGAGGTGGTCGCGCAACAACGCGACCACCTCAGCCCTCCCCGCTGGAGAGATGGCGAAGAAGGAAGCGTGAACAACGTGGACACCACCAAGGACCTCGTCCGTCCAGTCGGCGCGATGCTCGTCGTGGTCAAGATCGGCGACGAGTACGGCGTCATCGTTTCCGAGGACGCGACCGATCCCGATCGCGCGACGCTGCTCTCGACCTTCGGCACGGAGGAGGACGCGCGGCGGTGCGCCTCGTGGCTCGTGCTGCTGCGCAAGGGCTACCACTCCGCGCGGGCCGCGTACCTCTAGGGCTGACTCTTTCGATTTGTCGTAAGCGTCAGGGCAGACCCTCCGCGATCCGCGCGCGAACCGACTGCTCGAGCGATTCCCGCTGCACCCCGAGCGACGCGAGGATGCCCGGCGCCATGCCATCACCCGCCTCGAGCACGGCGAGCAAGAGATGACCGGTACCGGCGAGCTTGTCCGCGCCCGCTTCGCGCACCGCGATCTCGAAGACGGCGATCGCCCGCGGCGACCACACGACGCGCCGCGACGCCGTCTCGCCTCCCTCGCTCATCAGGTCGACCGCGTTCGTAAGTCGCTCAGCACCCGCTCCTGCCTCCGCAAGCGCCCGCGCCGCGGCACCGGTGCCGTCACGCGCGAGCGCGAGCAGGAGGTGCTGCGTGCCGGCGAACTCCATCTTGCGCGACGCCGCTTCGTGGAGCGCGTTGGGCAGAATCCTTTTCGCGTGCTCGCTCAGCCGGTCGAGCGGGATCTTCGGCGGCGGTTCCGGCGTCGGCGGTCCCGGATCCACGCCTGGCTGCGCGAGCGTGGCCATGACCTGCTGACGCAGGCGATCGAGCGGAACACCGAAAGACTGGAGCACGCCGGAGGCGATCCCCTCGCCCTCGCGCACGAGCCCGAGCAGCAGGTGTTCGGTGCCGACGTGCGTGTGACCGAGGCGCCGCGACTCGTCGATTGCGAGCTCGATGACCTTTTTCGTCCGCGGCGACAGCGTGATCTCAGCCGGAGATGTCGTCGACTCGCCGCGCCCGATGATGAGCTCGACTGCTCGACGGATCTTCGACAGCTCGATGCCGAGCGCATCGAGCACGCGCGCCGCGACGCCTTCGCCCTCGCGCACGAGCCCGAGCAGCAGGTGCTCCGTCCCGATGTAGTTGTGGTTGAGGCGGATCGCCTCGTCCTGGGCGAGCGCGAGGACGCGCTTGGCGCGATCGTTGAAGCGGTCGAATGGCCCCATTGGCCCGGACGGTGGGCTCTCGACGACGGAGCCAGGACCGGACCTCCATTGACGGGAGGCCCCGCCCCGAAAGACCGCGGTCGGCGAGCCGAACGAACGCATCTGCCATGCGCCGCGTTCGTGCGACGCGCGCTCGTGCAGCAGCACGTCGATCCCGGCGCCGACGAAGAACGCGACGAAGAAGCCGACCGCGAGCGCGACGTTCGGAACGCCGAACGCCGCAGTGACGAGCAGCAGCGCGAAGGCGCCCGCCGCGGCGGACGCGGCCGGCGCCGAAAGCGCGACGAGGATCCTCATTCGGCGCCTCCGGGCTCCTTCCCGTTCGGGTACAGGCCCGGCTCGAACTCCTGCGCCTTCGCGCTCCGCTGCGCGAGCACGAGCACCGCGATGCCGAGCGCGATGAAGACGGCGGCGAACGCGATGAGCTGCGCCTGACCGCTCGCGAGCACCGCGACGCCGCCGAGGATCGCGGTGATGACATAGATGAGGAACACCGCCTGCCTGTGCGAGAGGCCGACGTCGAGCAGGCGGTGGTGGAAGTGGCCGCGGTCCGGGGCGAAGGGCGGGCGGCGCTCGACGAGGCGCCGCACGATCACGTAAAAGGTGTCGATGATCGGGACGCCGAGGACGAGCAGCGCCGCGGCGACCTTCGCCGTGCCGAAGATCGAGAGCGTCGCGATGACCGTCCCGACGAACGTCACGCCGGTCGTCCCGAGGAAGAGCTTCGCCGGATGCACGTTGAAGATGAGGAAGCCGATGAGCGCGCCCGCGAGCGCGAACTCCATCCACGCCACGAACGGCTCGTTCACCGCCGGCGTGAGCGCGATGAACCCGAGGCAGACGGCGGCGATCGCGGAGACGCCCGCGGCCAGGCCGTCGAGCCCGTCGATGAAGTTGAGCGCGTTGATCATGCCGACGATCCACAGGAACGTGAGCGGGACCGCGAGGCCGCCCAGGACGAGGACGTGCTGGGCGTCGAGCGGGTTGTTGACGAACTCGATCCGCACGCCCGCGGCGACGACGATGCCGGCGACGACGAGCTGGCCAAGGAGCTGCCAGCGCGCGCGCAGGTCGACGAGGTCGTCGAAGAAGCCGACGACAACGCTCGTCACCGCCGCGAGGACGACCAGGCGGAACCGCGGCGAGCGCACCTCCTCGGGGATCACGACGGGGCCGCCGGAGAGCACGTCGATGGTCCAGAAGACCGCGATCGCGAGGCCGAACGCGGCGAAGATCGCGAGCCCACCCGGCCGCGGGATCGGCCGGGGGTGCAGGCGCCGGCCCCCGGGCACGTCGAGCAACTTCAGGCGACGCGCGAGGCGGATCACGAGCTGCGTCGCGCTCAGCGAGAACAGGAGCGCGAGGACGAACGACCAGACGTAGAGCGTGACCTGGCCGCTCATCGCCGCCTCGCGCTACCCCGTGCCGAACTGGCGATCGCCCGCGTCGCCGAGACCGGGGACGATGTAGCCGCGGTCGTTGAGCCGCTCGTCGAGCGCGCCGACGTACATGTGCACGTCAGGGTGCGCCTTCGCCATCGCGGCCGCGCCCTCCGGCGCCGCGATGATGCCGACGTACTTGATGCGCTTCGCGCCCCAGCGCTCGAGGATGTCGACGGTCGCGGTCGCCGAGCCGCCCGTTGCGAGCATCGGATCGAGCACGAGGCAGAGCTGTGCCGTCGCCGAGGCCGGCAGCTTGTTGTAGTACTCGATCGGTCGCAGCGTGCGCTCGTCGCGAAACAGCCCGATGTGCCACACCTCGGCCTCGGGGATGAGCTCGAGCGCCGCGTCGACCATGCCGATGCCGGCGCGGAGCACCGGAATGAGCCCGACCTTCTGCGCGAGACGCCATCCGGGCGCCGGCGCGAGCGGCGTCTGCACGACGTCGCGCCGGAGCTCGAGGTCGGCGGTCGCCTCGTAGAGCAGGAGCGTCGCGATCTGGCGCACGAGCGCACGGAACTCCGCGGGCGGGGTGGCGCGGTCGCGCAACCGGGTCAGCTTCTCGCGCAGGAGGGGATGCGCGCTGACGTGGAGGTTCGGCGACTCCACGCCGGCTACCGCGAGATGCCGGGCACCGGGAAGCGCGCCGTGAGCGATCGGACCTCCTCCGCGACCTGCTGCGCGATCGTCTCGTCGCCGAGGTGCGTGAGCACCTTCCCGATGAGACGCCCGATGTGCTCCATCTCCGCCTCGCGCATGCCGCGCGTCGTCACCGCCGGCGTGCCGATCCGCAGCCCGCTCGCGACCGTCGGCTTCTGCGGGTCGTACGGGATGGTGTTCTTGTTCACGGTGATGCCCACGCGGTCGAGCGCCTTCTCGGCGTCGCGCCCGGTCGTATTGAGCGGACGCACGTCGACGAGCATGAGGTGGTTGTCGGTCCCGCCGGAGACGAGCCGCAGCTTCTCCTTCGCGAGGGCCGCCGCGAGCGTCTTCGCGTTGCGCACGATCTGCGCGGCGTAGTCCTTGAACGACGGCTCCATCGCCTCCTTCAGCATCACCGCCTTCCCGGCGATGACGTGCATGAGCGGTCCGCCCTGGACGTTCGGGAAGACCGCCGAATCGATCTGCTTCTGCAGCTCGGCGACGCAGAGGATCATCCCGCCGCGCGGGCCGCGCAGCGTCTTGTGCGTCGTGGTCGTGACGATCTGCGCGTGCGGCACCGGCGACGGATGCGCGCCGCCGGCGACGAGCCCGGCGAAGTGGGCCATGTCGACGAGGAGCAGCGCGCCGGTGGCGTCGGCGATCTGCCGCAGGCGCGGGAAGTCGAAGATGCGCGGGTACGCCGTCGCGCCGGCCACGATGAGCTTCGGCTTGTGCTCCCGCGCGAGCCGCTCGACCTCGTCGTAGTCGATGATCTCGGTGTCCTGGCGGACGCCATACGAGACGAACTTGTAGAGCTTGCCGCTGAAGTTCACCGGCGACCCGTGCGTGAGGTGCCCGCCCATGTCCAGGCGCATGCCGAGGACGACGTCGCCGGGCTGCAGCACCGCGGCGTATGCGGCCATGTTCGCCTGGGCGCCGGCGTGCGGCTGCACGTTGACGTGCTGCGCGCCGAAGAGTGCCTTCGCGCGCTCGATGGCGAGTGCTTCGGCCTGGTCGACCCACTCGCATCCCCCGTAGTAGCGCCGCCCGGGGTAGCCCTCGGCGTATTTGTTCGTGAGGACGCTGCCGACGGCCTCCATGACCGCCGCGCTCGTGAAGTTCTCCGAGGCGATGAGCTCGATCTTCTCGATCTGCCGCTGCTGCTCGCCCTGGATGATCCGGTAGATCTCCGGGTCGGTCTCTCGCAGCCCGGCCCTCTGCGCCACGCGATCGGGGATGCGCTCTCGCACGTCGGTCATCCGACCCGCTCCTTCTCGAGCGCCGCGATCTTCTCGCGGCGCCGCTGGTGTCGTCCGCCCTGCGTCTTGGCCGAAAGGTACGCGTCGACGATCGACTTCGCGAGCTCTGGCCCGATGACGCGCTGTCCGAGCGTAAGCACGTTCACGTCGACGTGCTCCACGGAGTCGCGCGCCGACCACTCCTCGCTCACGACCGCCGACCGTCCGCCGGGGATCTTGCACGCGGCGATCGCCGGTCCGATCCCGCTGCCGCAGCAGAAGATGCCGCGCTCGAACTCGCCGCGCACGACGGCGCGCGTGAGCGGCACGATGAAGTCGACATAGTCGACGCTCGCCTCGGAGTCGGTGCCGAGGTCGCTGACCTCGTGGCCGCGCTCGCGGAGGTACGGGATGAGGATCTCCTTGAGCTGGAAGCCGGCGTGATCGGAGCCGATCGCGATCTTCACGCCGCTGCGGCTTCGAGGAGGGCATCCCTGGGGATCGCGCCCTCGCGGAGGATCACCAGCCGATCGCCGCTGCAATCGACCACCGTGCTCGCGACGCCGGTCGGCGTGCGCCCACCGTCGAGCACGAGCCCGATCCGTCCGTCGAGCTGCGCCAGGACCTCCTGCGCGGTGCGGCAGTCGGCGCCGCCGCTCCGGTTCGCGCTGGTGACGGGGAGTCCGCCGCCGCTCGCGGCGAGCAGCTGCCGCGCGACGGCGTGGTCGGGGACGCGAAAGGCCAGCGTCCCGCGGCCCGGTGCGGTGAGGACGATCGTGAGCGGACCGGGCCAGAACCGCTCCGCGAGGCGACGCGCGATCGGCGTCACGATCGCGCTCGCGTCGAGATTCGCGGCGTCCGCGAGCAGCACCGGAATGCGCTTTTCGGCCGGGCGCTCCTTCGCGACGAAGAGCTTGCGGACGTGGCCGTGACCGGCCGCAAGCCCGTAGACCGTGTCGGTCGGGAACGCGACAAGCTCTCCGGTCGCGAGCGCGGCGGCCGCCTCGGCGATCGCGCCGCTCTCCTCGGCGCGAATGAGCCGCGTCTTCACCCGCCCAGTCTAGGCGGGACGTGGCCTGCACTCGACCCTCGTTCGCTCGCTGTCATGTAACCGTGCGTTGACGCCGCGCGCGCGCAAATACGACCCTTGACATGCGCCGCTTCGGGCGCACTGGGAAGGGGTTTCGAGCTGCTGCGCGTAGTCCTCGGTCTCGGCATCGCCACGTCCATTTCATGTGGCGCGCCCGTCGTCGTCGCCTCTCGCTGCGATCGCGTCGCCGACGTGCTGAACCAACTCACCGCCGCCTCCGATCGGCGCGCCTTCGCGCGCGATCGGGGTCTCGACTACGACGGAACGACCGTCCTCGTGATCGTCGAGCTCGCCGCCGGCGCGCCGACGCCGTCGGTCGACGGCCTCAGCGACGCGCGCCGGTCGGGCGATCTCGTCGAGGCGCGCGCGGTGCCCGACCGGCTCTGCGCCATCGCCGCGGCTGACGGTGTCCGGATCGTGCGGGCGCCGAGCGGGTTGCGGCCGGTGGGCGCGCTTCGGACCCTGGACGTGCGCGCGTGAGCTTTCGACCGCGCCTCATCGCGCTCATGGTCGTCGCCGCGCTGGCGATCGCGGCCTACCTCGCGCCGCCGGCTGCGGCCGCGTCGCAGCGCCTGCCGAAGCCGCCGGCGTCCGGACGCGGACACGGCCACCTCGCCTCGTCGCTCGCGCAGATCGCGGCAGCCCGTCGCGACAAGGGCATCGCGGAGGCGAGCATCGCCGCCGCCGACCTCGGACTCCGGTCGCGCGGCTCCCGGGCCGGCGGAGAGCCGAGCGTCACGACGGTCCTCGAGACCGACGGCTCCGACGCCGTCGTCTCGGGCGCGCGGGCCGCGGGTGCGGAGATCACCGCGCGCTACGGGTCGCTCGTCGAGGCCGACGTCCCGCTCGACCGGCTCGAGGCCGTCGCGGCGGTGAGCGGCGTTCGCCTCGCGCGAGCGCCCTTCGCCCCGCGCGAGGACATCGTGTCCGAGGGCGTGAGCCAGATCGGCGCGATGGACTGGCAGAACGCCGGCATGGGCGGCGCGGGCGCGTCCGTCGCGATCGTCGACCTCGGCTTCGACGGATACACGACCGCGCTCGGCGGCGAGCTCCCGCCGACCGTCGACACCTCGTGCACCGCGAACGCGAGCAACCTCGGCGGCACCCCGCACGGCACGAACGTGGCGGAGCTCGTCCACGACGTCGCGCCGGCCGCGTCGCTGTTCCTGGTGAAGATCACCGACGAGGTCAGCCTCGGCCTCGCGGTCGACTGCCTCATCGCGCGCCGCGTGAACGTCGTGAACCACTCGGTCTCGTGGAGCTACAGCGGGCCGGGCGACGGCACCGGCCTCGTCGACGGGATCGTGTCGAAGGCGACCGCGAACGGGATCGTGTGGGTGAACTCGGCGGGGAACACGCGGCGCAGCCACTGGTCGGGAAGCTGGATCGACACGAACAACGACGGCTGGCTGGACATCTCGCCGAACGGCTCGCTGCAGGGGTTCGTCGCCGGCTCGCGCGGGACGGTCGAGGCCTCGCTGCGCTGGGATGATCCCTGGGGCGCCGCGTGCGACGACTACGACCTCGTCCTCTTCGATGCGGCGCTGAACATCCTCGCCACCGCACAGGATGTCCAGTCCTGCGCGAGCAATCCGCTCGAGGACCTCGAGTACACGCAGCTCGTGCCCGGGTCGGCGTACTACATCGGCGTCGGACGGTTCGGCGGCACGCGAGCGAACAACCTCGACCTGCTCCTCCTCGAGGGCTACCCGATCTCGATCTCCGTGCCGCAGGGGAGCATCACGACGCCGGCCGACAACGCGACCGACGGCATGATCGCCGTCGGCGCGGTGGACTGGTCGACGACCGCGCAGGAGACCTTCAGCGCCGAGGGCCCGACGAAGACGCAGCGCATCAAGCCGGACCTCGCCGGTCCGGATCGCGTCAGCATCCCGGGCGGCACGTTCGCCGGCACGTCGGCCGCATCACCGCACGTCGCGGGCGCCGCCGCGCTCGTGAAGGCGGCGCATCCGGAGTACGCACCCGCCGCCGTTCGCGCCGAGCTGTTCGCGAACGCGCGCGACCTCGGCGCGCCGGGCGCCGACAACCAGTACGGCGCCGGCGAGGTGCACCTCGCGGCGATCGGCGGCAACTACCACGCGCTGGCGCCGGCGCGCGTCCTCGATACGCGGAGCGGCAGCGGATTGCCGCACGCGGGCGAGCACCTCGGGCCGGCCGGGACGGTCACGTTCCAGGTGACGGGCGCGGGGAACGTGCCGTCGGATCGCGTCCTCTCGGTCGTGCTCAACGTCACCGCGGTCGGGCCGACGGCAGCGTCCTACCTCACGGTCTACCCGGCCGGCGTCGGCCGTCCGTGGGCCTCGAACCTCAACGTCGTCGCGGGCCAATCGGCGGTCCCGAACCTCGTCAACGTGCCCGTCGGGGCCGGCGGG
>DASQXO010000082.1:0-3297 GCA_035639655.1 Candidatus Dormiibacterota bacterium
ACGCGCGCGAAGCCGCCGGCGAAGAGCGCCTCGGCGACGCGCTCGGCGGCGCGCAGCTCGGTGCCGAGGATCGCCGACTGCGGGGGGTAGATGAGTCCGACCTCGAGGTCCGCGGCGGTGACCTGCTCGGCGACGCCACGCGCCGCGGCGATGAACGCGTCGTCGGGCACGCGCGTCGCCTCCGTCGCGTACACGGCCATGCCGACGGCCGGGAAGATGTAGACGTTGTTGCCCTGCCCGGGCACGAAGGTGCGATCCCGGTAGCGGACCGGCGGGAACGGGCTGCCCGTCGCGACGACGGCGCGGCCGTCGCTCCACTCGTACGCCTCCTCGGCGGTGCACTCGGAGTGCGACGTCGGGTTCGAGTACGGGAAGATGACCGGCCGATCGTTGATCCGCGACATCGCGCGGATCACGCGCTCGTCGAAGGCCTTTCCGACGGTGCTGACGCCGAACAGCATCGTCGGACGCAGCGCCTCGATCGCCGCGACGAGATCGCGGATCGGCTCGTGCTCCTGCGCGAACGGTCGCTGGTACGGCTTCAGGTCCGCGCGACTCGCCACCTGCAGGCCCTTGCGATCGAAAAGAGAGACGCGGCGGCGGGCGTCGGCCTCGGCCGCGCCGTCGCGGGTCATCGCGCGGACAAGCAGCTCGGCCGTGCCCGTCGCGGCGGATCCCGCGCCGAAGAAGAGGAAGCGCTGATCGGTGAGCCTCCCGCCGGTGATCCGGAGCGCACCGAGCACCCCGGCGAGCGCGACGCCCGCGGTGCCCTGGATGTCGTCGTTGAAGCAGCAGACGCGGTCCCGGTAGCGCTGCAGCAGCCGCACCGCGTCGTCCCCGGCCCAGTCCTCGAACTGGATGCAGCAGGTGGGGAACTCGGCCTCGACCGCGCTGACGAACTCCTCGACGAGCTCGTCGAGCTCCTCGTCCGGCGCGCGCGATTGCCGCAGGCCGAGGTACAGCGGATCCGCGAGCAGCGTGTCGTTGTTCGTGCCGACGTCGATGTGCACCGGCAGCGTCAGCTCCGGCGGGACGCCGCCGGCGGCCGTGTAGAGCGAGAGCTTGCCGATCGGGATGCCCATGCCGTTCGCGCCGAGGTCGCCGAGGCCGAGGATCCGCTCGCCGCTCGTGACGACGATGAAGCGCACATCGCGCTCGGGCCAGTTGCGCAGGATCTCGCGCACGCGTCCCTTCCGTTTCAGCGAGACATAGAGCCCGCGCGGCCGGCGCATGATGTGCCCGAAACGTAGACAGGCCTCGCCTACCGTCGGCGTGTAGACGAGCGGGAGGAACCGCGCCGGATCCGCCATGAGTACGCGGTAGAAGAGCGTCTCGTCGGTGTCCTGCAGCGCTGAGAGGTAGACGTACCGCTCGAGGTCGGTCGTCTTCGCGTCGAGCTGATCCATCACGCGCTCGACCTGCGTGTTCAGGTCGTCGACGCCCTCGGGGAGTAGGCCGAGCAGCCCGAGCTTCTCGCGCTCGGCTTCACTGAACGCGGTCGATTTGTTGAGACGCGGATCGTGCAGCAGCGCCGGGCCGCGCGGCGTCCTGAGGATCTCGTTCGTGCGCGAATGATGACATTCGGCGACGCGTCAGGGCGGCGGGTCGATGTTGCGCGACCGCCTCGCGGTAGACGTCGAGATGCCGCGGCACGACGACGCGCCAGTCGTACTCGCGCGCGACCGTGTCGCGCGCCCGCGCGGCGATACGGCGCGAGAGGATGCGGTTGCCGAGGACACGCGCGAGGGCGTCCGCGAGCGCACCCGCATCTCCGGCTGGGACGAGCAATCCATCGTGTTCATTCGAGATGACGGTGCGGTAGCCGGCGATGTCTGATGCGACGACTGGCGTGCCGTGCGCCATCGCCTCGAGGAGCACGACGCCCTGGCTCTCGCCGCC
The DNA here is from genome assembly GCA_035639655.1 of Candidatus Dormiibacterota bacterium. Lineage (GTDB taxonomy): Bacteria > Chloroflexota > Limnocylindria > P2-11E > CF-107 > CF-107. The sequence goes on from DASQXO010000082.1 coordinate 1,900, forward strand.
GGTCGCCGGCGAGCAGAACGCCGCGGCCTCGCGGAAGAGGCGCGCCTTCGCGGCTTCATCGACCCGGCCCACGAACCGCGTCGCATCGGCGACGCCGAGCGCGTCCGCCCGCGCCCGATACTCCGCCCACTGATCGTCGCTCCCGGCGCCGGCGACGACGAGCGTCAGGTCCGGGACCGTGCGGCGGAGGATCGCGACCGCCGCCAGCAGCGTCGCGAGGCCCTTGCGCGGTTCCGGGCGGCCGAGGAACAGCAATGTGGCGCCGGACCGGTCGAACGAAACGCGTTCCGGCACGTCGACGCCGTTCGGAATGATCGTGCACGGCATATCGAGGTAGCGGCTCGCGAAGTCGCGCGCCGCCGTCGACACGGCGATGGCGCGATCGAGCTGCAGCAGCGCGGGCGCGATGCGCTGCACGAACGGCGGCGCCGCCGGCGCCGTCTCGCTGAACGCGTGCAGCACCGCGACGCGCGCGCCCGTGCTGAGCGCGAGCGCCATCGCCGATAGCGGCAACGCCGGCTCGTGCGCGACGACCACGTCGTAGCGGCCGCTCGCCATGATCTCGACGAGCTCGGTGTCCGGCGACGTGGCGATCGCAAGCGAGGCGACCGATCCGTTCACCGGTACGCGCGCGATCCACGAGCGCAGGCGCCGCCAGCGCTCGAGTGGAACGACCGCGGACGCGCCGCCGATCAAGTCGACCTCGTGTCCGAAGGCGCGCTGGCGCGCGACGAGCTGGACGACCGTCGCGTTGACCCCGCCCGGCGCGGCGAGGTCATACGGCGTGATGTGAGCGATGCGCATCGTCACACCCGGCCCTGTGCCTCTTCCCACTGCCTCGCGGCCTTGCGCGCCTCGCGCTCGCTCGGCCAGTGGAGCCTTCCGCTCGACAGCTCCTTGACGAGCGCCTTCGTGAACTCGAGCTCCGCGTGTCGCATCGCCTGCAAGTACTCGGACTCGATGGAGAAGATGCGCGGCAGCCGGTAAGTGCGCGACAGCTCGCGCAGCGCCGCGTCCTGTGCCGCGATCGCTGCCTCGATCGCGACGGTGCGCCGGCGCAGGTTCGTGATCGCCGCATCCTTGCGCAGGTTCATCACGAACGCGAGCGCCGCAGCGAACTGCGGGAATTCGGCGACGGGCTCGGCGAGCAGCTCGCAGACCCAGGCCTCGAGCTCGTCGACGCCGGCAGAGGTGATCTTGTACACGGTGCGCTCCGGCCGCTTCCCCTTACGGCTCGTCTCAGCGACGGCGACGAGACCGCCCGCCGCGAGGCGCTCGAGTGCGTCATAGATCGACCCGCCCCCCATGCGGATCACGTTGTGATGGCCTCGCTCGCGCATCAGCGTCCGCATCTCGTATGGGTGCATCGGCCGCTCGTGGAGCAGGCTCAACACCGCG
>DASQXO010000083.1:0-14582 GCA_035639655.1 Candidatus Dormiibacterota bacterium
CGGTCGCGCGTGGCTGCCGCTCGTCGCCGACGAGCGTGCGGTCGTCGTTCCCGGCGATGAACGCCTCGACGCCCTCGCGCGCCTTATCGTCCGGGATCTGGCGCGGCGGCGACTTCATGAAGTACGCCGAGGGAGCCACGAGCGTCCCGGCCAGGCCGCGATCGAGGCCGAGCTTGGCGCAGCGGATCGCGTCGATGACGACGCCGGCCGAGTTCGGCGAGTCCCAGACCTCGAGCTTCAGCTCGACGTTGAGCGGCACGTCGCCGAACGTGCGCCCCTCCATCCGGATGTGGCACCACTTGCGGTCGAGCAGCCAGGGCACGTAGTCCGACGGCCCGACGTGCACGTCCTCGGCGGGAAGGGCGTAGTCGACCATGCTCGTGACCGCGTTCGTCTTGGAGATCTTCTTCGACTCGAGCCGCTCGCGCTCGAGCATGTTCAGAAAGTCGGTGTTGCCGCCGAAGTTGAGCTGGTACGTGCGCTCGAGACGCACGCCGCGATCCATGAACAGCCGGGTGAGGACGCGGTGGGTGATCGTCGCGCCGACCTGGGACTTGATGTCGTCGCCCACGATCGGGAGCTTCCGCTCGGCGAAGCGGCGCTGCCAGTACGGCTCGCGTCCGATGAAGACAGGGATGCAGTTGATGAACGCGCAGCCGGCGTCGAGGACCTGCTCGACGTACCACTTCGTCGCCTCCTCCGAGCCGACCGGGAGGTACGAGACGACGACGTCGGCCTTCGTCTGGCGGAGGATGCCGACGACGTCGTCGGCCGCGCCGGGTGCCTTCTCGATGATCTGGGACAGATACTTCCCCAGGCCGTCGTGGGTCATGCCGCGCGAGACGCGCACGCCGCTCTTCGGCACGTCGGCGAAGCGGTAGGTGTTGTTCGGCGCGACGTAGATCGCCTCGGCGAGGTCCTTGCCGACCTTGTTCTTGTCGATGTCGAACGCGGCGACGAACTCGATGTCGCGGATGTGGTAGCCGCCGAGGTCGACGTGCATGATGCCGGGGATGGATTCGCCCGCCTTCGCGTTGCGGTAGTAGTGCACGCCCTGCACGAGCGAGCTCGCGCAGTTGCCGACGCCGACGATCGCCACGCGGATCGGTCGACGCCGTGCCTTCGCCGTCGTCCGGTGACCGTTCTTCTCGTTTGCCGCCATTGATCGATGCCTTCCTTTCAGCTGCGCCGATCGCCCTGACGCGAGACGTGCGCGACGCGCTGGACGACGGTGATGGACGCGAGCACTGCGGTGATCGCGATCGCGAGGGTGAACAGGGCGCGCTGCGCGGTGATCCACCACAGCGCGACCCCGAGGATCACCAGGACCGTGCGCGCCTCGCGCGGCGCGACGCCCACGGTCGCGTTCCACCCGAGCGACTCCGCCTTCGCGCGGGTGTAGGGGACGAGGAATCCCGCCACCATCGCGGCGAGCGCGACGAACGCAAGCGTCGAGTCGCCGGCCGCGACGGCCACGAGGGCGGCGCCCACGAGCGGCGCCGCATCGCTCACGCGGTCGAGCGTCGAGTCGAGGAACGCGCCGAAGGCCGAGACGCGACCCGTCTCGCGTGCGAGCTGGCCGTCGACCGAGTCGGCGACCGCGCCGAGCGCGAGGAGGATGAGACCAGGCAGCGGTCCGAGCGCGGCGAGCGCGATCGCGCCGGCGAGGCTCAGGACGACGCCGGCGACGGTCACATCGTTCGGCGAGAGGCCGAGAGCGGCGAGCCCGCGGACGAGTGGACGGAGCGCCGCGCGCGCGCCCGTCGCGGCGCGGCCGGGGACGATGCCGTGGTCGACCTTCGTCACCGCAGCGCCTCGCCGCGATTCATCAGGATGCGGAACGTGCGCTGCTGCAGTTCGGCGAAACGCTCGCGATCCAGCGCGCAGTGCACCTCACGTCCGTTGCGGATGGTGCGGACGATGCCGGCGCGCCGCAGGCGGCGGAGGTGCCAAGACATCAGCGGCTGGCTGACGCGCACCGCGCGCGTCAGCGCGCTGACGGTGAGATCACCTTCCGTCGCGAGCAGGTTGACGATGCGCAGGCGCGTCGAATCGCCGAGCGCGCGGTGGTACAGCTGCAGGTCCCGCAGCGAGCCGTTCGTGAGCAGCGTGTCTCCCCTTTCGGCAATGCATCTACGAACCTTTATATATTTAGGAAAGAGCCTAACACAGCATCGCCCGTCAAGGGGATTCGGCGCTCGTCTCGGTCCAGCATGCGCGCGGGACGAAAGGACTCGAGCGAGGGAGCGGATACTGAACGTCATGCCGCGACAGATGTACGGCCGCAAGCGGACGGTGCCGGCGTCCGGCGAGCCGCTGCTCGAGGTCGCCTCCAGCGCCGAGGATGTCGCCGCGCAGCCGCTCGCGGCGCGGATGCGGCCCCGCGATCTCGACGAGTTCCTCGGACAGGAGCATCTCGTCGGGGAGGGCACGGTGCTGCGCCGGGCGATCGAGGCGCGCCGCCTCCCGTCGATGATCCTGTGGGGACCGCCGGGCTCGGGAAAGACAACGCTCGCGCGCATCGCCGCGCGGCGCGCCGGCGCGCGCTTCGTGCCGATCCAGGCCGTGAGCATGGGCGTCGCCGACCTGCGAGCCGCGATCGCTCAGGCGATCGCGCGGCGACGCGCCACGGGCGAAACGAGCGTCCTGTTCATCGACGAGATTCACCGCTTCAACAAGGCGCAGCAGGATGCGGTGCTGCCCTTCGTCGAGAACGGCGACGTGACGTTGATCGGCGCGACGACGGAGAACCCGTCGTTCGAGGTCAACTCCGCGCTCCTCTCGCGCTCGCGGGTGTACGTGCTCAAGCCGCTCACCGACGAGCACGTCCGGACCATCGTCGAGCGCGCACTCGCCGATGCGGAGCGCGGCCTCGCCGGGCGGATCGGCATCGACGACGAGGCGAGGGAGTTCCTGGTCCGCGCCGCCAACGGTGACGCCCGCGTCGCGCTGAACGCGCTCGAGCTCGCCGCGGCGTCGAGCGACCAGATCACGCTGCCGCAGGTGCAGGATGCGCTGCAGCGACGCTCGCTCCTGTACGACCGCGCCGGCGATCAGCACTACGACACGATCTCGGCGTTCATCAAGAGCGTCCGTGGCTCGGATCCCGACGCCGCGCTCTACTGGCTCATCCGCATGATCGACTCGGGCGAGGATCCGATGTTCATCGCGCGCCGCCTCGTCATCCTCGCGGCAGAGGACGTCGGCCTCGCCGACCCGCAGGCGCTCGTGGTCGCGTCGGCCGCACAGCAGGCCACGCACCTCATCGGCTTCCCCGAGGGCTACTTTCCGCTCGCGGAAGCGACGATCTACCTCGCCGCCGCGCCGAAGTCGGACAGCGTGAAGCGTGCGTACGGTGCGGTGATCGACGACCTCCAGCGCACCCGCGCCGACCCGGTGCCGCTCCACCTCCGCAACGCCGTCACCGGCCTGATGTCGTCGCTCGGCTATGGCCGCGACTACAAGTACGCGCACGATCGGCCGGATCATTTCGCGCCGGACGAGACCTACCTCCCCGAGTCGCTCGCCGGCCGGCGCTACTACGAGCCGACGGATCTCGGCGTGGAGGCGCGGATCAAGGCGCGCGTCGAGGAGCTGCGGCGCCGCGTCGCGGAGGCGAAGGAGAAGCGTCCCTCGCGCGGGTGACTTGACGCTCGCCGCGGAGGCCGCATCCTGCAGCGCGATGACGGCTGCCGTCGGCGAGCTCACCTGCGTCAACCATTCGAAGACGCCCACGGTCCTGCGCTGCAACAAGTGCGACCGGCCGATGTGCCTGCGGTGCCTCGAGCTCACCGCGGTCGGACACCGCTGCAAGGAATGTCTGGGAGCGAGCCGCGCCGGCTACTACAACGCGACGCCGGCGGATCACGTCCTCGCCGCCGTCGTCGGCGTCGTGCCCTCGATCCTCGCCGGCGCGATCGCGCCCTACGCGTACTTCTACTTCGCGCTCATCGGCGGACCGATCGGCGGCGGCATCGTGTCCGAGGCGATCCGTTGGTCCATCGGCCGGCGCCGTGGACGGTTCATCTGGCTCGTCGCCTCCGCCGCGGTCGTCGTCGGCGGGCTCGTCGGCGTCGGGCTGTGGTCGCTCGCGACCGCACGCACGCCGCTCGCCGAGGAGGCCCGAATCACCTACCTCGCGAGTGCGCTCGGCTCGTTCGCCATCTACGCCGCCCTCGCGGTCGTCACGGTGTACGTGCGCCTGCGGGTCTAGCCCCGAAGCGCGAGAGGAACAGGCCCAGCTCGAACAGCAAGTACAGCGGGACGCTCACGAGCGTTTGATTGAAGGGGTCCGGTGTCGGCGTGATGATCGCGCCGACGATGAAGGCGACGAGGATCGCGTAACGGCGCTGCTTCGCGAGCCACGAGCGCTGGAGCACGTTCGCGCGGATGAGCGCGTAGATGATCGCCGGCATCTCGAACACCAGTCCCATGGCGAGCAGGAACGTGGTCACGAACGAGAGATACGAGCTGGCGCGGTACTGCGGCTCGAACACCGAGCTGCCGAAGCTGTACAGGAAGCGGATCGCGCTCGGCAGCACGAGGAAGTAACAGAAGGCGATGCCGACCGCGAAGAGCGCCAAGACGGGCAGGCCCATCGCCAGCACGAAGCGACGCTCGTGCGGATGGAGAGCCGGGTCGATGTAGCGGTAGATCTCGTAGAGGATGACCGGCATCCCCAACGCGATGCCCGAGTAGAGCGCGACGCGGAAATACGTCGTGAACGTCTCCGTCGGCTCGAGCGCGAGCAGCTTGATGCCTGCCGGCGCCGGCAGCAAGAGCCACTTGATGATCTGCTCGGTGAACAGGAACGAGAGCAGGGTCGTCACCAGCACCGCTCCGGCCGCGATCATCAGCCGCGTGCGAAGCTCCGCGAGATGCTCCATCAGACTCATCTCGCGATCGGTCGAGGCGGTCACCATCGAATGCTAGGGTCGCTACACTTTCCTCGTCGGTCCTCGCCCCCGTAGCTCAGTGGACAGAGTGTCGGCCTCCGGAGCCGAAGACCGCGGTTCGAGTCCGCGCGGGGGTACTCGTTACATTCCCAGCACCATTCGCATCGCTCGCATCGCGAGCATTCTTGCGCTCGCGACGTCTCTCACGATCGGCGTCGTGTTCCTGTTCGCGCCCCTCGGCACGGAGTGCTCGTCGGGCCCAGTCTCGCCGGGTCAGCCTCAGCCGCCGGCATCGTGCCGCAACGTCGGTTTCTTCGAGACGCAGCGCGACTCGCTCTTTCCGGCGCTCGTGTTCGTCGCGGCGTGGAGCCTCGCGCCGCTGCTCGCGGTCGCCGGAACGTGGCGCCGCCCGAACGTCGCGCTCGTCGCGATCGCGGCCGCGCTCGAACTCGGCGGCATCGTCTCGCTCGGCGGAGGATTCTTGTGGGCGATCACCGCCGGCCCGATCCTGCTCGTCGCGCTCGTCCTGACGATCGTCGCGCGCGCCTCGACGCGCGCACACTAGTGCGCCGGCTGCTTCCCGACCTCGTACAGCTCCGCGGGCGCGATCCAGCGCGTGTCACCTTTGATCTTCACGAGCCACTCCTCGCCGTTCGGCGACGGCCGCACGGCGACGCCGCGCACCCAGCCGAACTCGTCGTGGTTGAACACGACGGGCATGCCCTTGTAGATCCGGGTGACGGCCATCCGCTCAAAAGCTACGGGGCCATTACCGCGGAGTCCAATCGCCGGACGTACTCGGCGAACATCGGCTCGACGAACTCGTAGCGGCCGCGACCGACGCGGAGGACGAGACCCCGTGCGCGCATCGCGTCGAGCGCGCGGAGGACCTCGATGCGCGGCAGCTCGGTCGTGGACTGGAACAGCACCTCGCTGCGGCCGACGCGCTTGGCGACGGCCTGCTGGTACTTCTGCTTGCCGAGGTCGGCCCAGATGAGCGCGAAGGCACGCTCGAGCTCGCGCAGCGCCTGCTCGTACGCGAGGGCGAGGAGCTGCATGGTCACCGTCCGCGCGCCGGCGTCGCGCATGAAGTAGTACAGCTCCGCGCAGACCTGCATCGTGTCCTGCGGATGCCCGCCGGTCCGGTCGAGGAGCTCGTCGACGAGGGCCTCGCTCATGGTGATGCCGCGCGCGCCGAGCTTCTTGCGGATGTACAGATGCCAGTCCTCGGGATCGATGCCGAAACGGTGGCCCGCCGGATCGGCGAGGTCGTGCGCGACCGCGAACCGGTAGAACGGCTCGCTCTTGGTGGTGAAGAGCGCTTCGAGGAGACCGGCCTCGCTGCCGAGGAACGCGTACGCGACCGAGCGCTGCGGCTGCAGGCGCGCGCGCATGAGGTCGAAGATCCGCGGGTGGAGCCGGCTCGCCGCCTGGAACTCGTCGAAGGTGACGACGACGCGACGCCTCGCGCGCGTCGCGAGCGCTTGCGGCAGGTCGAGCGCGCCCTCGAAGAACTTCAGGTCGTTCTGCTCACGGGCGAGCTCGACGGCGAGCTCGAGATGCTCGTAGCGGATCTTCGCGGTGAGCTTCGCGCCGGCCGCGAGCGCCTTCGCGTGCTCCATCGAGCGTGCCACGCCGGTCTGGTTCTGCAGGAGCGCGTCGGCGAGACGCTCCCCGAGCCCACGCAGCGACGTCGCGCCGAGGACGTCGACGTACGCCGTGTATGCCCCCTTCTTCCGCAATCGCCGCAGGACCTCGAACATGACCGAGGTCTTGCCGATCCGCCGCGGGCCCGCCACGAGCAGGTTCTGGCCGTCGAGGAGCCGTTCGACGGACGCCTGGATGTACCGCTCGCGACCGACGAGGTCCTCCGGCGGGACCGGGCCGCCGAGCGGGAAGTACTTGCCCGGAGCTTCGAGCCGTGGGAGTCGTCGCACGGCTCTAGTGTTCACAAAGTTGATGCACGGTTGCCTACTAGTATGCACGAATTGATGCATTTGGCTACTGCGAACGCATACAAGGCGCCGTGCGAAGATGGCGGCGGTGGGGCGCCTCATTGTTGCGGGAGCACGGCTCGTCGCTCGGTTGATGCCGCGGCGGCGGCGGTCCGCCGCGGAGCAGGCGCGGCTCACGCGTGCCGTCGCGGGCATCGACCGCGAGCTCGCCGGAAACCTCGAGCTCGTGACGATGTTCATGCAGACGAAGCAGCCCGCCGTGCTCGAGAACGCCGCGATGCGCGCCTACCGCGGCGAGATCGCCGCCGCCGACGAGACGACCGCGGGGCGCCTCGACGCGCTCTACGACGCCATGTCCGAAGCGGAGTCGGCGATGGAGCGGCGCGGTCCCGCCGGTTCGATCCCGCGCGCCGACCGCGATACCGTGGAACGGTGGGAAGGGGAGGCGCGGTCCCTGCAGCGAGAGCTCCGGTCTCTTCCGGGCAGGCGTCCACGCTCCGTCGGCGATCGGCTGGTGGACTGGGTTCGCGCGCGAGTGGAGCGGTCACCCGCCGCTTAGCCGCCTCTTAGCCTTCCTGGCATCGGTCTTGCCCTTCCTGGAGGCCGCCTCATGGGTACGCAGCCGCGGCGCGCCCCGTTGACCTACCGCGCGTACCGCTTCCCGCACCGGCGCGGACGACTCGTCCGTCGCTGGCGCTCGCAGGGGCGGGTCGCCGGGTTCGCGTCGCTCGGGATCGGCGTTCTGCTCGCGGTCGTCCTGTTCACGGCGCTCCTCGGTACGACGGCGCTCGCGTTCGTCGCCGGCGACCTTCCCGCCGTCGAGGACCTCAAGAACACGCCGCTGCCACTGGCGTCGTACATGTACGACCGCAGCGGGCAGAAGCTCCTCTACACGCTTGCCGAAGAGCGGCGCGACCTCGTGAAGCTCGAGGACGTCCCGAAGGTGATGCAGGACGCGACGATCGCGATCGAGGACAAGACGTTCTGGAGCAATCCCGGGGTCGATCCCGGCGGCATCGTGCGCGCCGCGCTCGAGAACTTCCGCACCGGGAACGTGACGCAGGGCGCGTCGACGATCACGCAGCAGCTCATCAAGACGAGGCTGCTGGGGGACGAACGTACGGTCACGCGCAAGGTCCGTGAGGCGATCCTGGCCGTGGAGGCGACGCAGCGCTACTCGAAGAAGGACATCCTCGAGATGTACTTCAACCAGATCTACTACGGCCAACAGTCATACGGCCTCAAAGCCGCGGCAAAGACGTACTTCGGGGTCGCCGATCTCTCGAAGCTCACGCTCGGGCAGGCGGCGCTCCTCGCCGGCCTACCCCAGGCGCCGTCGGCCTACGACCCGGTCGTGAACGCGGACGCGGCGAAGGCGCGTCGCCAGGAAGTCCTCAGCGCGATGGTCGACCTGGACATGATCACCGCCGATCAGGCCGCGGCGGCCGCGGCGGAGCCGATCTCGGTCCACCCGGCGACGACGCCGATCGTCTATCCGCACATCGTCTTCCGCGCGCGCGAGGAGCTGGCGCGGCTCCTCGGCAACGACCGCGCCGCGTACGTCGGCGGGTACAAGATCCTCACGTCGATCGATCCCGCGCTGCAGGAGATCGCCGAGCGCGACGTGCGCGATCGCGTGAACGCGCTGAAGGGCGCGAACGTCAACAACGGGGCGCTCATCGCCATGGATCCGCGCACCGGACAGATCCTCGCGTACGTCGGCTCCGTCGACTACAACGACCAGGGCCCGAAGGTCCGCGGCGACTTCGACGTCGCGGGACTCGGCGAGCGCCAAATGGGCTCGTCGTTCAAGCTCTACACGTACCTCACGGCGTTCAAGGAGGGCATGACTCCCTCGACGGTGCTATGGGACGTCTCGACGGGCTTCGGACGCTACGGGCCGCAGAACCTCGAGTACCGGCCGCACGACGCGCCCCAGGCGAACGGGTCGAGTCCCGAGAACGGACCGGTCACGATCCGTCAGGCGCTGCGCGAGTCGCTGAACATCCCGGCGATCAAGGTCACGAGCCTCGTCGGCGTGGACGCGATCATCGACACGGTCCACCAGCTCGGCATCCAGCGGGACTGGGATCGCACCCAGATCGGCCTGTCGTTCGGGATCGGCGCCGGGAACATGACGCTGCGCGAGCACATCAGCGGCTACCAGGTCGTCGCGAACATGGGCGTGAAGGTCGAGCCGTCGCTGATCCTCAAGGTCATCGACAAGGATGGGAACGTCGTCGTCGATCACACCAAGCCCCAGGGGAAGCAGGTCCTCGATCCGAAGCTGGCGTGGTTGATGAGCGACATCCTCAAGGACAACACCGATCCTGGCCCGAACGGATCGTGGATCTTCGGCTCGTGGACGACGATCGGCCGTCCCGCCGCGCTCAAGACCGGAACGACCGACGACATCCGCGACGTCCTCGCCGTGGGCTACTACCCGCAGCTCCTCACCGCGGTGTGGATGGGGAACTCCGACAACTCGCAGATGTTCGGGATCTCCTCCGCGATGGGTCCCGGGCAGCTGTGGCAGAAGTTCAATCAGGACGCCATCAAGCTCTACAACTGGCCGTCCGAGTGGTATCCGCGTCCGGATGGCATCGTCGATCGAACTGTGTGTGAGCAGCCGGGCGGGCATGGCGGACTCGGCACCGGCATGTTGCCGAGCCTCTCGTGCCCATCGAGGTGGCGTGTCACGGAGCACTTCATCGCGGGGACGGAACCGACCACCGACGACCGCGCCTGGTGGGGACCCGGATGCATCCAACCGGTGTCCCAAAATCCGGCGTGGCGCCCGGACATCCTGAAGTGGGCGTCGACGAGCCTCACCGGGCGGCTCGGCATCGCCGTGTGCGGCGCCGCTCCGCCGCGGCCGAGCTCGCAACCGTCCCCGTCCGGATCGCCCACGCCGAGTTCCTCGCCGCAGCCGAGCACGCCGCCGCCGCAGCCGACGCCGACGCGCAAGAAGCCGCGCCGTTAGGTCGCGGCGCGCCTCACCCATAGACTCCATCGGAGATGGTCGAGGACCGGACAGGCATGCGCGTCCAGGAGCACGAGACGCGCATCCGCCGCATGTTCGACGCGATTGCACCCGGCTACGACCGCCTCAACCACACGCTCTCGTTCGGGCAGGACCTGCTCTGGCGTATCGCCGCCGCGCGTCGCGCCCGCCTCGGCCCTGGAGAGGTCGCACTCGATGTCGGGACCGGCACCGGCGACCTCGCGCTCGCGCTCCTCAAGCGGAGCGACGCGACGAGCCGTGTGGTCGGGCTCGATCTGGCCCGCGAGATGTTCGCGCTCGCCCTGGCGAAGGCCGCGCGGCGCGGGCTGCGCGGGCGGTTCGACGTCGTCCAGGGCTCGGCGCTCGACATCCCGGCGCCGGACGCGTCGTTCGACCGCGTCGTCTCGGCCTTCACGCTCCGCAACGTCGCGGACCTGTCGCTCGCGTTCGCGGAGATGCGCCGCGTCCTCCGGCCCGGTGGACGCGTGGTCCTGCTCGAGCTCTCAAAGCCGCGGGACGGAACGTTCGCGCGCGTCTACCGCGCCTATTTCTATGGCGTGCTGCCACGCGCGGCGTCGCTTCTCGGCGGCGATCCCGCGGCGTACGCGTACCTGCCCGACTCGCTGACGCCCTTCCCCGACGCGGACGGCCTCGCTCGCGCGCTACAGGCCGGCGGTCTTCGCGACGTGCGCTACACGCGCCTCACGTTCGGCATCGCCGCGATCCACGAGGCGACGCGGTGACGGCGACGGCCGGGTTCCGCACACTCGTGAGTGCCGAGCTCGACGAGCTCGAGCGCCGCCTGCGCGACGTCGGCCGTGGCGCGCACCCGACCTTTGCCGCGGCGGCCGCGCACCTCTTCGGCTCCCCGGGCAAGCTCCTGCGCCCGACGCTCGTGTTCCTGTCCGCGCGATTCGGGCCGTCGTATCGCGAGGCGAAGATCGTCGACCTCGCCGAGTCGCTCGAGCTCGTGCACACCGCCTCGCTCGTGCACGACGACATCATCGACGGTTCGCACCTGAGGCGGAATCAGCCGACGGTGAACGCGCGGTGGGGCGACGAGGTCGCGGTGATAACGGGCGATTACCTCTTCGCGAAGGCGTACGCGCTCGCCGCCGTGCTGCCGAAGCCGGAGGTCATCGCGCTGGTTGCGCAGACGGTGTTCGCGCTCTGCGACGGCGAGCTCGAGGAGATCGTGGGGGAACCGCACGTGCCCACCGAACGCGAGTATCTCGAGCGCATCGAGCTCAAGACCGCGTCGCTCTACGCGGCGTGCTGCCAGGGCGCGGCCATGCTCGCCGACGCGGATGCGGAGGTCGTCGCCGCGCTCGGCGCGTTCGGCACGAACTTCGGCCTCGCGTTCCAGATCGCCGACGACGTGCTCGACCTCGCCGGCGACGACGAGACGCTCGGAAAGCACGTCGGCCAGGACCTCGAGCGCGGCATGCTGACGCTGCCGATGATCTACGCGCTCGACGAGCTCGGCCCCGCGGCGGGACGGCGGTTCCTCGCGGCGCACAAATCACCGGACGAGACGCGCGACCTCCTCGTCGCCGTGCGCCGCACGAACGGCATCGAGCGCGCCCGCGGGCGAGCCATCCACTTCCGCGACGTCGCGCTCGCGATGCTGGGCGCGCTGCCGAGCGGCGCGCCGCGCGACGCGCTCGCCGAGGTCACCTACTTCGCGGCCGAACGCGACCGCTAGAGAAGCGGCGTCGCGGTCAGGGCAGCGCTTCGCGCCAGCCGATCGTGACCGAGGTGTAGCCGAGGGAGTGGAGCAGCGACTCGAGGGTGCGCACAGCGTTCGCGCGTGCCGTTTCGATGAGCCCGCTGTCGATCGCGGCCTGCTCCAGCGTGCGCTCGGCCTCGCGCCGCGCTCTCGTCTCGAGGTCCTCGTGTCGCTGCGCGAGCAAATCGGTCGTGCGCGAGTAGATCCATGTCCGCTCGTTATCCAGTCGCACCGTCAGCACCTCGGGCGCGGGTAGCGTCAGCAGAACGCTGCCGTGGGCGCGATCGGCGACGACGTCGTCGTCGTGCACGCCGCCGAGGTCGACGCCTGCCGTCACCTCACCGACGGCGACGAGCAGGATCGCGTCCTGCGTGGAGATCAGGCCGAACAGTGCGGACTGCTTGTCGCGGAGCTCGATGACCCGTTCGACATGCGCCTGCGCGCTTTCGAGACGCGCAAGATCGCGCACGGCCACGACGACGCTCGGCGTCGACGCGACGATCGTCGCGTCGCCCGGCGTGATCCAATGGGTCATCCAGGCGAGCAGCGCGATGGCCGTGACGGCCGACGCAGCGACTGCCGCGCCGAGCGCGATCGCCGCGCCGCGGAAGATCACGGCGGGAGTATTGGCGCCACAAAAACGCACCGTTCCTCATAGCGGGGGGTTTGCGCGAGCGAGATGGTTCCGATTTTCGCTCGTCCGGAGCGCCGCATCCGGCGCGCGTAGCGCTACACGGTCGCGCTCGGACCCTCGCCCCTCGGTCCGCGGCGCCGCCGTCGCCGGCGCCGCTGCTGATCCCCGCTCCGCGCTTCCTGTCCGAGCTCCTCGTCGCGCGGCGCGAGCGAGAGCACGCCCTTCGTGTGCGCCGGTACCGGATCGAAAGTGACGCCGAGCTCGGCGGCAGTGAGCTGCATGCGTCCGCCCTCGGCGACCTCGACGACAACGGCCTCCTTCGGCGCGTTCGTCCCGGCGACCTTCGCGCAGCCGCCGGTCCCGCACGCGCCCGCGGTGCAGCTCGGCAGGTGGAAGGTTTCGCCGATCTTCGGCAACTTGCCCTTGATCTCCTGATACGTCTCGAGCTCATAGATGAGGCAGCACTTCAGCCGCCCGCACACGCCGGTGAGCTTCGAGAGGTTCAGTGGCAGGTCCTGCTCCTTCGCCATGCGGATCGAGATGTTCGAGAACTTATCCAGCCACGACGTGCAGCACAGCGTGCGGCCGCACGTGCCGACGCCGCCCATGACCTTCGTTTCGTCACGCGCGCCGATCTGCCGCAGCTCGACCCGTGCGCCGAGCCGCTGCGCGAGGTCGCGGACGAGCTCGCGAAAGTCGACGCGCTCCGGCGCGGTGAAGAAGATCGTCACGCGCGAACCGTCGAATGCGTAGTCGGCGCCAACGATCTTCATCGTCACGAGCCCGCGCTCGAGAGCCGCCTCCGCCGCGATCCGGGTCGCCTCATCCTCGCGGCGCTTCCACCGGTTCATCTCGAACTGATCCGAGGCGGTCGCCTTTCGCAGCACCGTCCCGATCACCGGATCGACCTGCACGACGGGCGAGTCGGTCGGCAGCAGCTGCACGCGTCCCGCGTCGAGGCCGGCGTCGGTCCGCACGACGACCCACTCGTTCACCGCGAAGTCGGTCACCTCGCCAGGCTCGAAGAAGTACATCCGTCCGGCGCGCTGGAAGCGGACGCCCACGACCGTGCGGGCGGGCGCCGCGTCGTACGACGCGAGGCTCACGCGGCGCTCGCGAAGGCGGCGACGTACGGGAGGTCGAGCATGAGCAGCTCGAGCGCGGTGCGCGCGTTGCTGTTGCGATCGAGGTCGTCGCGCACGCGCGTGACGAGCGCCGCGCTCCGCGACAGTCGCTCTCGTCCGGCGCTCGCGGCGAGCCGCCCGGTGCGCTCGGCGCGATCGGGATGCAGCGGCGTCACCGCGGCGCCGACGCAGGCGTCGCGCAGCACCTCCAGCCACAGCGTGAGCCGCTCCTCGAGCGCCTTGCGATCCTTCGCCGCCTCCTGCGCGGCGCGGTTGGCGAAGCCGAAGCGGTCGATGAGTCGCATGCCGAGGACCTCGAAGAGCTCGTCGAGCATGGCGAGGCGACGCGTGCGCTCCGTGGCGTCGGCCGCGAGCAGGAGCGCCGCGCCGGGTCGCCCCTGGGCGAGCGGCGCCACGAGCGCGGCGAGCTCCTCGTCGTTCGTGCGCTCCGCGACGAAGCGGCGGATGCGTTCCGTGGCGATCGGTCGCATCGCGAGCGGCTGACAGCGCGAGACGATCGTCTCCTCGATCCCCCGCGGCGTCCGCGTGACGATCAGCAGCACCGCGTGCGCGGGCGGCTCCTCGACCGTCTTCAACAGGCTGTGCTGCGCGTCGGGCGAGAGCTCGGCGGCGTCGTCGAGGATGACGACCCGTCGCTCGCCCTCGAGCGGGCGCAGCGCGACGTCGCGCTGCATGTCGCGGATCTGCTCGATCGAGATGCGCTCCTTGTCGGCGGACTTCTCGATGACGCGGACGTCCGGGTGCGTGCCGCGCTCGATCTTCCGGCACGCGAGGCACGTGCCGCAGCCACCCGGGATGCGGCCGGTCTCGCAGAGCAACGTCTGCGCGATGCGCAGAGCGAGGGTGTGCTTACCGATCGAGCGCGGGCCGCTGATGAGATACGCGTGGGAGGCCTCGCCTCCGGCGAGCCGCTCGCCGAGCCGCTCGATGAGGCGGGGCTGCCCCAGCAGGTCCCGCATCAGGAGGCATTATTCCATCGACGCCGCTCTGCCGTCGCTGCTTGTCGACAGCGCCATCGCCGCAGCGTACGCATCTTCGACGCGCTTCGCGACCGCCTCCCAGGAGTAGTGCGTCCGTGCGCGGTCGTAGCCGCGATGTCCAAGCTCGCGCGCGCGCCTCGGATCGTTCAGCAGGCCGACGATCGCGTCTGCGATCTCGCGCGGATCCTGACGCACGAGGACGCCCGCGTCGTCGACGACCTCGCGGACCGGCGGGATGTC
>DASQXO010000084.1:0-13571 GCA_035639655.1 Candidatus Dormiibacterota bacterium
GATCGCCGCGGAGTGTCGCCGCGTCCTCGCCGGGAACCGCCAGCGCGGCGTCTCGGCGTGGGACGGCAAGCGCTACGACTTCGTCTGCCCCTCGCCGACGACGTACCCGTTCCAGTGGTGGTGGGACTCCGCGTTCATCGCCATCGCGCTCCTCCACGTCGACCCGGAGCTGGCGAAGCAGGAGATCCGCTGCCTCCTGCAGGGCGCGCGTCCCGACGGCTTCATGCCGCACATGCTGCTGTGGGACAGGGCCGCGCACGAGCGCGCGATCAGCGAGTACTCGATCCGGCTCGCGCACCCCTTCTACACCGCGACGATCCAGCCGCCGGTCATCGGCCGCACGCTCGAGCGCATCTACGAGGCGACCGGCGACGCGGCGTTCGTGCGCGAGGTCATGCCCGCGGTGCGCCGCATCTTCGACTGGCTCGACGACGTGCGCGATCCGGACCGCGACGGACTCATCGCGATCATCCAGCCCGACGAGTCAGGGCTCGACGCGAGCCCGAAGTACGACGCGGCGATGGGTGTCCCGTTCGATCCACCGAGCGAGACGCTTCCGGCGCTGCGTCGCTCGATGCAGCGTCTCTTCGCCGCGTACGACGGGCACCCGATGCGCGAGCAGCCGCTCCAGGACGTGTTCCTCTTCGAGGACGTCATGGTCAACGCGATCTACGCGGACTCGCTGCGCGCACTCGCCGGTCTCTGCCGCGCGCTCGCGCTGCCGGACGCCGACGTCCTCGAGGCGCGTCGCGCGAAGTGCGTGAAGGCGCTCACGAGCAAGTGCTGGGACGACCGGGCGGGCGCGTTCTGGGACCTCTCGGGGAAGGACGAGGAGCGGGTGAAGATCGCGACGTTCACGATGCTCTTCCCGCTCATCCTGCCCGAGCTCGACGCGAAGATCGCGCGACGCCTCGTCGACGAGCATCTTCTCAACGAGCGGGAGTTCTGGCTCCCCTACCCCATCCCCTCCATCGCCGCCACGGATCCGAGCTTCGATCCCGGCTGGAAGACCGACACGACGTGGCGCGGGCCGACGTGGATGAACGTCAACTGGTACCTCTACTGGGGACTGCGGCAGCACGGCTTCGACGACGTCGCGCGGGAGCTCGCGCGACGTTCCATCGAGCTCGTGGCGAAGTCGGGTGTGCGCGAGTTCTTCGATCCGATCACCGGCGACGGCGAAGGCGCGCGTGACTTCGGCTGGACGACCCTCGTCCTTGACCTCATCGCGGCGGAGCGTCGAGCGTAACGTCGTCGATCAGCGCCGCGACTCGTCCACCATCTCGATGACGCGCGCGAGCCCGCGCGGCCCCGATCCCGACCACGCCGGGAGAATGTAGGTCTGCAGTCCGGCCGCCGCAGCCGCGTCACCGTCCGCTTCGGGGTGATCACCGACCATCAACGTCCGCTCCGGCGGCACGCCGATGTCGCGCGCCGCGATCTCGAAGATGCGCGGCGACGGCTTCGCGACGCCCTTCTCGAACGAGAGCACGTACACGTCGACGAGTCCGTCGAGGCCGCGCGCGGCGAACACGTCGCGCAGGTCGTAGGCATGGTTGCTCACGATGCCCACCGGGATGCGCATCCGCCGGAGCGCCTCGAGCGTCGGACGCGTGTCCTCGTACGGCGTCCAGCGGTACGGATCCATCGTCTCGTAGAGTCG
This sequence comes from Candidatus Dormiibacterota bacterium, assembly GCA_035639655.1. Taxonomy (GTDB): domain Bacteria; phylum Chloroflexota; class Limnocylindria; order P2-11E; family CF-107; genus CF-107. The sequence goes on from DASQXO010000084.1 coordinate 1,664, forward strand.
CGGCGACAGGCCTGGAACGCGGGCGTCCGCCCGCGCGAAGAGCTTCGTCCACGACGCGCGGTGCTGCTCGGGGGAGAGATCGCGTCCGCTCTGAACCTCTTCCGGCGTCTTGCCCGCACGCCACAGCTCGTCCCACAGCGCGTGCGCCTCGCGCTCGCTGATGGCGATGCCGCGCTCGCGCGCGACGTCGAGGATCACCCTCGCTGCGTCGGGCGGATGGAAGAGCGTGTCGCCCCAATCGAAGAGGACCGCGTCGATGCGTGCTCTTCGACTCACGGCGGCTCGCACGGACGCGTCGGTATGCGCGGGTCGTGCGGCCGGCATCCCTCCGGATAGGCGTAGATGACGAGGTCGATCGCGGCGGTCTCGGCGGCGATGCGCACATGCCAGCACCCGGGAGCGTTGAAGTCCAGCGTCGCGGCGTATGCCCCGGATCCCATCGCCTGCGCGAACGCGAGCCGCGCCTGCGCGCCGGGGTGCGTCGTGTTCACGGCTGACGCGAGCATCGGTGTCGTCGGCGCGCGCTCGACATGTAGGAAATTGCCGCCCTCGAAGAAGAGGTTCAGCGGCGTGCCGATCACCAGCCCGGGGCTCTCGACGAAGTAGCCGACGAGGCCGGCGCGTTCGTCGGGCTCGAATCGCGTCACGAGATCGCGGCACTCGGCCGGGACGGCGAACGGCTGCGGGATGCGCTCGCGCGTCACGATGAACTTCGCCGACTCGGGATCGTAGCAACAGAACGCGAGCGTGACCGATTGCGCGAGCGTTCCGTATGTGACGCTGACTGTCGGCACCTCGAACGGGCCGCTTTGCTCGCCGCTGGCCGCGCGCCCCGGCGTCAGCGAACGCGCGACGTTCGACCAGCTCAGGATCGCGCGCACGAAATACGTCGGCGCGCGCAGGCGCCACGCCGCCCCGCCAGAGCCGTCCGCTTTCGCGAGCACGCGTCCGTAATCGGGCGCGATGTCGGGCAACGGGCGCAGCGTGGTGAAATCGAGCTCATCCTCGGACTCGTTCGGCCGCACTTCCTGCTTCAGCCGGTCGCCGTCGAGGAAGCTGACGCGCAAGATGCCGCCACCGCGGTCGCGGAAGTAGTACGTGAGCTTCTCCGGCCGCTCCATGCCATGCGCCTGCGAGCTGAAGCGCACGACCGCGGCGACGTACTCGCTACCGGGCCAGGTGCGGTCGGCGCTCCCGCGCGCGAGCGCGCGGCCCTCCTCGAACGACATCGCCGCCGGACGGACGTTCAGGCCGAGCAGTCCGACCGCGCTCGCGAGGAAGACCACCGCGACCGCCGCGCCGATCCGGCCGAACGTCCGCGGGAGGAGCGTGTGGGAGCCGTACGGATCGCTCGCGCTGCGCAGCCCTTCGGCGAGCAGCGTGAACACGACGACGGCGAGGACGACGAAGACCGCGGGGATGAGCACGACGAGCTGCTCCTGCGGCACGTAGAACTGGATGCCCGCGAGCATCTGCGCCCACTCGGGAGCGCGATCGCGCAGCGGCAAGACAGGCAGGCCGGCGTCGTCGACGTAGTACACGGCTCCGGCGACGAACAGGCCGACGAGGCCGAGCTCCGCGAGGAGCAGGAGCACCGCGCCGCTCTCGAGCGCAGCGACGCTCAGGAGCTGCGGCGCGAGCACGCGCAGCAGATGCCGCCGCAACAGGGACGGACCGCGGGAGCCGATCGCGCGCGCCGCCTCGACGAACGGCGCGACGCGGACGCGCGCGACCTCGGCGTGCGCGAACTGCTCGATCTCGGGCCATCCGACGAGCGCGACGGCGGCGATGAAGCCGGCGAACCCGTACGAGCGCAGCACCAGGATGAACAGGATCGCGAGGAGCAGCTGCGGGACCGCGGCGAACGCGCCGACGAGGATGCGCGCGCCGCGCTCGAGCAGGCCGCCGTACCAGCCGGCGATGAGGCCGAGCCCGATCCCGACCACGAGCCGGACGATGACGGCGGCGAGCACCGTCGTGAGCGTGATGCGCGCGCCCGCGAGCACGCGCGAGAACTGGTCGCGGCCGAGCTGATCGGTGCCGAGAAGATGGTCCGCGTCGGGAGTCGTCGGCGCGAAGCGGAGGACCTGCTGTCCCTTCGCGTCCACGCTCACGAAGAGCCATTGCTGTGCGTTCGGATCGTGCGGCACGAGCGCCTCGCCGAACACGCCGATGACGAGGAGCGCGATGGTTCCGGCGAGCCCGATGACGAGCGCGGCGTTGCCCGCGAGCCGCACGATCTCGCCGCGCCGCTTCATCCCGTCACCGCCACTCGCCGCCGCGCGAGCTCGGCGGCGAACGTCAGCAGCGCGCTGGCGACCGCGAACGCGATCGCGAGCCCCGCGGCGAGCGCGGCCTGACGCGTCGCGACGGCCTGGATGAACGTGAGTCCCGCGCCGCCCCAGACGTAGACGAACTCGACGACGGCGAGGCTCGACAGCGCGCCGCGCGCGGCGAGCACGATCGCGGCGAGGATGCTCGGCGCCGCGTTCGGCAGCACGTGCCGGACGAGGACGCGCGCGCCGCTCAGGCCCTTCGCCACGGCCGTGCGGACGTAGTCCTGGTGCCGCACCTCTTCGACCGCGATCGCAGTCAACCGGAACACGGTGGCCGCCGGTCGGATGCCGAGCGCGAGCGCGGGGAGCACGAGGTGCTGATCGAGACCGAACCCCGCGCGCGGCAAGACGTACGTGCCCGTCGCGACGAAGATCGCGATCAGCACGAGCTCCCCGGCGACGGCCCAGAAGAACGTCGGCAACGCGGCGCCAAGGGTTCCGACGGTCCACGCGATGGCGCGGAGCACACGGTTCCGCGACGACGCGTAGGCGACGCCGGCCGGCACACCGACGACGACCGCCGCGCCGACCGCGGCGACGAGCAGCACCAGGCTGCTTCCCAGGGCGTAGGCAAAGAGCTCGGCGTCGCCCAGCACGCGGATCGGTCGCGTGCCCATCAGGAGCGTGTTGAGGCGGAGCTCGCGCGCGTCGACCCGATTCACGAGCGTATCCACGAGGAGGGCGATGAGCGTGACCGACAGAAGGAGCGGGAGCAGCGTCTCGAGCAGGAGGACCGTCAGGCGCGCGCGTCCGCTGTCAGGCGTCAGCATGGCATAAGGAAACGACGGAACGAGGTCACGCCCGACGCTATCGGAGCCGTTCGTGCTCCGGATCGAACGTGACGCACCACCTCCGCACCGGGCCGGCCATCACGTTCAGGTAGTACAGGTCGTAGCCGGGCGGCGCCGAGACGGTGTGGTACCCGCGCGGCACGAGCACGAGGTCGCCGTCGCGGACCGCGATCGACTCGTCGAGCGAACGGTCGGCGGTGTACACGCGCTGCACCGCGAAGCCGCGCGCATCGCGCAGCCGGTGGTAGTAGGTCTCTTCGAGCTGCGTCTCGCGCGGCGGATCGTTCTCGTCGTGCTTGTGCGGCGGATAGCTCGACCAGTGACCTCCGGGCGTCAGCACCTCGGTGACGAGGAGCGCCTCCGCGGCCTCGTCCTCCATGAGGATGTGATGGATCTTCCGCTCGCTCGCGCCGGAGCCGCGGATCTCGACGCGCGCCTGCTGGAGGCGTCGCGCCTTCGCGCCCGTCGACGCCGGCGCGGAGCCGACCGCGATCTCCGAGCTCGCGTTGGCGACGAGTTTCAGCCAGGAGCGCGGCGGGACGTACAGCGCCTGCGGCGGGCCGTCGAACACGTCGCGGCGTCCGCCCATGTCGCGCCAGCGCATGCCCTCGGTCTCGACGTTGCAGCTGCCCGACAGCCACACGAGGCACGTCTCGCGCTCGCCCGTCTCGCGCCGCCAGGCATCGCCGGCCTCGAGGTGGACGACCTCGAAGCCGACGTGGCGCCACTGTGCGCGCTGCGGCGTGACCGCGAGGATGCGCTTCTCGGCGTCCGGCGTCGGGTGCGGGCGCACGAGCAGCGAGCTCACCGCTACACGTGCCATCGCTGGCGCCGCTTCGCGACCTCGTACGCCTCGCGCGCCTCGCGCGCCGGCTTCGCCTCGGCGACTTCCGCGGTCGCGACCTCCCACCACGAGTCGTAGCTCGGAACGCCGGCGTAGCGGTCGACCTCGATCGCGATGACGGTCGTGCGGTCGGCACGCTTCGCCTCGCGAAGCGCGCCGCGCAGCTCCGGAATGGTCTTCGCGCGCAGCGCGTTCGCGCCGAGGCTTTCGGCGTTGGCGGCGAGATCGATCGGAAGGTATGCCGGCGGCTCCGCCTCGCTGTCCATGCCGATCGTGCCGTCCTCGCGATAGCGGTACTGGGTGCCGAAGCCGTCGAGGCCGAGCGATCGCGACAGGGCGCCGATCGAGGAGAAGCCGTGGTTGTCGACGAGGACGATCGTGATCGCGACTCGCTCCTGGATCGCGGTGACGATCTCCGACGGCATCATCAGGTACGACCCGTCGCCGACGAGCACGATGACGTCGCGCTCCGGTGCGGCCATCTTCACGCCGATCCCGCCGGGGATCTCGTAGCCCATACACGAGTAGCCGTACTCGACGTGGTACTGCTTCGGATCCCGCGCGCGCCACAGCTTGTGCAGTTCCCCGGGCATCGAGCCGGCCGCGCAGACGACGACGCCCGTCTCGCCGGCGGCCTCGTTCACCGCGCCGATGACCTCGCTCTGCGCCGGAAGCGGCGCATGGTCGAGCGCGTAGAGGCGCGAGACCTCGCGGTCCCATTCCTCGTGCAAGCGTGCCACCTCGTCGCGGTACTCGCGCGGCGTCGCGATCGGCGCGCCCTCGAGTGCCTCGAGAGTCGCGCGCGCGTCCGCCACGACGGCGACGCCGCCGTGCTTGACGGCGTCGACCTCGGCGACGTTGACGTTGATGAAGCGCACGCGCTCGTTCGCGAACGCGGTGCGCGAGGCGGTCGTGAAGTCGGTCCAGCGTGTGCCGATGCCGACGACGACGTCGGCGTCACGCGCGATCCGGTTCGCCGCCGACGTGCCGGTCGCGCCGATCGCACCGAGCGACAGCGCGTTGTCGTAGCGCAGGCTCCCCTTCCCCGCCTGCGTCTCGGCCACCGGGATGCCGCTGCGCTCGACGAAGCGGCGGAGCGCGTCCGTCGCGCCGGAGTAGATGACGCCGCCGCCCGCGACGACGAGCGGACGCTTCGCGTCGCGCAGCACGCGGATCGCGGCATCGAGCGCCTCGCGGTCCGGCCGCCGCCGCTCGATCGTCCACACGCGTTCGCGCAGGAAGTCCGCGGGGCAGTCGAAGGCCTCGGTCTGCACGTCCTGCGGCAGCGCCAGGGTGACCGCGCCGGTGTCGGCGGGCGAGGTGAGGACGCGCATCGCGGACAAAGCCGCGGGCACGATCTGCTCCGCGCGTGTGATTCGATCCCAGTACCGCGAGACCACCTGGAACGCGTCGTTCACCGACACGTCCCCGCGCGAGGGGACCTCGAGCTGCTGGAGGACCGGATCGGGCCGCCGCGACACGAAGACGTCGCCGGGAAGCAGCAGCACCGGGAGCCGGTTGATCGTCGCGAGCGCGGCGCCGGTGAGCATGTTCGTCGCGCCGGGTCCGATCGAGCTCGTGCAAGCGAACGTCGCGAGCCGGTCCTTCATCCGCGCGTACCCGCAGGCGATGTGCACCATCGCCTGCTCGTTCCGCGCCTGGTAGTACGTGAGCTCGGCCTCGCGCTCGAGCAGCGCCTGCCCGATCCCGGCGACGTTACCGTGGCCGAAGATCCCGAACGCGCCCGCGAAGAAGCGCTGCCGCACGCCGTCGCGCTCGACGTACTGCTGCGCGAGGAAGCGCACGAGGGCCTGCGCCATCGTGACCCGGACCGTCCTCATGCCGCGACCATGCGGCGCACCACCGCCGCGGCACGGTCGACGGCGCGCGCCACGTCGCCGTCCTCCGGATAGAGCAGCGCGCGGCCGGCGACGAGACCGCGCACCTGCGGCAGCGACATCGCCTGCTCCCACCGCGCGAACGTCGCGTCGACGTCGCGTCCCGGGTCGCCGCCCAGGAGGACGATCGGCAGCGTCGCCGCCGCCGCGAGCCGCTCCATCGCGTCGATGACCGGGAGTTTCAGCCACGTGTACGCCGACGTGCTCCCGAGGGCGGACGCGATCGCCACGGCGCGCGCGAGCGCCGCCACGTCCATGTCGTTGGAGGCGCGCCCATCGGGGCCCACGCGCGCAGCGAAGACCTCCACGAGCGCGGGGAGGCCGCGCTGCGCGAGCGCGTCGATCGCCCGCGCGCACGACACCATCGTCTCGAGCGAGCCGCGGTCGCCGTCGGCGATGCGCACCATCATCTTGCCGCCGTCGAGGCCGTCCCGCTCGATCGCCTCCGCGTCGTACGCGGTGAAGCGGTCGTCGAGCTCGAATGCCGATCCCGCGAGGCCGCCGCGGTTCATCGAGCCGAACGCGAGCCTGCGCTCGAGCGCGCCGAGCAGCACGAGATCGTCGAGCACGTCCGGCGTGCCGAGCACGCCGTCGACGCCGGGCCGTTCCAGCGCGACGACGAGGCGACGGAGGAGCTCGCCGCGGTCGGCCATCGCGTTCGCGTCAGATCCCGCCTTCAGCACGCCGCGGGCGGGGTGATCGGCCGCGACGAGGAAGAGCCGTCCGTCGGCGAGCAGCGCGCGGCGCGCGCGGCGGTTCCACGCCTCGCGAATAGCGATCGGACGCGTGGCGCGCACCTCCGTGAGCCTGCGGACGATGTCGTTCACGTGACGCTCCGCGCCAGTATCGCGTCGACCTCCGCCTCGGTCGGCATCGCGTCCGCGCATGCGAGACGCGACGCCACGATCGCGCCCGCGGCGTTCGCGAAGGCGAGCACGCGCGCGAGCGGCCACCGCGCGAGCAGACCGTGGCAGAGCGCGGCGCCGAAGGCGTCCCCGGCGCCGAGGCCGCACAGCACGTCCACGCGCACGCCCGGCACCGCGACGCGCTCGTCGCCGCGGCGCGCGACCGCGCCCTCGCCGCCGCGCTTCACGACGACGAGCTCCGGACCGATGCCGAGGAGCGCGTCCATGGCGCGATCGGCGTCTCGCGTCGCGGTCGCCATCTCCACCTCGTCCTCGTTCCCGACGACGACCGTCGCGCGCTTCGCGGCCTCGCGCGCCCAGCGCCGCGCGTCTTCCGTCGAGCGCCACAGCACCGGCCGATGGTCGAGATCGTGGACGCGCACGCCGGTCGCGCTCTCGAGGACGGCGAGCGTCGCGGTCCGGCTCGGCTCGTCGGAGAGCCCGACGCCCGTCGTCCACACGAGCCCCGCGCGTCCGATCGCGGCGCGGTCGAGCTCCTCGACGCGGATGTTCATGTCCGGCGCGCGCGGCTCGCGGTAGAAGAGCACCGGGAAGCGGTCCGGCGGGAACACCTCGGCGAAGACCACCGGCGTGCGCAGCGTCGGGTCCGTCCCGACCCAGCGCGTGTCGACGCCGAAGCCCGCGAGCGCCTCGCGGACGTACGCGCCGAAGCCGTCGTCGCCGACCTTCGTGATGACCGCAGCGCGATGGCCGAGCCGCGCCGCGCCGACGGCGACGTTCGTGGGGCTTCCGCCGAGCGATTTCGCGAACGTGCGCACCTTCGCGAGCGGGACGCCGGTCTGCTCGGGGTACAGATCGACGCCGACGCGACCGATCGTGACGATGTCGAACGCGTCGCTCATACCCCGGTTGTAGGGTACGCGCGATGCGGATCGGTCTCCTCGGCGTCGGACGACTCGGCGCCGCGCACGCGGAGACGCTCCGCTCCCTTCCCGACGTCGACGCGCTGCGCATCTACGATGCCGATCCGTCGCGCGCGGCGGCGGTCGCGCGGAACGTCGGCGCGACGGCGGTCGACGCGATCGAGGGCGCGTTCGAGGGCGTCGACGCGGTCGTGATCGTGACGCCGACGGACACCCATGCCGCGCTGATCGCGAAGGCGATGGACGCGAGCCTGCCGACGTTCTGCGAGAAGCCGATCGCGATCGGCATCGCCGAGACGCGGGCCGTCGTCGATCGCGTGCGGCGCAGCAAGGGTCGCCTGCAGATCGGGTTTCAGCGGCGTTTCGATGCCGGCTACGGCGCGGCGCGCCGCGAGCTGCGGGAGGGGCGGCTCGGCACGGTCTACTCCTTCTATATGACGAGCCGCGACCGGCTGCCCCCGCCGGATGCGTACATCGAGACGTCGGGCGGGCAGTTCAAGGATCAGATGATCCACGACTTCGACATCACGCGGTGGCTCTTCGCCGACGAGGTCGAGGAGCTCACCGCGCTCGGCTCGACGCTCGGCCATCCGACGTACGAGGCTATGCACGACGCCGCCACCTCGGCGGTCCTGCTGCGGATGCGGAACGGCGCGATCGGCACGATCGTCGCCGCGCGGCACAACGAGGCCGGGTATGACATCCGCGTCGAGATCAACGGCGGCGGGGACACGATCGCGATCGGGCTCGACCCGCGGACGCCGCTCCGGTCGGTGGAGCGCGACGGCGTGCGGTTCGAGGGTCCCGCGTACCCCTCGTTCTTCGTGCGCTTCGCCGACGCCTACCGCGCGGAGCTCGCGCACTTCCTCCGCTTCGCGCGCGGCGAGGCCGAGAACGCGTGCAGCGCCGAGGACGCACTCGAGGCGCTCCGCATCGCGGACGCCGCCGGTCGCTCCTGGCGCGAGCGCTGTCCGGTCCGACTCAGCGACGTCGCGTGAGCGCGGCACCGGTCCGCGCCCGTTTCCTCGGCACCGCGAACGCGTTCGCCGCCGGCGGGCGCTCGAACGCGTGCATCCTGCTCACGGCCCCGGGGGTCTCGCTGCTGCTCGACTGCGGCGGGTCGGCCATGCCGATGCTGAAACGGCACGCCGAGATCGGCGCGCTCGACGGCGTCGTGGTGACGCATCTGCACGGCGACCACTTCGGCGGCCTGCCCTACCTGCTCATGGATCAGCACTTCGCCGGAAGGTCGCGCTCGCTCGCCATCGCCGGCCCGCGCGACCTCGAGCCGCGGATGCGGCAGACGTCGCTCGGGCTGTACCGGGACTTTTTCGGCACGACGCGGCTTTCCTACCCCGTCGCGTACCAGAGCTTCGGCAACGGTGAGCTCGTCGTCGGCGGCGCGTCGATCGCGGCGGTCCGCGTCGAGCATGTCCCCGAGTCGGACCCGCACGGCGTGCGCGTGCGCGTCGCGGGAAAGCTCATCGCGTACTCGGGCGACGCGACGTGGACGTCGGCGCTCCCCGAGCTCGCGCGCGACGCGGACCTCTTCATCTGCGAGTCGACGAACTTCGCCACGGACGATCCGACGCACCTCGCGTACCGCACGCTGATGGCGCACCGGCGCGAGCTCGAGTGCAAACGGATCGTGCTCACCCACTTCGGCGACGAGACGCTCGCGCACCTCAACGAGGTCGAGCTCGAGCGCGCCGAGGACGGGCTCGAGATCCTCCTCTAGCCGCGCGGCGAGCCGACCGGTTCCGGCATCTCCAGCGGCGTACCCGAGCGCGCCGGCAGCTCCAGCACGATCTGCGTGCCACCGTCGTCGGGGAACTCGGCCGCGATCGATCCGCCGTGCAGGCGCATGATCTCGCGCGAGACGTACAGACCGAGGCCGAGGCCCGACCGCTGCGATTCCTGGTGGGCCTGGTAGAAGCGCTCGAAGATCTGCGCGCGGCGGTCCGGCGGGACGCCGACGCCGTGATCGCGGACGGTGATGCTCACCATGTCTTCCGCCGCGACGAGCGCGACCTCGATCGCGCCGCCGTGCGGGCTGAACTTGATTGCGTTGTCGAGGAGGTTGTCGAGGACCTGCTCGAGGCGAAGCGTGTCGACGCTCGTCCGCACCGGCGGCGCCGGGGCCGACAGCATGAGCTTGTGCTTGCGCGTTCGCGCCTGCGCCCGCTGCACGGCCGACGCGACGATCGCGATCAGGTCGGCGTCCTGGCGATCGAGCTCGAATCGCCCGGCCTGCACCCTGGCCGTCTCGAGCAGCTCCGTGACGAGTCGCGCGAGCTTGTCGGTGGTCTCGCGGATCGCGCCGAGCGAGCGCTCGAGGAACGCGCGGTCGACGCCGGCCTCGCGCTCGCCCTGTCGCAGCAGCGATTGCACCGCGATCTGCAGCGTCGTCATCGGCGTCTTCAGCTCGTGCGCGGCGACGGAGAGGAACTCCTCCCGCTCGGCGACCTTGCGCTCCTCGGCGAGGCGCAGGCGTAGCTCCGCCGCGCGCAGGAGCTCGTGCGCGCGGTCGCGATCGACGACCGCGGCGGCGAGCGTGAGCGTCGTGAGGGTCGCGACGCCGACGAACGCCTGCAGGAGCAGCAGCGCGTCGTTCGGCGGTAGGGCGCCGAACGGGCCGTTGCGCTGGAGCGTCCCGACGATCGCGATCGCGGACAGCGCCGCGATGCTCGTCGCCGCCGCCCGCGGACCGAAGCGGAAGGCGGCCCACACGAGGATCGGGAACGGCAGGAAGCTGACCGGATACCGCTGCTCGGAGAGCGGGCTCGCGCCATCGAAGGTCACGAGCGCGACCAGGATCAGCAGCGCGACCACCGCCGCGAGCTCGAGGCGCCCGCGGCGGATCGACAAGTGCGAGGCCGTGGCCCAGAGCACGAGCGTCGGCGCGACCACGAGCGCCCCGGACGCGTCGCCGAGCCACCAGGTCAGCCACACCGCCGGGAAGTCATTCCACGGCGCGTAGCCGCCGAGCGAGAGCGCCGTCACTCCGATGCTCGCGCTCACGGTCGTGCTCAACATCGCCGCGACGAGCGTGAATTTGAGCACGTCCTGCGGCCGCTCGAAGGCGCGCACGCCGTTCGCGAAGCGCGTGACGAGGCGCGCGCCGATGAGCGCCTCGAGCGTGTTGCCGCCCGCGATCGCGAGCGAGGTCAGCACCGATCCCGCCGTGGTGAGGTTCACGACCAGCGCGCCGAGGAAGATCGCCGGCCAGAGTGCCGGCCCGAGCACGAGGAGGACCGCCAGCGCGATCCCGGTCGGCGGCCAGACCGCGCTGGCGCTCGCATTGACGACGGCGAGCGCGAGCCCCGCCTTGCCCGCGACGACGTACAGGGCGAAGACGACACCGAGCAGCATCAGGCGCCGGCTCATTGCGGTCGCATCCTAAGGGCTGCTTCGCTCGAGGCCTCGCCGTCTCGTCGAACAGGCGGGCGAGCGTCGGACCATCTCGCTAGGCATCGGCGATGACGTGGACGCGCTCCGGACGGAGCGCGAGCGAGACGCGTCCGTCGAGCGTCGCTCCGGCGCCGGGATCGGCCTGGTCGACGATCCACTCGCGACCGTCGACGGCGATCCAGTACCGCATCCGATCGCCGAGGAACGAGCGGCGCGCGACGGTGCCGGCGACGAGGGCGCCGTCGGCGCCGGCGCGCGCGAACTCGACGGTCTCGGGACGGATGCAGAGGCGCACGTTCTGGCCGGGCGCGACCGTGAGGCCGGCGGGGAGTGGGACGGAAAGCGTCTGCGAGCCGAACGCGACGCGGGCGTGGCCGTCCTCCAGCGTGCTCACCGTTGCCGGCACGAGGTTCACCGCGCCGACGAAGTCGGCGAGGAACGCCGTTCGCGGTCGGTAGTAGATGTCCCACGGCGAGCCGGCCTGCTCGACGCGTCCGTCCTTCATCACCGCGATCCAGTCCGAGAGCGACAGCGCCTCGCCCTGATCGTGCGTGACATACACGAAGGTCATGCCGAGACGCTGCTGGAGCATGCGCAGCTCCGAGCGCAACTGGTCGCGCAGCTTCGCGTCGAGGTTAGAGAGCGGCTCGTCGAGCAGCAGGACCTGCGGCTCGATCACGAGCGCGCGCGCCACCGCCACGCGCTGCTGCTGGCCGCCGGATAACTGGCTCGGCCAGCGCTGCTCCATCCCCCGCAGGCCGACGAACGCAAGGGTTTCGGCGACCTTGCGCTCGATCTCGTCGCGCGACCGGCGAGCGAGGCGGAGCCCGTAGGCGACG
>DASQXO010000085.1:0-3075 GCA_035639655.1 Candidatus Dormiibacterota bacterium
GTAGATCAGCTGGCCGTCGGCGAGGCGCGCCTCGGGCGTGGGCCGGTGTGGCTGGGTCACGCCGGGCCGCATGAGGTGCAGCACCTGCCAGCCGTCGAGCGCGAGGCGATCCGAGAGGATGCGCCGGTGGCAGCGCCACCAGAGCGTCTCCGCGCACATGTACGCCGTCCGTGAGATGCTCGCGAGCTTCGTCAGCTTCTCGTATCCGCGCGCGAACTCCGGCGTCGACGTGTAGTCGGCGTAGCCGCGGAACGCGTCGTTCCGCAGCGCCGTGTTGGGCGAATCGGCTGCCGGTTTCCGAAATCCACCAAGCTCCTTGAGATGCAGGTAGGCGATGCCGCTCGCTTCGAGCGCTTTCGCGAGCGGGTCTTTGCCGAAGTGCGGGTGCTTCCGCGAGCCGGGCGCGGTGCGGATGTCGACGAGCGTCTCGATCGCGGCCGTCCGAAGCGTCTCGAGGAACTCGTCGAGCGGACGCGCGCCGTGACCGATCGAGTAGATCGTGCGCGTCATTCCTTCGTCGCCACGATCAGAGCCTTCAGGAGCGAGAAGCCCGCGTTGTGGATGCGGAAAATCTCGCGCGCCGCTGCGGGAGCGTCGCGGAGCAACGCGCGCGCCCGGGCCGCCTTGTCGGGCGGCGTCTGCGATCGCGCGAGCCAGTCCTCCGTGTGCAGCGCGGTGTGGAGCGTCGCCTCCACCTGTGTCGCGAGCCCGACGTCGCGGAGCAGTCGCTCCCACCCATCGAGCGTGTGCGACCGCACGTGCGACGGATCGCGTGTCCGTTCGAGCTCGTCGATCCACGCGTCGAGCGCGGGATCGTCCGGTGCGTAGTTGTCGACGAAGAGGAAGACGCCCCCGCGCTTGAGGATGCGCCGGATCTCGCCGAACGCCACCGGCACGTCGGGGAAGTGGTGCGCCGCGAGGCGCGACACGACGGCATCGGCGCGGTCGTCGGCGATCGGGAGCGCCCCGGCGTCTGCTTCGACGAGCAGCGGCCGCAGGCCGCGCTCGCGCAGGACGCCGTTCGCCACGGCGAGCATCTCGTGCGTGGCATCGACGCCGATCGCGAGCTTCGCCTTCGGGGCGACCGCCGCGAGCGCGTGTCCGGCGCCGGTCCCGACGTCGACGATGATGCCGTCGGCCGGGACGAGCGCGGCCAGGCGCGCGAGATCCTCGCCTCGCGCGTGCGCGGCGCTGCGCGCATAGGCCTCGGCGACGCGGGCGAACTGCTCGCGGGCGCTTGTCATCGGCGTGGATGAGGCTAACGACAGGCTGAGAGGCGACGCGCAACGATGTGTTCGCGGCCACGAAGTTCAAAGACGCCTCGCGGCGTTACACTTTCTGACAACGCGACGGGGTGTAGCGCAGCCTGGCAGCGCGCGTGAATGGGGTTCACGAGGGCCCGGGTTCGAATCCCGGCACCCCGACAGATAACCTCTCTACTCCGCGGGCAGCTTCAAGAACTCCGCCATCAGTTCGAAGATCTTCTCGCGATGCTCCTTCACCGCCGGCTGGAGCCCGTAGTGGTTGATCACGCGGATCGACGTCTGCATCCACTCGTTCCAGCAGTCCTGACACACGTGTTCCGCGACGCGCGTGCCGAGCGCCCCCGGGAGCGGCGCCCCGCTCACCGACTCCTTCGTGAGACCGCACCGCGAGCAGACGACCGTCATGTGACGTCGTACGCGTAGACGCGCTCAGCGGCGATCGCATACGTGACGCGCTCTTGCCTCGACCAGACATCGCGGACCTGGCGCTCGGCCGCCTCCACGCCGTCATAGCGGATCCCGAGGCGACGGATGTCCTCGAGCGCCTGCCGACCGTGCGCGATCGCCCGCGCGCGCCCATCGATCCGGACGTAGCGATCCGCGTCGCCGACGAGGATCGACACGCGGGCATCGCGCGACAGGTTGCGCGCCTTCACGCGCGACGTCGTCGTGTTGACCACCACCTCGTCGCCGCGCACCTCGAACCAGACGACCGTCACGTGCGGCGAGCCGTCGTGATTCAGCGTCGCGATCGCGGCGAACCGCGCCCCTTCGAGAAAGCGACGGACCGCGTCGCTGATCCGCGCCGAGCGAATAGACACACTTCCACGGTACGCGTGCGTCTCCAGACACACAGACGTATGAAGCGCCTTCATCTTCACGAGGTAACATCGCAAGCGTGATCACTCCGCGCACCGAGGAGGCGCGGAAGCTCAGGCTGCTGCGCTCGAGGCTCCGCGGCGCGGCCCGGGTGCTCGTCGTCGGCGAGCCGCCGATCGCGAACGTCATGAAACTTGCCCTGAACCACGGCCGCAATGTGGTGCGCATCGCGACGACCATTGCCGACGCCGACCGCGTGAAGCGCGAGTGGCATCCGCACCTCGTCCTCGTGGACATCGATCTCACCAACAACGCTATCTCGCTCATCGGTCGCCGTGAGGGCGGCGCGCGAACACCGTCGATCGCCGTGACGCGGCGCGGCGACATGCGGACGAAACTGCAGGCGTTCGATCGAGGCGCGGACGACTTCGTCACGGCGCCGTTCAGTCCCGAGGAGCTCATCGCGCGAGTCCTGGCGATCATGCGGCGCAGCTACGGCGAACGCATTCCGTTCTTCCCAACGATCACGATCGGCGACGTCGAGATCGACATCCTTCACCAGCACGTGCGCGTCGGCACCGCGCGGCTGCGCCTGACCGCGATCGAGCAGAGTCTGCTGTACCTCCTCGCGTCGAACCCGGGTGACGTCCTGACGCGCGAGATGATCCTCGACACCGTCTGGGGCTCCGACTACGTCGCCGAGAGCAACATCGTCGACCGGCACATCCGCAACCTCCGGATCAAGCTCGGCGACAATTACCGGAGACCTCGGTACATCGGCACCGTTCCGCGCCGTGGTTACCGGTTCCTGCTCAAGCCGGCCATGGAACCGCCCGACGCCGTCAGAGCAGAGAAGTTGACTTCCGTTGACGACGACACCGCCTAGGCGTCGAGTGACGCCGTCCATGACGATCGCTCATGACCGGGCGATCCGCGAGCGTACGCTCATCGAGACGATTCCGGCGAAGGGCTACCGGTTCGTGCCGGAGGG
>DASQXO010000086.1:0-4184 GCA_035639655.1 Candidatus Dormiibacterota bacterium
CACCAATAATGGTGAACTTGTATCAAATGTTCATCCCGCGAAGGCACACGCTTGCGGAGTTCCAGCCGGTGTAGACCTGGAATGGTCCCTCGCCGGCTCCACATCCGCGGCGGACGGATGGTTAGCGTCGACTTGGCCGAGCCGTTTCGAACTCTCCTGGAAGCAGGAGAGTTCGAATACAGAGCATCTGGTAGCCCGTACCGGATTCGAACCGGTGATCTTCGCCTTGAGAGGGCGATGTCCTGGGCCGCTAGACGAACGGGCCGTCGAGAGACCTCAATTATAGGAACGAGCACCGCCGCGTTCGCTCCCCCGACGCTGTCAGACGTGCTCAGTACGCGTCGCCACGGCCGCGTGTGTGGGTGGCACATCGAGTGCACCCACGCGCGACGTGGGTGTCATCCCGTGGCGCGGACGGCTCATCGAAGCCGGCAGCTTAGGACTCGGTCGGACCCGCGCCGCGATCGCGCCACTGCTCGCGCGCCCGGTCGTCCGTGAGGTCGTCGCGCCGCTGATCGTGACCCGCGTTGCCATCGTCGCGATCGCCCTTATCAGCTACCGCCTTCCGATCAAGACCGAGAACGATCTCTCGGTCCAGCATTGGCTGAGCGCGCTCTCGCGCTGGGATGGCGCGTGGTACCTACGGATCGCCGAGTCGGGCTACGACTACACGCCTGGGCAGTTCTCGAGCGTCGCGTTCGCGCCGCTGCTGCCACTGCTGATGCGCCTCGGCGCGCCGCTCTTCGGCGGCGGCAAGGAAGCCTTGCTCCTCGCCGGCATCGTCGTCGTGAACGTCGCGCTCTGTGCCGCGCTGGCGTACCTCGTCGCGCTGGCGCGGTTCGACGTCGATGCGAGCACCGCGCGCCGCGCGGCGCTGTACCTCATCGTCTTCCCGACCGCGTTCTTCCTCTCCGCGCTGTATCCCGAATCGCTGTTCCTGGCCTTCGCGATCGCGTCTTTCTATCACGCGCGGCGTGGGCAATGGCTCCTCGCCGGCCTGCTCGCCGTGGGGTGCGCGCTCGCGCGGCCGCACGGCGTGCTGATCGTCGTGGCGCTCGCCGCCGAGCTCGTGCTGCAGCACGGGATGTCGCTCCGCGCGATCGCCCGCGGCGGATACGCGCTGGTACTCCCGGTCGCGGCCTTCGCCGGCTGGCTTGGGTACCTCTACGCGAACTTCGGCGACCCGCTCGTCTTCCTGCGCACGCAATCGGCATGGGGGCGTGGGCTGATGGCGCCGTGGCAGACGCTCGCGAATTACTTCGGCCCGCAGCGCGGACCGATCTCCGACCTGCTCTTCACCATCGCGTTCGTGGCGCTCGCGGTCGTCGTGGCGTTCCGCCTGCGCCCGAGCTACGCCGTGTACGCCGCGACGTTCCTGCTCGTGCCGATCTCGACCGGGCAGCTCTACTCGATCATGCGCTTCGGGCTGGCGCTGTTCCCCGCGTTCATCGTCCTCGCGCGGCTCGGACAGCACCGCCTCCTCGATCGGACGTACCTCGCGGCGGCCCTCATGATCGGCGGCGCGTTCGTGTCGTTCTTCGCGGCCGGTCTGTTCTTCCTGGCTTAGGGCGCGCGCTTGAAGATCGTCGCGCCCTCGCCGTCGTAGACCACGGCATAGCGCGGATCGGCGCGGAGCGACGCGCGAAGCGGCGTGCAGCACCAGATCGGCGTGCCGTCACCCCAGTACCCGCCGATCGTCTTCGGCAGGTAGACGTAGTCGAACGATCCGTACAAGTTCGCCCATGCCTCGACGCACGCGGCGTCGCGCCCGCCGCACTGCTGCGCGAGGTCATACGCCTCGAGCCGCTTCCAGAAGCCGCGCTCGCGGGGGAACCACTCGTAGCCCTGCACCACGTCCACGACCGTGCGATCCGAGAGCGCCGGCAGCCACTCGGTGACACGATCGCCGGCCCAGAAGCGCTCGGCGATCGCGAGGATGCGTGCGTCGGCGGGCGAGTGGTCGCGCACCCACGTCATCGCTACGCGCTCGTCGGGCTTCAGCGCGCGGTGCAGCTCCTGATTCGCGCGACCGGACGAGACCGTGGCGTACAGCGCGGCGAGGCCGGCGACGGCGATGAGCGTGCGCCGGTCACGAGCGAGCGGCATGAGGACCTCCGTGGCGACGATCCCGGCCATCAGCCCGATGGGCAGCGCCGACAGAACGTTGAAGGAGCGCTGGTCGAGGACGCCGATGGCGACGAGCCACGCCGGCGCGAAGTAATCGCGTCGCAGCAGGCACACGACCACGCCGAGGATCGCGGTGGCGGCGACGAGCGGGAAGAACGGCTCGTCGGTGCGCTCGAACTTCAGCAGGTCGAGGATGCCGTTCGACAGCGATCCCGTCGTCGCCGCGGCGATGAGCGGGCCGACGCCGTACCGCGTCAGGACCATGATCCACCACGGCGCGGTCAGGAAGAACACGGCGGCGCCGATGACGAGCGACCCGCGCAGCGCCGCGCGACGATCGCGCGCGTGGAACAGCAGGAACAGCGGCCCGCTGAAAACGAGGAACCAGGCGAACTCGATGTGGCTGAGGAGCGTGAGCGACGCGAACAGCGCCGTCGCCGCGAGCGCGACGCGACTCCCACGCGTGTAGAAGGAGTGCAGCGCCACGAGCGCGAGCGTCGCGAAGAGCAGCGCGAGCGCCCGCGTGAGACCGCCGCCCATCACCTGCCACGTGTACGCCGACGGCTGAACGGCGACGACGAACGTGGCGATCGCCGCGGCGATCGCGTTGCGCGAGAGCGCGCGCGCGAGCGGCAGGTACGCGACGACGACAAGCGTGCTGAGCACGACCGGGAGCAGGCGGAGGACATCCGCGGTCGACAGCCCGAGCGCGTCGCGTACGCCGGCGGCGAGGTAGAAGGCGAGCGGCGGGTACGCGAACGGGATCCCGGCGTGGTTGTAGGACAGCGTCTGGGGCAGCGCGTATCCGGCCCGCCGCAGGTCGTCGATGATCGTGTAGAAGAGCCCGCCGTCGTTCAGCGGGAAATCGACGAGCGTGAGCGCGCGGCGGCCGCGCACGACGAGCGCGATCGCGATGGTCGTGAACGTGACGAGCGGGATCGCGAGGCGCGCGACGCGGGCGCGCATGAACGGCCACGCGGCGGCGCGAAGATCGGCTTCCACGGACGCGAGCCGTGGCAAGCAGGAGCGGTGCCGAAGCCTACGGAACCGGCTGGGGACCGAGCGACGGGACGGCGACCGGTGCGGCGCCGTTCCACGCGAGACGATCGAGGTTCAAGCGCCGGTAGCGATTCGATGGGTCCCACGAGTGGTACGCGAGCCACGTCGATCCGTCCGGCGCGATGACGATGTCCTGCCCGCCTGGACCGACGACCGCACCGGCGCTCGAGATCCACGGCACATCGGCTTTGCGGTACGGACCGACGATCGAGTCGGCGACGGCGTACCCGATCGCGTAGTTCGCGCCGGCGTAACCGTTGGCGGAGTAGAAGGCGTAATAGCGGCCGCCCTGGCGCCACAGCGTCGGCGCCTCGATGATGCCGCCCTCCCAGGCGCGGTCCGCGGCAAGGATCGCGGTCGCGCTGCCCTCGAGGGTGAGACCGTTCGCGGAGACGCGCTGTACGAAGATGCGCGTCTGGATGCGGCAGCAGTTGCCGTCGTTCTTCCACGCGAGGTAGCGCGTTCCGTCCGCGTCGACGAACGATGCCGGATCGATCGATCCGCCGAGGTCGAGCTGGCACATGATCGGCGAGGCGGCGGCGCGGAACGGACCAGCCGGCGACACACTCGTGGCGACGCCGATGCACTGGCGCCCGCTGTCGGCGTGCTGGGCCGTGAAGTACAGGACGAAGCCGAACGGCGTGGCGCTCACATCCGGGGCCCACGTGCGGCCCGGTCGCGCCCACGCGGGCAACGACGGAAGCGCGTCGCCGAGTCGCTCCCACGCGACGAGGTCGCGCGAGCTCGCGACCTGCACGTTCGTGCCGCCGGAGTTCGTCGCGTATGCGTAGTACGAGGCGCCGACGCGAAGCAGATCCGGGTCGGGGAAGTCGCGGTCGATGACCGGATTGCTGAACATGCGCGGCGGCGCGGGCGCGGCGACGCGGCCCGGCGTCGCGGAGGGGGACGGCGACGCGACGACGGGCGGCGACGTCGCGGCGCGTGTCGGCTCCGGTGTCGCCGGCGCGCCGATCGACGCGCTCGGACGCGGCGCCTCG
>DASQXO010000087.1:0-11367 GCA_035639655.1 Candidatus Dormiibacterota bacterium
CGACCCGGGGGCGTTCCGGGGACGCACAACGGCATGCGCTCCGTCGTGGCGGAGATCGGGTCGGAGAGCTTTCCGCGCGTTCGTCTCGGGATCCATCCGGCGGGTGCGCGCGGCGACCTCGTGGACCACGTGCTCTCGCCCTTCGCCGACGGCGAGAAGGAGCAGGCGGAGCAGATGGTGACGCGGGCCGCGGAGGCGATCGAGGTGCTCGTGCGCGACGGCATCGAGCGCGCGATGGAGCGCTTCAACCGCGAGGGTGAGGCGTGATGGCGCTGCAGACCGAGACCCGCGCGCGTCTCGGCGGCCTGCTCGCGCTCGCGCGCGATGCGGCGGCGTTCCGCGCGGTCACTTCGGCGCTCGACGCGCGACGTTCGATCGTCCTCGGCGAAGCGGGCGCCGGGGGGCGCGCGTACCTTTACGCGGCGCTCGTCGCGGAGGCGTCGCGGACGGTCTGCGTCGTCGTGCCGAACGAGGATCGCGCGCGCCGCTGGCGCGCCGAGCTCGCGGCGTGGCTCGGCGAGGACCGCGTGCTCGCGTTCCCCGATCGCGAGACGATGCCGTACGAGCTCACCGCGCCCTCGCGCGAGCACGTCTCGTCGCGGCTCCTCACGCTGTGGTCGCTCGCGCGACGCGCCGAGCCGGTCGCCGTGATCGCGTCGCTGCGCGCGCTGCTGCAGCACACGCTGTCGCCGGGCGACCTCGCCGCGCGCTCGCGCGCGCTGCGCGCCGGCGAGCGGCTGTCGTGGAGCGAGGTCGCCGAGTGGCTCTTCACGATCGGCTACGAGCCGGTCACGGAGGTCGCCGAGCCGGGCACGTTCGCGCGCCGCGGCGGCATCCTCGACGTCTTCCCGATCGCCGACGAGCGTCCGGTGCGCATCGAGCTCGCGGGCGACGAGATCGAGACGCTGCGGCGGTTCGATCCCGCGACGCAGCGCTCGCTCGAGGCCGTCGGCGAGGTCGCGATCCTGCCGGCCCGCGAGCTCGCGCTCGAGCGCGCCATCGAGGCCGCGGAGCATCTCGCGGCGCACGGCTGGGACCAGCTCGGTTACGGCGAGGCCACCGCGCCGTGGCGCGTCTTTCTCGACCGGCTGCGCGGCGGCGGCTACGCCGACGGCATGGAGGCTTTCAGCCCCTTGGTTGGGGCGCGATCGTCGCTCCTCGATCATCTGCCCGCGCGCGCCACGCTCGTGCTCGAGGAGACGATGGAGCTCGAGCTCGGACGCGACGCGCTCGAGGGCCAGGCCGAGGAGCGCCGCGACGACCTCGCCGAGCAGGGCCTCCCCGTCGCGGCGTTGCCGGCGGCGTACGTCGAGCGCGCGCGCATTGAGGCGTTCGCGCGTGAGTTCGGGAGCGTGCGCCTCTCTGGCGAGGGCGAAGCGATCCGTGTCGGATGGGTGAGCGCGCCCTCATACGCGGGCCGGCTCGATCAGTTCCTCGCGATGATCGCGGGCGATCGGACCGGGCGCGACGCGATCGCGTCGCCGCAGGCGCCCCGCCTCGCCGAGCTGCTCGCCGAACGCGACGTGCACGTCTCGCCGCACGACGCACTCGACGAGGTCCCCGCCGCCGGCTCGCTGACGCTGCTGCATGTGCCGCTGGCGGAAGGGTTCGCCGCGGCCGACCTCGGAGTGCGCGTCTTCACGGACGCCGAGCTCTTCGGCTTCCGCAAGCCGCGCCATCCCGAGCGCCGGCGCCGCCGCGTCGCGTTCGCCCAGGCGCTGATGGACCTGAAGCCAGGCGACCTCGTCGTGCACGAGGACCACGGCATCGCCCGCTTCGAACGGTTCGTGACGAAGGAGGTCGCCGGGGTCGAACGCGAGTACCTCGAGCTGCAGTTCGCCGGCACCGACCGCGTGTCCTTGCCGACGGAGCGCATCGACAAGATCACCCGTTTCGTCGGCGGCACGCCGCCCGCGCTCTCGAAGCTCGGCGGCACCGACTGGCTGAAGACGAAGAAGAAGGTCAAGAAGGCCGTCCTCGACATCGCCCGCGAGCTGCTGCGGATCTACGCGAAGCGGGAGGTCGTGCCGGCGCACCAGTTCGGCCGCGATACGCCGTGGCAGATCGAGCTCGAGAACTCGTTCCCCTACACCGAGACGCCCGATCAGGTGCAGGCGATCGAGGAGGTCAAGAAGGACCTGGAGCGCGCACGGCCGATGGACCGGCTCATCGTCGGCGACGTCGGCTTCGGCAAGACCGAGGTCGCGCTCCGCGCGGCGTTCAAGGCCGTGATGGACGGCAAGCAGGTCGCCGTGCTCGTTCCGACGACGGTCCTCGCGCAACAGCACTTCCAGACGTTCTCCGAGCGCCTCGCGACGTTCCCGGTCAAGGTCGAGATGCTGTCGCGCTTCCGCTCGCCGCCCGAGCAGCGCGAGGTCGTCGCCGGCATCGCGCTCGGCGAGGTCGACATCGTCATCGGCACGCACCGGCTGCTGCAGTCCGACGTCGCGTTCAAGGACCTGGGCCTCCTCATCATCGACGAGGAGCACCGCTTCGGCGTGCGGCACAAGGAACGCCTGAAGGCGATGCGCAGCGAGGTGCACGTGCTGTCGATGACCGCGACGCCGATCCCCCGGACGCTGCACATGGCGCTGTCCGGGGTGCGCGACATCTCGGTCATCGAAACGCCGCCGGAGAACCGGCAGCCGATCGAGACGAAGATCGTCGCGTACGCCGACGACGTCGTCCGCGAGGCGCTGCTCCGCGAGCTCGACCGGGGCGGACAGGTGTACTTCGTGCACAACCGCGTGCAGGGCATCGAGCACGTCACGCGGCGGCTCGAGCACATGGTCCCGCAGGCGAAGTACGCGATCGCGCATGGGCAGATGGACGAGGATCGCCTCGAGCGCGTGATGACGGAGTTCGCCCGCGGCGACCACGACGTGCTCGTGTGCACGACGATCATCGAGTCCGGCCTCGACATCCCGAACGTGAACACGATCGTCGTGAATCGCGCCGGCACCTTCGGCCTGGCGCAGCTCTACCAGCTGCGCGGCCGCGTCGGTCGCTCGAGCGAGAAGGCCTTCGCGTACCTCCTCTACAACAAGCAGGAGCAGCTCACGCAGCAGGCGCGGGCGAGGCTGCAGGCGCTCTTCGAGGCGAGCGAGCTCGGCGCCGGGTTCAAGATCGCGATGCACGACCTCGAGATCCGCGGCGCGGGCAACCTCCTCGGGGTCGAGCAGCACGGCAACATCGCCGCCGTGGGATTCGAGCTGTACACGCAGCTGCTGCAGGAGGCGATCGAGGAGCTCAAGGGCGAGCCGCTCGAGAAGCGCGCGGAGCTGCCGTCGGTCACGATCGACCTCGCGCTCCCGACCGCGATCCCGGACGCATACGTGCCGAGCCGCGTGCGGAAGCTGGAGCTGTATCGACGGATCGCCGGCGTGCGCGAGATCGACGAGCTGCGCGAGCTCGCCGCGGAGCTGCGCGATCGCTACGGGACGCCGCCCGAGCCGGTGCGCAACCTCCTCTTCGGCCTCGAGGTGAAGCTGCGGGCGATCGCGGCCGGCGTCGCGGAGCTCCGCGCGCGCAAAGGCGAGCTGCGCATCGTCGCGCGACGCGACATCCGGCTCGACGAGCGGCGCCGCATCGAGAAGGCGTACCCGAAGCTCATCGTCGGCCACCGCCAGATCCGTGGTGCGCTGCCGCCGAAGTCCGACTGGCGCGACGCCGTGACGCGGGTCCTCGGCGAGCTCGCCGCGTGATCGCAGCGGGATCGCCGCGCTCCGAAGCGCGTCTTCTGACGACGACGATCGGCTAAGAGCGGTGGCAAAACGGAGATGGGAGATCGCGCTCCCGGACGGTCGCCACTCCGTCGAGCTCGAGCATGGGTACTTCACCGGCAGACGAAAGCTCACGGTCGACGGCGTCACCACGACCCAGTCGGGCGGCGCGCTCCGCGACCAATCCGGAATGTTCCCGTTTCGTGTCGGCAACTCGGTCGCGCAGCTTCGGATCGCGACGAATGGCCTGCGCTACGACTACGACGTCGTCGTCGATGGCCGCTCCGTCACGACGGGCCGGCCCGCGACGTACCCGCGCCCGCCGTTCGCGGGTCCGGGCATGACCCGGTTCTACGGATTCCTGCTGCTCGCGCTCGCGATCCCGTTCTCGATCGGTGCCGGCAAAGCGGCGTACGACGAGTACCGCTACCAGAACGGAAGCGCGATCGCGGTCGCGGCCGTCACCGCAAAGCACGTCATCCGCGGGCGCGGCACGACGTATCAGCTGTCGTACGCGTTCGACGACGCGAACGGCGCCCGTCACAGCGGCGCGGACTCCGTGTCCGAGGCGGCATACGAGAGCGCGAGGTTGGGCGACCGCTACGTCGTGCGGTACGTCAGCGACGATCCGGACACGAACCGCTTCGCGGAGAAGGACGGAACGCTGCTCGTCGTGTTCCTCGTCGCCGGCGATGCGGCCACGGTCGCGCTCGGCGCCTGGCTCGTCTACACGGGCGCCCGGCGGCTGCGAGCGGCCCGACGGCTGGAGGAGATCGGGCAGACGGTCAGCGCGACCGTGACCAACGTGCGCAACGAGTACATGCGCGGCGTCGGTCAGGTCGCGCGAGTCGAGTACGAGTACGAAGACCCTGGCGGCACGCGGCGGCGCGGTCGCGGGCCGTACATGTATCCCGGTGAAGCGGCGAGCTACGCCGTCGACGCGCGGATCCGCGTGCTCGTCGATCCAACCGACCCGCGCACGAGCCTCCTGCGCTAGGGGATCATTCCTCCATGTCCGCCCTGCGCGCACCGATCTGGCTCATCACCGGCGTTCCCGGATCGGGCAAGACGAGCGTCTGCGGCGAGCTCGCCTCGCGGTACGTCTCCGGCGTGCACCTCGAGACCGACCTCATGGACGAGGAAGGCCTGCACCGCTACGGCGAGATGGATCGTCCCATCGAGCGGCTGCTGTTCCGCCGCGGCGTCGCGCTCATGGCCGCGGAGTTCGCGATGTCGGGCGTCGCCGTCGTCATCGACGACACGCTGGAGAGCGACGAGGAGCGTCGCGCGTACACGGACCGCCTCAGAGGCGTCCGGCTCGTGCACCTGCTCCCGCCGCTCGAGGTCGCGCTGACGCGCAACGCGTCGCGCACGAACAAGCCGGAGGGCGACGCACCGATGCTCGACCGTACCGCGCGCCGGCTCTACCCGCGCATGCGCGTGGAGCACACCGAACGCCGCGGCTGGCACGTGTTCGACCCGAGCGCGCTCGATCCGCGCGAGACCGTCGACGCGCTCATCGAGCGCTTCGGTCTCGAGGACCTCTCGGACTAACGGGACGCGGCGCTCGCCTCCGTCGGCTGCCCGAGCGCGCGGAGCCGCGACGAGAGCGACGGATGGCTCATGAACAGGACTTCCTCCCAGCGCGGCGGGTCCGGATCGGCGAGGTTGCGCGACGTGGTCCATACGAGCGCGCGGCCGAGATCATCGGCCGTCGAATGCCGCGCCGCGAACCGGTCAGCCGCGGCCTCGCGCGAGCGGGAGTAGGCGAGCACGAGCGGAGACACAGCGAGCGCGATGAGCTCGATGCCCGCGACGAGCAGCGGGAACGTCGCCGGGTCGGCGGCGCCGCGCGCGGTCAGCGCATCGAGGAGCGCGCGTAGGAGCAGCACGGCGAACGCGAGCGAGGCGCCGTACACGAGGAAGCCGCGCAGCGTGTCGCGATGGACGACGTGCGCCAGCTCGTGGGCGACGACCGCCTCGACCTGCTCGGGCGGACGGTTCGCCGCGAGCGTGTCGGCGATCACGATCTGCTTCGTCGGACCGAGGCCGAGGACCGCGGCGTTCGCGATGGTCGCCTTTTCGGAGACGCGCCAGGACAGAACGCGGTCGACGCGTACGCCGGAGCGCGCGGCGACGGCGCGCACGCGACCGGCGAGCGCCTCGTCGATCGGATCCAGGCGGTAGAACGCGCGCAGCAGCAGCGGGCCGATCAGCGTGGCGAGGGCCGCGAGTGCGAACGCGCCGATCGCCGCGAAGAGCCACCACGCCGGCAAGGGCGCGACGGCGTACCACGCCGCGCTTGCCGCCCCGATCAGCACCACGCTCAGCGCGAGCGCTTTCACCTGATCGACGGCGAACCCGCCTCCGCCCTGGACGCTGAGCCCCTCGTCCCGCTCGCGCCGGTAGAACGCGATCGCGAACGGCAGGCCGACGAGCCATACGGCGACGAGCACGACCGCGATCGTCACGAGCGTCTGGACGATGGCGCCGGCCGGAGCGAGCGCCGCCGCAAGCGCGGGCACCCACCCGATCCCGTACAGCGCGGCGAGCGCGAGGACCGTGCACGCGAGCCGCACGAAGCCGAGCGTGCGGCGGAACACGCGCAGGCGCCGCGCGCGAGCGACCCGAGTCGGATCCGGCGCGGTCCCGTTCATCGCGACCGTCTCTCGCGCGCGGCCTCCGCGAGTCGTTTCGGCGCGACGGCGAAGTACGCGTCCTCGATCACGCGCGCGATCTCCCGCCACGCGAGGTCGCGATCCAGGCGCACGCCGACCCATCCCCGGTGGCCGACGTACGGCGGAACGAAGAACTGCTCCGGTCGCGATCCGGCGAGCATGCGCTGCGCGCCCGGCGGCGCCGCGCACCACAGCGCGAGTCGTCCGTCGCCGTGGTGATCGTCCATGAAGCTCACGAAGGAGCGCTTGTCGCCGATGAAGAACGTCGGCGCGCCGTGACTGGCCCGTTCGCTCGTCTCGGGGAGGGCGAGGCAGATCTCGCGCACGCGCGCGAGCGCGCTCGCTTTACGAGACATGGACTTTCGCGAGCGTCGCCATGAAACCGCCGACCGGTCCGAGCGCCGGCCCGGCGTCGCGCCGGCGGATCGCCACGATCGGCCGCGGCACGCGAGGGGCGCCGATGAGCCGCACCGGACGCAGCGATCGCCGCTGCAGCTCCTCGTGCAGCGCCATCCGCGGCAGCAACGCGACGCCGAGTCCCTGCAGCACCATCTTCTTCGCGGCCTCGACATTGTCGAGCTCGATGACGCTCTCCGGGACGACGCCGGCCTGACGCACGAGCGAGCTCGTGAGCTCGTAGTAGCTCGATGCGCGATCGAACAGGATGAGCCGCTCCGCGGCGAGTTCGAGCACACGGACCTTGCCGCGCTTCGCGAACGGGTGCGCGGCGCTCGCGACGAGCAGGAGCTCATCGTCGAAGACCGGGATGAGCTCGGCGTCGGTGTGCCGCACCGGCCGACCGATTCCCACGTCGACCTCGCGCCGCAGCACCATCTCCAGGACCTCCTCGGTGTGTCCGGTGCGCACGCCGAGCCGCACCTTCGGGAACGCGTCCTGGAACTCCTTCAGCAGCCGCGGCAGGAGGTACGTGCTCACCGCCGGCGCTGCGCCGATGAGGAGCTGGCCGACCCTGCCCGCGCGAAGGTCCTCGATCGCCCTGCCGCCGTCGGCGATCTGCGCGAGCGCTCGCTCGGCGTAGGGGAGGAGCGCGCGTCCCGCGTCGGTCAGCGCCATGCCCCGCTTGCTTCGGATGAAGAGCGGCGCCGCGAGCTCGGCCTCGAGCGCCTGGAGGCGCGCCGTCAGCGCCGGCTGCGTGATGTGCAGCGCGTCGGCGGCGCGGCTGACGTTGCCCAGCCGCGCGATCTCGAGGAGCGCTTCGAGCTGCGCTACCTGCACGGCGCACAACTATAGGTCGCGTTGATCGTAAAGATAAGAACAAACGATTTGACTGATACCTCCCTGAAGACGAAAGTGCCGCGTCATGACACCGATGTACGTCGTCCAGCACCTCGACGCGATCGCCGTCGACGAGGCGCCGCTCGGGCCGCGGCTCGCGCGCAAGGAGACGCCGAAGCCGGAATGCACCTGCCCCGAGTTCTGCCTCCTCGACCACGACAACTGACCGGAGCGGAACGATGATCGCCGAACGCGTGGCCGACCCGGTCGACCTGGTCGAATCGCCGCTGCTGCCCGCGGGCTTTCGCGTGCCGGCCTCACGCTGGATCGATCCGAGCACGCGCATGCGACGGCTGCTCGAGACCGAGCCGTACCTGTTCGGTCCCGGGATCTACGACCCGCACGGCGCGGAGCTCGCGATGTACCACGGCTTCAAGGCCGTGTACTTCTCGGGATACTCGTTCGCCATCGGGCATCTCGGCACGACGGACATGGACCTGTACGCCGGACCGGAGATCGCCGACGGCGCCCGTCGCACGGTCTCGGCGCTGCGGAAGTTCCAGCTCACGATGGCCGTCGGCGATCCCGACAAGGGGGTACCGCCCCGCCACCGCGACATCCCGCCCGTCGTCGTGGACATGGACGGCGGGTACGGCAACGTCTTCAACGTGCAGCGCACGACCGAGCTGTACGTGAACGCGGGCGTCGCGGCCGCGCACCTCGAGGATCAGGTCCTGCCGAAGCGCTGCGGCCACATCGGCGGCAAAGCGCTCATCGACGCGGGCGAGATGATCGGGAAGCTGCGCATGGCGCGCGCGGTCGCGGACGACCTCGGCCGTCGCGACTTCGTGATCATCGCCCGCACCGACGGCGTCTCGGCGGTCGACGCGGCCGAATCGGAGCGAGGGCTGGACCTCGCCGTCGAGCGCGCGCTCCGTTATCTCGACACCGGCATCCCCGACCTCGTGTGGTGCGAGTTCCCGACGTCGGATCGCGGACCGGTCGAGCTGTTCGCGGAACGCGTTCGACGCCGGTTTCCGGAAGCACGGTTCGCCTTCAACTACTCGAGCTCGTTCAAGTGGTTCAACGACCCGCGGCCGCTCCGCTTCGCCGAGCTCGGCGAGCTGGGGTACCGGTTCATCTTCATCACGCTCGGCGGGCAGCACGCGATGGGGTACCAGTTCAGCCGCCTGCTCCAGGCGATGGCCGAGCGCGAGGAAGAGGCGTACATCGAGCTGCAACGCGCGGAGTGGGCGCCCGACGCCGACATACCGACGCGCAGCCATCACCTCTTCACCGGCGTGCCGTACCACCAGCTGCTCGGCGAGGAGCTCGGCGGCGCGCGCCTGGGCCTCGGCTTCCAGGAATCGTTGCCGGCAGAGAAGGTCGTGTAGCGGGACGCGCGTCGTCGCGACACGCGCTCGCGAGTCGCGCTAGCGCAGCGAGACGATCCTCGCGCGCAGGCGCCGGCCGACGACGTCGATCACCCCGTAGGTCGGCGCCGGCTGGCGTCGCTTCCAGGTCGGGCTGCCGGGGTTGAAGAGGCGTGTCCCGTCCTCGACGAGGTCGAGCGGGATGTGCGAGTGCCCGAACACGACGAGATCCGCGTCTGGGAAGCGCCGGCGCATGCGCCTCGCGCGGCCGAGCGCCGGACCCGCGTCGTGCAGCAGCGCGATCCGCGCGCCGTCGACGTCGACCACCTGCGCCTCGCGCGCCCCCCACCGGCGAACCGATGGGCGATCGTTGTTTCCCATCGCGACTCGCACCGGCGCGAATTGCGCGAGCTCGTCGAGCACGGTGGCCGCGGTGACGTCGCCGGCGTGAAGGATGAGCTCGGCCTTGCCGAGCGCGGTCACGAGGCCGCGCGGCAGCCGGTCGGCGTGATCGGGAACATGCGTATCGGCGAGGACGACGACGCGCATGGCCCGATCCTATGGAACCGGCGCGCGACCTCCCTCGTTTGCTCGGCAGGAAGAAGGAGGTCTCCATGCTCAGCACCTTCCAGAAAGCCGTCCTCGCGATCCTTGGTATCGGCGTCGTCGCCATCGCACTCGTCGTCGCGGCGAAGGCGCCCGCGCTCGCGGCGACGCCGACGATCGTTGGCTCCGGCGGTACGCTCGCGCTCGTGAGCCAGGGCGCAGGAGGTCCGCCTCCCGGGATCGTCGTCGTCGGCGAGGCGAAGCTCTCGTACCGGCCCGACATCGCGTACCTCACCCTCGGCGCTGTCGAGCAGGCCGCGACCGCGGAGGCCGCCCAGGCGCAGCTCGCGACGCGACTCGCGAAGGTCTTCGAGCGCGCGAAGTCGCTCGGCATCGGCGACGGCGACGTCGCGAACGGCACGTACAACATCCAGCCGCAGTACGTCTACAAGGAAGCCACGCCACCGCGCATCAGCGGCTACCAGGCCACGCAGCAGGTCGTGGTCACGCTTCGCGACGTGAAGGCCGTGGGCAAGGTCCTCGACGTCATCGTTCGTGACGACGGCGCCACGACCGCGTCGATCCGGTTCGCCCTCAGCGCCGGAAAGGATCCGGAACTCGACGCGCGCACCCGCGCGATCCAGGACGCGCGCGACAAGGCCGACGCGATGGCGAAGGCCGCGGGCGTGCGCCTCGGCAGCGCGATCAGCGTCAGCGAGATCTCGGCTCCGCAGCGGGATATGGACGCCGCCTACAAGGTCGTCGGACCGGTGGCCGCTCCCGCGACGCAGATACCGACCGGCGACGTCGAGCTCACCGTGCGCATGCAGGTGCAGTTCGCGATCGCGGGCTCGTAGCGTCGACAACTCGCACTGAATCCGCTCGTGCTGGCCGCGTTCCTGGTGGTCGCCGGGAACGCGGCCTCGTTTCTCCAGCCCGAAGGTCTGCCCGGTTCCGGCCTCGCGCGCTTCCTGTTCGGGATCGCGCTCGGCGGCTTCGTCGCGCTCTGGACGTGGCGCGCCGGCTACACGCGCGCGGCGCTCGGTCGCGGCGGACGGGTCGCCGGGCTCGGTGTGGTCATGGGCGCCGTCCTCGGCGCAGCGGCCGGCGTCGCCGGCGTCGCGCTCCTCGAGCATCCGCTCGTCGTCGCGCAGCCGATCACGTACGCGCCGCTCGCCGGCATGCCCGCGCCGGCGCTCGCGGTCCAGGTGCTGTTCTCGCTGCCGATCGCGGTCGTGGTGCCCGAGGAGCTAGCGTTCCGGGGCGCTCTCCTCGCCGCGCTCGAACACGGTCCGCGCGCGCGTGCGGTCGCGATCTCCGCGTTCGCGTTCGCGCTGTGGCACGCGGGCATCATCGCGCCGACGCTGCGCGCGACGAATCTGGCCGACCCGATCCTCGTCGCCCTCGCGCTGGCCGGCGCCGCGGTGGTGCTCTTCGCCGGCGGCGTCGCGCTCGCGCTCCTGCGCCTACGGACGCAGACGCTCGCGACGACGATCGCGGCGCACTGGTCGTTCAACGCCACGCTCCTCGTCGGCCTGTGGCTGCTCGCGACCCCGAGGTGAGCGCGCTAACCGCCCGATATCGCCGGCAGCAGCGTCACCTCCGTCGTCTCGCCGAGCGGGGCATCCGGCCCGAGATGGCGCGCGTCCTCGCCGTCGACGAACACGCTCACGAACTCGGAGAACGAATCGCCCGCGAGCACGCGCTCGGCGAGCGCGGGCTGGCGCGCGCGAAGCTCGGCCGGGAGCGCATCGAGCCGAGCGGACTCGACCGGGATCGTCGTCGCGCCGCCGGCGAGAGACCGCAGCACCG
>DASQXO010000088.1:0-14802 GCA_035639655.1 Candidatus Dormiibacterota bacterium
CTCCGCCAGCGCAGGGTCGACGTGAGCGAGGGCGATCTCGACCGTCCCGACACCGTCGCCGCAGCGATACGCGACGCGACGATCGCCTGCGTCTTCGGCGGCGACGGCACGATGCTGCACGCGTCGCGCCTCACCGCACCCCACGGCGTCGGCATCCTCGGCGTGAACCTCGGCCGCCTGGGCTTCCTGACGATCGCGTCGGTGAGCGAGCTGCCGGCGATCCTCGAGGACGTCCTGGCCGAGCGCTACACGATCGAGGAGCGGATGCTGCTCGACGCGACCGTGAGCCGCGACGGCCGCAAGATCGAGCGCGCCCTCGCGCTCAACGACGTCGTCGTCGCGCGCGGACGGGAGGTCCGCTCGGTGCACGTCCACGTGCAGATCGACGGCGAGGAGTTCACCACGTACTGGGCCGACGGCCTCATCGTCGCGACGGCGACAGGATCGACGGCCTACGCCTTCTCCGTCGGCGGCCCGGTGATCATCCCGCGCGCGCGCACGATGCTGTTCGTGCCGATCGCGCCGCACCTCTCCTTCCGCAACGCCGTCGTGCTCGACGAGGGACAGCGCGTGCGACTCGTCCCCGAGGACGGCGCGAGGATCTCGATCGACGGCCAGATCGAACGCGACCTCGCCGCCGGCGACACGATCGAGATCACGCCGGCGACGGTGAACGCGCGCTTCGTGCGGACGGAGCGTGTGCGGCCGTTCCTCGCGCTGCTGCGCGACAAGATCCTGAAGGAAGGCAAGGGGATGTGAACGACCCGGTCCGCGCGGCGGTCGACGTGGTGCGGAAGCGCGTGCCGATCCGCCCGGTCGTCGCGATCGTGCTCGGATCCGGCCTCGGCGCGCTCGCCGACGAGGTGCGCGACGCGCAGCGCATCCCGTACGGCGACATCCCCGGCTGGGAGCGCTCGACGGCGCCCGGTCACGCGGGCGAGCTCGTCGCCGGCACGCTGGCGGGAAAGCCGGCCGCGGTGATGAAGGGACGGCTCCACTACTACGAGGGTTACCCGATGCGCGCGGTGGCGTTCCCGATCCGCGTGTTCCGCGCCTGGGGCATCGACACGCTCATCCTCACGAACGCGGCCGGCGGACTCAATCCGTCGTTCAAGGCCGGCGACCTGATGTTGATCAACGACCACATCAACTTCTTCCCCGAGAGCCCGCTGCGTGGCGCGAACGACGACGCCATCGGGCCGCGCTTTCCGGACATGCTCGGCACGTATACCGAGGAACTGCGCACGCTCGCGCACGGTGTCGACGGCGACCTCCGTGAGGGCATTTACGTCGGGGTGCCGGGCCCGAACTTCGAGACGCCGGCGGAGCTGCGGATGCTGCGCGCGTGGGGGGCCGACGCGGTCGGGATGTCGACCGTGCCCGAGGTCATCGTCGCGCGTCACGCCGGCATGCGCATCCTCGCCATCGCGACGATCACCGACATGGCGCTCGGCGACCGTCCCGAACACGTCTCGGCCGAGCAGGTGCTCGCGGTCGCGAATCGCGCGGGACGCCGCCTCGGCGAGGTCGTCAAGGGCGTCGTCGCGCGACTCTGACATCTTTGACTCCGCCACGAACGCGCGCCTAGCGTTCGCGCGTGCCGATCCACATCCGCGCCGAGCGCGGCGACTATGCCGAGGCGTGCCTGCTTCCCGGCGATCCGCTGCGCGCGAAGTACATCGCCGAGACGTACCTCGCGGAGGCGAAACCGAGCAACGTCGAGCGCGGACTCCTCGGCTTCACCGGCTCGTATGAGGGCCTGCCCCTGTCGGTGCAGGCGACGGGCATGGGTTCGCCGTCCGCGGCGATCGTCATCGAGGAGCTCGTGCAGCTCGGCGTGCGACGGCTCGTGCGCGTCGGGACGTGCGGCGCGCTCCGCACCGACCTCCGTCTCGGCGACATCGTCGTCGCGGCCGGGGCGGTGCCGGCGGACGGCACGCCACGGCACTACGCCGGGAACGAGCCGAGCGCGCCGCTCGCGGACTTCGCGCTCGTCCACGCCGCGGTGCACGAGGCCGAACGCGCCGGGCAGCGGGTGCGCGTCGGATCGGTGGCGACGAGCGACGTCTTCTACGACCCGGAGCCCGAGCGCTACCTTCGGTGGCAGCGACTCGGCGTCCTCGCCGTCGAGATGGAGGCGGCGGTGCTGTTCACCGTCGCCGCGCTGCGCGGGGTGTCGGCCGCGTGCCTCCTCACCGTGAGCGACATCGTTCCCGGCATCGGCGCCGCCGCCGAGCGGATCGGCGACGTCGACCTGCGCGCCGCGGTCGATCGCATGACGCGGCTCGCGCTGGCGACGCTCGTCGCGACCGGCGCGCGCTAGCGCGTGCGCGCCGTCGACGTCATCGAGCGCAAGCGCGACGGCCTCCGGCTGTCGTCGGAGGAGATCGCGTTCCTCGTCGACGGCTTCGTGCGCGGCGCCGTCGCCGACTACCAGATGAGCGCGTTCCTCATGGCCGTACTGCTGCGCGGGATGGACGCGCGCGAGACGGCCGACCTCACGATGGCGATGGTTCGCAGCGGCGAGCGCCTCGACCTCGGCGCGTTCGGCCGAGTCGTCGACAAGCACTCCACCGGCGGCGTCGGCGACAAGGCGACGCTCGTCGTCGCGCCGCTCGTGGCCGCGTGTGGGCAGCCGGTCGGCAAGATGAGTGGGCGCGGGCTCGGGTTCTCCGGCGGCACGCTCGACAAGCTCGAGTCGCTCCCCGGCTATCGCGTCCAGCTCAGCACTGCCGAGTTCACCGCGCAGCTGCGCAGCATCGGCATCGTCGTCGCCGGACAGACGAAGGACCTCGCGCCGGCCGACGGCGCGATGTACGCGCTGCGCGACGTGACCGGAACGGTCCCGAGCATCCCGCTCATCGCGTCGAGCGTGATGTCCAAGAAGATCGCCGGCGGCGCGCAGGCGGTCGTGCTCGACGTGAAGGTCGGGCGCGGCGCGTTCATGAAGGATCTCCCGTCGGCGCGCCGGCTCGCCCGGCTCATGGTCGACATCGGCCGGCTCGCCGCGGTCGACGTGGTCGCCGAGCTGAGCGACATGGACCAGCCGCTCGGTCGGGCCGTCGGGAACGCGCTCGAGGTCGCCGAGGCGATCGCCACACTTCGCGGCGAGGGCCCGGACGACCTCGTCGCGCTCGTGCTCGCGGCCGGCGCGGAGATGCTCGTCGCCGGCAAGCGGGCGCGGACCACGGCGCAGGCGCGCGCGCTGATCGAGCGCGCGATCGCCGACGGCAGCGGCCTGGAGAAGTTCCGCGAGCTCGTCGCCGCGCAGGGCGGCGATGTCCGCTACGTCGACGATCCGTCGCTGCTCCCGCGGGCGAAGCGCGTCCTCGAGGTGCGGGCTCCACGCGGCGGCTACGTCGCCGACCTCGCGGCCGACGCGATCGGCGTCGCCAGCGTCCGGCTCGGCGCCGGTCGCGAGAAGAAGGGCGATCCGATCGACCACGCGACCGGGATCGTGCTCCGCGCCAAGGTGGGCGACCGCGTCGCGAAGGGCGAGGTGCTCGCAGAGGTCCACGCGGACGACCGACCGGGAGACGACGATGCGCTGGCCCTCGTCGCGCGCGCGTTCAAGGTGCGCGCCGGCCGGACGCGACGGCGGCGTCTCTTGCTCGGCCGCCTGGCGTGATCCGCCGCCGTCACCCGCTCCGTACTCTCCTCTGATCACTGGAGAAAGGGGGAACGTGACATGCGCACCCTCTTGGTCGGACTGTTCACCGCGGCGTTCGCGCTGACCGCGTTTGCCCTCACGGCGTTCGCCGATGCTCCGCCGCCGTCGACCTTCGTCGTGGTGCTGAACGCGGACAACGAAGTGCCCCACTGCGCGGCGGCGACCAACGCCGCGCGCGGCGTCGCGATCTTCCACGTCACCAACGAGGCGACGGGGACGGTCGAGTACCGGATCATCGCGAACAACCTGCCCGGCACGCCGATCGCGTCGCACATCCACCTCGCGCCACGCGGCGTCGCCGGTCCGGTGGTGCAGCCGCTGCCACCGATGCCGGGCGCCGAGAACGGCGTCATCGCCGAAGGCAGCTTCACCAATCCGGCTCTCCTCGCGGCGATCCGCGCGAACGAGAGCGCGTACTACGTGAACGTCCACAGCAACGTCTGCCCCGCCGGCGTCATTCGCGGCCAGTTCGGCGATCACGGTCCGTAGCGAACACGAACTGAGGCGAGCGGCGAGCACGCCGCTCGCCTCACGGCTCGGCTGATAACGTCTCACGCGTGATCGGGACGCGTGGCGGTAGCTTCGGCGGATTCCCGCAGGGCATCGTGCTCTTCATCCTCGCGTTCCTCGCGCTCCAGCTCGCGCTCGGACGCGAGCTCGGCATCGGCCTCGAGCTCCGCCTTGCCGCCGCCGGCGACCCGGTCCCGCTCCTCGCGCTCGTGTTCGCGTTCATCGTGGCGGTCACGTTTCACGAATTCATGCACGCCTACGTCGCGGAGCGGCTCGGCGACGCGACGGCGCGACTCCTCGGCAGGCTGACGCTCAACCCGATGGCGCACCTCGACCTCATCGGCGCGGCGTTCCTGTTGCTGTTCCGCTTCGGCTGGGGAAAGCCGGTACCGGTGAACTACTCGCGGCTGCGCGGAGGCCGTCGCGGCGGCGCCGCCGTCGCGTTCGCCGGGCCGGCGACGAATTTCATCATCGCCGCGATCTTCGCCCTCCCGATCCGGTTCGGTTCCGCCGGTCTGCTTGGACCGGACTACGCGACCATCCTCGCGTACATCGTGCAGTTCAACGTGCTCATCGGCCTGTTCAACCTGATCCCGATCCCGCCGCTCGACGGCTCGAACATCGTTTACGCCTTCGTCCCGCCGCGGGTCGCGTGGAACTGGGGGCAGTTCCAGCAGGTCGGTCCGTTCCTGCTGCTGATGCTGTTCTGGGCCATCCCGTACGGCGGACGGCTGCTCATCGCCGTCACCGATAGCGCCGTGCGGCTGCTCGTCGGCGCGTGATCGAGCGCCTGCGGCAGACCTACCGTCACCTCCGCGTCGCGCCGCAGGACGACGTTCTCGCGACGGTGCCGGCGCTGGCGCGACCGGTCGTCGCGGCGATGTCGCCGTCGGACCGCCGCCACGCACTCGTGACGTACGCCGCGCTCGCGCGCGCCGGCGCCGATGAGGAGCTGCGTCTCGCCGGACTCATCCACGACGCCGGAAAGCCGCGCGAGGCGCGACTGTGGCATCGCGTCGCCGCGGTGCTCGCGCCTCCGCTCGCGACGCGACTCGGCCGCGTCGGCCGCGACTACGTCGCGCACCCCGCGCGGGGCGCGGAGCTAGCGCGGCGGCTTGGACTGAGCGAGCGGGTCGTCCGTGTCATCGCGCGCCACCACGATGCGCCGGCCGACGCCGACGATCGTCTCCTGCGCGCGGCGGAGCGCGAGGATGCTTGAGTCGCGCGCGCCGCAGGTCACCGTCGAGGGCTTCGAGGGTCCGCTCGACCTCCTGCTCGAGCTCATCGAGGAGCAGCGGCTCGACGTCCTCACCGTCCGGCTCGGCGATCTCGCCGACGCGTACCTCGCGCGCGTGCGCGCCCTTCCGGAGCTCCCGGCCGAAGAGGTCGCGGCGTTCCTCGTGCTCGCGTCCCGCCTCGTCCTGATCAAGGCGCGCAGCATCCTGCCGCAGCCGACCGCGGCGGAGCTCGAGTCCGCCGACGCCGACGAGGGCGAGCTGCGCCAGCGGCTCCTCGAATATCAGGCGGTGCGCGAGCGCGCCGCCGCGCTGCGGGCCCGGCTCGACGAGGGCCGGCGCGCGTTCCACCGCGAGGGCGGCACGCCGGTCGAGCTCCCGCCGCGCGGCGGTGACGCCGGCGCGCTCTCGGCGGCGTGGCAGAAGGTGCTCGCGCTCGCGCGCACGGCCCGCGAGCAGGAAATGGTCGCGCCCGGCGAGCGCTACAGCGTCGAGGAGCGCGCGCTCGAGATCGAAGAGCTGCTGCGGGTGCGGAGCTCGGTGTCGTTCAGTACGCTTCTCGTCGAGCGTCCGACGCTGCGCTTCGCGATCGTCACGTTCCTTGCGATCCTCGATCTGTTCCGCCGCGGCGCGATCGACCTGCAGCAGGAGGCGCTCTTCGATGACATCACCGTGATCCGGAGGCCCGTGTCGCAGCCGAATGGATGAGCTTCGCGCCGCGATCGAGGCCGTGCTCTTCGTCGCGGAGAAGCCGGTGAGCGTCGGCGAGCTGTCGCGAGCGACCGGCGCGCGCCCGCGCGACGTCGAAGTCGCGCTGCAGGCGCTCGAGGAGGCGCGAGCGTCGAGCGGTCTGCGATTGCAGCGGGACGGCGACGCGTGGCGCCTCGTCACCGCGCCGGAGACCGCGCGGGCGGTCACCGCGTATCTCGGCGCGGACCGGCTGCGCATCTCGCAGGCGGCTCTCGAGACGCTGTCGGTCATCGCGTACCGCCAGCCCGCGACGCGCGCCGACGTCGAGGCGATCCGCGGCGTGAACTGCGATCAGACCGTCGAGACGCTCCTGGCGCGGCGCCTCATCGAGGAGGTCGGCCGCGCCGAGCGGCCGGGCCGCCCGATCCTGTACGGCACCACGTGGGAGTTCCTCGAGTGCTTCGGCCTCTCTTCGATCGAGGAGCTGCCGCGGGTGCTCTCGCCGGAGGGCGAGCGCCTCGATGAAGCGCCGCGCGAGTTCGCCGAGCCGATCGAGTAAGCCGCCCGGCGTTCGTCGCGAGCGGCTGACGCCGGAGGGCGAGCGACTCCAGAAGGTGCTCGCCTCGCGCGGCATCGCGTCGCGCCGGGCGGCGGAGAAGCTGATGACCGAAGGTCGCGTCACCGTCGACGGCATCGCCGTCCGCGAGCTCGGGACCCGCGTCACGGCCGATGCCCGCATCGAGGTCGACGGCCGTCCGCTGCCACCGCTCACGCGACGCAGCTACTTCGCGGTGCACAAGCCGCTCGGCGTCGTGAGCACCGTGCGCGACCCGCAGGGCCGGCGCACGGTGCGCGACCTCATCAGTGAACCGGGCCGGCTCTTTCCCGTCGGTCGTCTCGATGCGGACTCATCCGGCCTGCTGCTGATGACGGACGACGGCGTGTGGGCCCAGCGGGTGCTGCATCCGCGTTACGCTCAAACCCGCGAGTACGAGGTCCGCGCGCGCGGACGGATAACGGAGGAACGTCTGGAGCGGCTGCGCCGCGGCGTCCGGCTCGACGAAGGCATCTCCCGGCTCCGCAGCGTCCGCGTGGTGCGGTTGTCTCCGCGCGAGAGCGTCCTGCGGGTCGAGCTGACCCAGGGGTGGAAGCGTCAGGTGCGGCGGACGCTCGCGGCGGTCGGCCTGCCGGTCAGCTCGCTCGTGCGCGTCCGCATCGGTCCGCTGCGGCTCGGCGCGCTCGCGCCGGGTGAGTACCGGCGGCTCGCAGCACGGGAGATCGACGCGCTCGCGGCACCGCGCTGATGTCCAGTCCGCGACGGATCGCGATCGACGGTCCGGCCGGGGCGGGGAAGAGCACGATCGGCGCGCTCGTCGCGGAGCGTCTCGGCTACCTGTTCCTCGACACCGGCGCGATGTATCGCGCGGTCGCGCTCCTCGCGTTGCGCCGAAAGCTGGATCCCGACGACGAGGGCGCGCTCGCGCGCGTCGCCGCGGACTCGCGCATCACCATCGGCCCGCCCACGAAGCGCGACGGGCGCGCGTACACGGTGCTCGTCGACGGCAATGACGTGACCTGGGACATCCGCGACGCGTCCGTCGATCGGATCGTCTCGCAGGTGGCGCGCCACCCCTCCGTGCGCGACGCAATGGTCAAGGAGCAGCGCCGCCTCGCCGAGCGCGGGCGCGTCGTCATGGTCGGTCGCGACATCGGGACGGTCGTCCTGCCCGACGCCGACCTGAAGATCTTCCTCACCGCATCGGCGAACGAGCGCGCGCGCCGTCGGGGCGAGGAGCTCGCGGCGCGCGGCGAGGTCCGTCCGCGCGAGGACCTGCTGCACGAGATCCTGCGGCGCGATCAGCTCGACAGCGAGCGCGTCGTCGCGCCACTGAAGGCCGCGTCCGACGCCATCGTCATCGAAACCGACGGTCACACCGTCGGCGAGGCGCTGCAGCACGTGCTTCGCGTCGTGGCCGAGCGCGCGAAATGACGAACGCCGCGATCGCCCGGCCGCGCGCCGGCGAGCTGTGGCTGTGGAAGGTGTTGTTCCCGCCGGCGCGCGCGCTCGCGCTGTTCCTGATCCCCGTCCGCGTCGTCGGCCGCGAGAACCTCCCGCCCACGGGCCCGTACCTGCTCGTGAGCAACCACGTCTCGTGGGTCGACCCGCCGTGGCTCGAGTTCGTCGTGGCGCGGCCGATCCGCTACCTCGCGAAGCGCGAGCTCTTTTCCGTGCCGGTCTTCGGCTGGCTCATCATGCAGGCCGGCGTCTTCGCGCTCGAGCGCGACAGCGCCGACCGCGCCGCGCTTCGCAAGGCGCTCGCGTTCCTCGCCGCCGGCGAGGTCGTCGGCATCTTCCCCGAGGGGCACCGCAGCCGTGACCGGGGCCTGCTGCGCGCGCGACCCGGCGTCGCGTTGCTCGCGCGCCGCTCCGGCGTGCCGGTCGTTCCGGTCGCATTCGAAGGGACGGACGTCGCGAAGCTCGGCCGCTTCTGGAGACGCGACGTTACACTTCACTTCGGAACGCCCTTCTACGCGAGGGATCTCGCGGGAGAGGACGAGCAAGCGTTGACGGATCAGATCATGCGGCGGATCGCGGCGATGCTGCCGCCCGAGCGCCGCGGCGTCTATGCGTAGGGAGCGAGCGTGAACGTCATCCTCGCGC
Source organism: Candidatus Dormiibacterota bacterium (assembly GCA_035639655.1). Lineage (GTDB taxonomy): Bacteria > Chloroflexota > Limnocylindria > P2-11E > CF-107 > CF-107. The sequence goes on from DASQXO010000088.1 coordinate 8,768, forward strand.
GCGAAAACGGGTTCTGCTTCGGCGTGAAGAAGGCCGTCGAGCTGACCGAGGCCGCCGCCGAGCAGGGTGGGGCCGTGTACAACCTCGGCCAGGTCGTGCACAACCCGATCATCAGCGAGCGCCTGAAGTCGAAGGGCGTGCAGGTCATCTCGGCGCCGGGGGAAGCGCCCGACGGCACGGTCGTCATCCGCGCGCACGGCGTCCCGCCGGCGGTCCGCGCCGAGATCGAGGAGCGCGGGCTCACGTGCATCGACGCGACGTGCTCGCTCGTCCTGCGCGCGCAGCGCTTCACCAAGCAGCTCGCCGACGAGGGCTACAAGGTCGTCATCCTCGGCACGCCCACACATCCCGAGGTCGTCGGTCTCAAGGGCTTCGCCGGCGACGACTACGTCGTCGTCGAGACCAAAGAGGAGTGGGACAAGCTGCCGCGGATGAAGCGCGCCGGAGTGGTCTCGCAGTCGACGCAGCCGCCGTGGGCGTTCAAGGACCTCGTCGCGCACCTCACCGACATCTCGCAGGAGCTGAAGGTGTTCAACACCGTGTGCCCGGTGACGGTGAAGCGCCAGCACGCCGCATCGGAGCTCGCCGACGTCGTGGACACGGTCATCGTCGTCGGCGGGAAGAACTCCGCGAACACCCGCGAGCTCGTGAACCTCGTGCGCATGAACGGCGGCACCGCGTACCACGTCGAGAACGAAGCCGAGCTCGATGCGGCGTGGATCCGCGGACGCGACGCCGTCGGCCTCATCGGCGGCACCTCGACGCCGATGGAGACGCTCCTCGCCGTGAAGGAGCGCATTGAGTCCATCGCCGCCGCGGCCGCAGCCTGATCGCGTAACGCCCGAGGCGCCGTCTCCTGCGGGGGTCGTCGCGATCGTCGGCCGCCCGAACGTCGGCAAGTCGGCGCTCTTCAATCGCCTCATGGGGCAGCGCGTCGCGATCGTGGAGGACGTCCCGGGCACGACGCGCGACCGCCTCTACGGCACCGTCGAGTGGCGCGGCCGCGCATTCGCCGTCGTCGACACCGGCGGCATCGAGGAGCCACAGGGTGACGCGCTGCGCGCCGCGGTGCGCGCACAGGCAGAGGCGGCGATCGCGGAGGCGGACCTCGTCCTCTTCGTCGTCGATACCGCGAGCGGGCTGCTCGGCGTCGACGAGGACGTCGCCGATCTCCTGCGCAAGAGCGGCAAACCGGTGCTGCTCGTGGCGAACAAGGCCGAGTCGGAGCGGCGTAGCCTCGGCGCGGCCGAGTTCTACGCGCTCGGCCTCGGCGATCCGATCGCGGTCTCGGCGCTGCACGGCACCGCGAGCGGCGATCTGCTCGACGCGATCGTGGCCGCGCTGCCGGAACGCGAGGAGCGGCCCGTCGACGCCGACGCGCGCATCGCCATCGTCGGCCGTCCGAACGTCGGGAAGTCAAGCCTGCTCAACGCGATCGTCGGGCGCGAGCGGGCCGTCGTCGGCCCGGCGCCGGGCACGACGCGCGATCCGGTCGACACGCTCGTGGAGCTCGACGGGCGGCGCGTCCTTCTCGTCGACACCGCCGGCCTCCGGCGGCGCGGGAAGATCGAGCCGGGGCTCGAGGCGTTCGCGACGCTGCGCACCGTGCGCGCGGTGGATCGTTCCGACGTCGCCATCCTCCTCGTCGACGGCACCGAGGGCATCACCGCGCAGGACCTCCACGTCGCCGGATACGTGCTCGAGGAGTTCAAGGGCCTCGTCGTCGGCGTGAACAAGTGGGACGCCGTCGAGCGCGGCGAGGCCACCACCGAGCGGGTGCGCTCCGAGCTGCGCCGCGCGTTCCACTTCGCGCCGTGGGCGCCGGAGGTGTTCCTCTCGGCGAAGACGGGCCACAACGTCCCGCTCGTGATGGAGTCCGCGCTCCGCGCGGCGGACGAGCGCCGCAAGAAGGTCGATCCGACGGAGCTGCGGCGTTTTCTCGTCGACGCGCTCGGGCGGCATCCGCCGTCGGGCGGCGACGGCGCGCCGCTGCGCTTCACGCACGTCATCCAGAGCGAGCTGCCGGAGCCGGTGTTCATCTTCTTCGTGAATCGCCCCGCGGCGGTGCACTTCAGCTACGAGCGTTACCTCGAGAACGAGCTCCGGCGCCGCTTCGGATTCGGCGGGACGCCGATCCGGATCGTGTTCCGCGGCGGCGAACGGTCCTAAGCGGCGCGCGTGAGCGCGTCGCTCGCGAGGAACGACTGGATGCGCGCCGCCGTCCAGGCGGCGTCCTCGAGCGGCAGCATGTGGCCGGCGCCCGCGCGGACGTGCACCTCGGCGCGAAGCTCGGCGCTCGCGCACGCCGCGGCGTCGCGCGCGCAGATCACGCGGTCTTGCGCGCCCCAGAGGACGAGCATCGGGAGGTCGCGCAGCTCGCCGAGCCGCGAGCGCACGCTGAAGGTGCACTGCTCGCCGCCCGGAAGGAAGAGGTACGCGACCTTCCGTAGCCGCCGCGGCGCGTTCGCCCACACGATCGCGCGCATCGTCAGCGTCTTCGCCACGCTCGGGCGCTCCATGCGCAACAGCCTGGCGATGAAGCGCGCGTCGTCGCGGCGCTTCGATCCGAGAAGGACGTTGCGCAGGTAGCTCGCGCTCGCGATCGGGATCGGCCGCATGAGCGCGCGCCCGACCAGCGGGACGCACATGAGCTTGTAGGTCCAGAGCAGGGATCGCCCGAGACCGGCGGGGGCGATGAGGACGAGCCGCTCGACGAGATCGCGACGGCTGAGCGCGAGGTGCAGTGCGATGCCGCCGCCGAGCGAGTGGCCGACGAGGAGCGCGTGTCCGACGCCGATGTGATCGAGGACGCGAGCGGTCTGGGCCGCGAGCTGCGCGAAGGTCGCGTGCTCGCGGCGGAGGGCCGGTCCGCACGAGGTCCCGGGCAGCTCGATCACGTGCGTGACGTACCCGAGGCGCCGGAGCAGGCGGATCTGCGGCGCGAGCGTTTGGTAGCTCGCGGACATACCCGGCAGGACGACTGCGTCCTTCTTGCCGCTGCCCGCGGTCAGGACGCGGATGCGGTAGCCGTCCACGCGTACCCATCGAACGCGCACGGACGGCATAGAAGCAGGTCGCGTGCCCACCGAGCACCGGACCGTCCGGGGATAGACTGCTCCCGCATGGGGGACCTGGCGCCCCTCGGGCTCCTCGCCGTCACGGCCGCCGTCGCGTACCTCATCGGGTCCTTCTCCAGCGGGTTCGTCGTCGGCAAGCTGTACCGCAACGTCGACCTGCGCCGGCTCGGCAGCGGCAGCACGGGGGCGACGAACACGCTGCGCACGCTCGGCCCCGGCGCGGCGGCGCTCGTCGCCATCCTCGACGTGGCGAAGGGAGCGCTCGCTGTGTTCCTCGCGCACGCGCTCGTCCCGAGCGGCGATTGGCGCCCCGTCGCGGAGGCGGTCGCGGGCACGTTCGCCGTCGTCGGGCACTGCTGGCCGGTGACGCTGCAGGGCCGCGGCGGGCGGGGGATCGCGACCGGATTCGGCGCGCTGCTCTTCATCGCCAGTCCGACCGCGCTCGTCGCGGTCGTCTTCTTCGGCGTCGCGCTCGCCCTCACGCGGACGGTATCGGTCGGCTCGCTGTCGTCCGTCGCGGGCGCCCTCGTCGGATACCTCCTCGCGTCGTGGCTCGGATTCGTCCCGTTCCACTGGGCGCTCCTCTCGTTCATCGTCGTCGGCGGCGCGATCGTCGTCGTGCGCCACATCGACAACATCCGTCGCCTCATCGCCGGGCGCGAGCCGCGTCTCGGCGAGCCGATCCGCTCCTGAGCGAGGGTCCGGCGCTCGCCGTCCTCGGGTCGGGTTCGTGGGGCACGACGCTCGCCGTGATCCTCGCGAGAGCCGGGCGGCGCGTGACGCTGTGGGGACGCGACGCCGCGCACGTCGCGGAGTTGACGGCGCGGCGGGAAAACGCCCGCTACCTCCCCGGCGTGCGCATCCCCGACACCGTGCGGATCACCCAGTCGCTCGAAGAGGCCGCGGCGGCTGAGCGCATCATCGTCGCGATCCCGAGCGACGGCGTCCGCGCGTTGTCGCTGCTCCTGGCACCGCTCGTCGGCGACCGCCACGCGATCGCGTCGGCGACGAAGGGGATCGAGGCCGAGACGGGCAGCCGCATGAGCGAGATCCTCCGCGCCGCGATGCCGCGCGTGCCGCTCGCGGTCCTCTCCGGCCCGAACATCGCGCGCGAGATCGCGAGCGGGCTGCCGGCGCCGACGGTCGTCGCCGCGGACGATCCGGCGGTGGCGCGCGAGTTCCAGTCCCTCGTCGGCACGGGAACCTTCCGCGTGTACACGAACGACGACGTGATCGGCGTCGAGCTGGCCGGCGCGCTGAAGAACGTCGTGGCGCTCGGGGCCGGCGCGTGCGACGGCATGCACCTCGGGGACAACGCGAAGGCCGGCTTCATCACCCGCGGGCTGGCGGAGATCGCGCGGCTCGGCGTCGCCGCTGGCGCGAATCCGCTCACGTTCGCGGGCCTCGCGGGATTCGGCGACCTTGTGGCGACGGCGTTCAGCCGGCATTCACGGAATCGGACCGCCGGCGAGCTGCTGGCGCAGGGCCGATCGCTCGAGGAGGTCCGGACGGCGCTCGGCGGTCAGGTCACCGAGGGAGTCGGCACGACCGCGGCGGCGTGCCGGCTGGCCGAGCGCTTCGGGGTCGACATGCCGATCGCGCGGGCGACGTACGCGGTGCTCTTCGAGGGACGCGGCCTGAAAGAGGCGCTCGTGGAGCTGATGGCGCGAGAGCAGACCGACGAGGTATCCGGCCCGCTTGCGGAGATAGCGCGGCTGTTCACCGAGCGCTAGCACATTACGCGTCCTCATGAAGTTCCCGGCGATCGGTGGCAGCGTATTCCGTGGCGAGGGAGAGGTATGCGCGAATACGCCGCGGATCTGCTCGACGAGATCAGCACACACGATCTCGTCCAGCCATTGACGGCGATCAAGCTGCAAGCCGAGATGCTCGCGCGCCGTCTCCGCGGCGGCAGCGCGTCCGACGACGAGGTCCTCATGACGCTGGACGCGATCGCGGAACGCGCCGGCACGCTCTCGGACACGCTCGCCGCGCAGCTGTCCGAGACGAACGGCGAGCTCGACGCCACCCTGCTGCGGCGGGCTCCGTGCGACCTCGTTGCCGCGGTGCAGGCCGGGATCGCCGGCTTCAACGACGACGATCGTTCGCGTATCGCCCTCGAGGCGCCGTCGATGATCGATGGCCTGTGGGACGCGGAGCGGATCGCGCAGGTCGTGCGCAACCTGGTCGGGAACGCGCTCAAATACAGCCCCTCGAGCTCGACGGTCCGTGTCACGCTCGGAACGCGCGCCGCAGTCGCGATGATCGAGATCGCGGACGACGGGATCGGATTGAGCGGTGACGAGCTCCTCGAGCTTTTCATCCGCGGCTATCGCTCCCCCCGAGTGGTCGCGAACGGCATCGGCGGCGTCGGCCTCGGGCTGTCGGCCTGCCGCGCCATCGTCGAGGCGCACGGCGGGTCGATCTCGGCGGAGTCGGACGGCGAGGGTCGCGGCGCGCGGTTCCGGGTTACGCTCCCGCGGTCCGTTCTATAGCGCGCTCGGCGAGGCCCTCCTGCACGAACCGGTACCCCTTCGCCGGAATCGTCTCGATGAGCGTACGCTCGCGGATCGCCCGGTCATGAGCGATCGTCATGGACGGCGTCACTCGACGCCTAGGCGGTGTCGTCGTCGACGGAAGTCAACTTCTCTGCTCTGACGGCGTCCGGCGTTTCCATGGCCGGCTTGAGCAGGAACCGGTAGCCACGGCGCGGCACGGTGCCGATGTACCGAGGTCTCCGGTAATTGTCGCCCAGCTTGATCCGGAGGTTGCGGATGTGCCGGTCGACGATGTTGCTCTCGGCGACGTAATCGGAGCCCCAGACCGTGTCGAGGATCATCTCGCGCGTCAGGACGTCACCCGGGTTCGACGCGAGGAGGTACAGCAGACTCTGCTCGATCGCGGTCAGGCGCAGCCGCGCGGTGCCGACGCGCACGTGCTGGTGAAGGATGTCGATCT
>DASQXO010000089.1:0-14237 GCA_035639655.1 Candidatus Dormiibacterota bacterium
GGGCGGTGGCTGCGGCTCCCGTCTGCCGGCGAGGCCTGGACCCTCGTGCTCCGCGTGCGCGTCGCGCCCGCCGCCGGCGGCGCCGTCGTCGAGCGCGAGGGCTCGATCCGCGTGTGGGTGCGCTCGCCCGCGGTCGTCGAATGATCGCGCGACGGACCCTGCTCGCGCTGTCGCTCCTCGCCGGCCTCGTCGCGGGCGTCGCGTACTACGTCGACGCGGACGCCCGGGGTGATCGCGCCCCCGAGCGCGAGTGCAGGCGAGACCGGCAGCGCGACCGCGCGCCATCCCGGCGCCGGCCGCAGCCCTGACCGAAAGCCGGGCGGCCCGTCCAGCGCGGCGCGCAGTAGCAGCTGCCCTGCGCCGAGACTCGCGTGCACGGTGCGACCGACCGCATCGGCGCGATCCATGATCGCGTCGGGCGGCACCGCGTCGGGCGGCACGTCCATCGTGGCGAGATCGCCGTCGTCGAGGACGGACTCCGACTCGATCTCGCGCGCGGCCACCACGAGCGGCACGCGACGGCTGTCGAGCCAGTAGGCGATCCCGGCCACGACGCCGGCGACGAACGCGAGGACGAGGAAGGTGCGGCGCGCGATCACTCGACGACCGCGGGAGAGCGGACCCACACCGCGATCGTGCCCTCGCGCTCCACGACGCCGGACGCGGCACGCACGCGGACGCGGATCGTGAGGTTCCACGGCTGAGCCGGCGGCGGGAGACGTAGCCACTGTCCCTCGAGCGCCTCCGTCGCCGCGTGCCAGCCGGCGGCGTTGACGGCGTCGTCGTATCCCGCGACGAGCGACCACGCCAGCAGCGACGCGGCGCCGCGCACGTTGACGCGCAGCGAGTACCGCGCGCCTCGCGCGACCTCGATGCGATCGAGCACCGCGACGCCGCCGGTCGGATCGACGCCGATCGGTAGCGGGCCGAGCGTCGGGAGCGGAAGCGGCGCCGGTGATTGCGGCACCGGTCGCGACGACGCCGCGGGATCGAGCTGGGGCGGGCGCGCCGGGATCCGATCCGGCATGGCGATCGCCGCCGGCGTCGGTGCGGCGCGCCGGCGCGCGAGCTCGCTGTCGTCCTGGAAGAACACGATGCTGACCGGACGGTAGGCGGCGCCGTCGAAGACGTAGTTCTGGTAGTAGGTGCCGGCGACGGCCTGGCCGTCGGAGAGGACGGCTCTGCCGTTGAACGCGGCGCCGTCGTAGACGCTGCTCGCGCCGGTCCCGACGCGATCGAGGACGCGCGCGTACGTGTCGGTGTCCTCGTGCCGCGTCGTCGTCGAGTACGTGGTCAGGTCGCCGCTCCGCGTGACGACGGCGGCGACGTACACGTCGGTGACGCGGTAGAGGTCCAGGGGAAGGGGCCCCTGAGCGCGATCCGCCGGCATCTCCACCGGACTCGCCGGCGCGGGCGTCGGCGCCGCTGACCGGCGCGCCGAGGGACGGTCCGGGTCGTTCGGCACGTACGCTGCGGCTGGCGAGGCGAACGCGACCGTGATCACGAACGCGGCGATCAGCCTCTTCATCGCGCGGCCGCCGTCGCGCTGATGTGCAGGATCGTCGTGTCGCGCAGCGCGGCGAGGACGAGGAGCGGCGCGCGGACCGGAGCGTCGAACGAGACGCGCAAGGTCGTCGGATCGATCGCGGCGATGCTCGCGGACGCCGCGAGCGCATCGGGCGTCGTCCCGGCGATGCGGGCGGCGAGCGGCGCGAGCTCCCGCGCGAGCAGCTCGCGCGCCACGGCGGGCGCCGTAGGCGAGAGGCGGTACTTCCCGTCGATCGCGAGCGCGGCGCGATCCTGCTCGTTGACCGCGGACGTCGCCGCGATGTCGGCGGCGGCGACGAGCCGCGCGCGCGTGACGCGGAGCGCTCCGAGCTCGACCACGAAGCACAGCAGGATGAGGAAGGTCGGGATCAGCAGCGTGGCGTACAGCACGGCGAGGCCGGCCTCGTCGCGAACGACGTTCATCGATTCACCTCTCCGCGCGAGACGAATTCGGAACGCAGCGCGAGGTCGAACGCCGGCACGAACGGGATCGCGAGGCGGTGATGCGTCGTCACGCTAACCGCGACCGGTTCCCGCCACCCGACGCGTGCCGGCGCGATGACGACCTCCGCGCCGCGCGGATCGATCCCTGCGTCGCGCAGCCCGTCGGCGAGCAGCGCGCGGACCTCGATGGCATCCCCGCCGACCTCGCCCGCGAGGCGCGCCGCCTGCGCGGTCGCCGCGTCCTGCCCGATCCAGCGCTGGAGCGCGTCGCCGAACGCCACGATCCCGAACAGCAGCGGCGTGAGCATCGTGAGCGCGAGGATCGCTTCGACGGCGGTGCTGCCGTCCTCGCCGTGCATCAGCGGATGCCCTGCAGCTGGGCCACGAGCGCCTGCAGCCGGGCGACGAGCCCGTTGTTCCATGACTGGACACCGATGACGAGCGTGCCGAGAACGACCGCGGCGCCGACGATGTACTCGACGGTGGACATGCCTTCGTCGCGCGAATGAAGGTGGGAGCGCATCGGGCACCTCCGTCAGGGGAGCGAAGTGCGCGCAAGCGTGCGCGCACCGACGGATGAGCCCCTATGGGACCGCCGGTCGGTACTCCGGTACTACAGCTGAAGGGCGCCGGCGTCGTGGAAGACGCGCAGCTGATCGCGACGGATGTAGCCGCAGACCGTCACGTCCGCGACCTGCGCGAGCGACACCGCGAGCTCGGTGGGGCTTGTGCGTGACGCCGCGATCGACGCGCCGAGACGCGTGCACTTCACGAGCATCTCGCTCGAGATCCGGCCGCTGGTGAGGATCGCCTTGCCCTCCGTCGACAGGTCGCGAAGGAGCGACTCGCCGGCGATGCGGTCGATCGTGTTGTGCCGCCCGATGTCCTCGACGAGGATCTCCAGCCCGTCCGGGCCGAACAGCCCGGCGCAGTGCATCCCGCCGTGCTCGCCGTGCCCGGTGGCCCGCTCGAGGAGCTCCTCCATCCACGCCATCAGCCGCTCGGGCGGGACGCGCATCCCGGCGCCGACGGGAACGACATCGAGCGAGAAGGTCACGCCGCGACCGCAACCCGAAGTGAGGATGCGCTTGCGGTCGTGCGGCACCGGACGCGCCCCCTGTGCGAGCCGGACGTCGACGACGGTCTCGTCGTCGCACACCTTCATCAGCGCGACGTCGTCGACCGTCTGGATGATGTCCTCCACGCGCAGGAAGCCGAGCGCCAGCGCCATCACGCGCGTCGGCGAGCAGGCGACCGTCGCGAGCTCCGCGCCGTCGAGGTTGATCGTGATCGCGCGCTCGGGCGGTGGCGTCTTGTCGAGCTGCGTGAATTTGCCATCGCGGTAGAGCCGCGGCGGCGCGGGCCGCTCGGTGCGGCGGATCTCCTGCGTGGCTGCCATCTCTAAGGAGGAGTCTAGAAGCGCTACCGGGGCGCGCGGGCGGCAGCGATGCCGCTCCGGATCGCGGCCTCGTCCATCGGGCCGCCCGGCGCGTAGCGCCGGACGAAGCCGTCCGCGCCGATGAACCACGTGTTCGGCACGCCCGTCAGCCCGTACCGGCGCGCGGTCTCGCCGTTCGGGTCGATGACCGAGGTCAGGTTCCGCAGCTCGAGGCGCTCGAAGAACGTCGCGACCTGCTCCTGGTCCTCCTGCAGATCGAGCTCGATGAAGCGCACGTTCGGTTCGGTCTGGGCGACGCGCTGCAGCGCCGGCATCTCGGCGCGGCATGGGCCGCACCACGTCGCCCAGATGTTCAGCACCACGACCTGCCCGCGGAGCTCGGCGAGGGTGTGATGCGTGCCGTCCGGCGATTCCCATTCAAAGTTCGGGGCCGGCGCGCCCTCCCGCCCGGTGGACTTGCCGATGTCGTCGGGCAGGTTCGTGCGCACCAGGGCCACCTTCGTCGGCACCGGCGGCGGCGGCGCCGGCTGGAACGGCAGCGCCGCCCCCGAGAGCGCCCATATCGAGCCGGCGATGACCGCGGTGACGATGACGCCGGTGAGCAGGCGCGGCAGCTTGCCCGCGTCGACCTGTCCGTCGGCGATGCGCTGCTCGCGCTCCGCCTCCACGCCGGTCACGGCACGGTGAACGAGTAGAAGTTGAGGAGTCCGGCGAGCTGGGTGAAACGCCCGGACACGAGGACCACGCCCATCGCCACGACGAGCGTACCACCGGCGATCTCGATCGCACGGCCGCGCCGCTGCAACGCGCGCAGCAGTCCGCGCGAGCGATCGAGCGCGATCGCCGCGACGAGGAACGGGACGCCGAGGCCGAGTGCGTACGCGAACAGCAGCGCACTCCCGGCCGCGAGATCGGTGGTCGAGAGGAGCAGCGCGAGGATCGCGGCGAGGTACGGACCGACGCACGGCGTCCAGCCCGCGCCGAACGAGACGCCGACGCCGAAGGAGCGCCACACCGATCCCGGGACGCCGCCGACGGCGCGCTGCCGCGTCATGGCGAGGAACGGGATTGTGATGACACCGGCGAGGTGCAGCCCGAGCACGATGAGGAGCACGCCGCCGACGCGCTGGGCCCACAGGATGAGGTCGCCCGCGATGGCCGCGAACAGCGCGATCGCGATCCAGAGCGCGGTGAAGACGGCTGAGAAGCCGAGCACGAACGCGCTCGCGTGGACGAGCGCGCGCGATCGCTCGACGCGCTCGCCGCGAGACGCCGCGCCGGTGAGGTCAGCGAGGAACGCGGGGACGAGCGGAAGCACGCACGGCGAGAGGAACGAGAGCAGCCCCGCCCCGAAGGCGATCGCGACGTTCACCGTCCTAGTATCCCGTCGTGCCGGAGGCCTCCTTCACGACGACGCCGCAGGCGACGACCGAAGGAAATGTTCTGCTCATCGAGGTCCCCGAGCGCGTGCTGCGCTCGCTCTCCGAGGACAAGACGCGGGTGCCGGTGATAGTGACGATCAACGGATACAGCTATCCGACGACGATCGCCGTTTACGGCGGCAAGTACTACGTCCCCGCGCGACGCGAGGTGCGCGAGTCGGCGCGGATCGAGCCCGGCAAGCGGCTGACCGTGCGCATCGCGCTCGATACCGCCGCGCGCACCGTTCCGGTGCCACCGGACCTCGGTCAGGAGTTGGCGAAGGATCGCGCGGCGAAGGCGTTCTTCGACGGCCTCGCGCTGAGCCACCGGCGCGAGTACGCGAGCTGGATCGCCGCCGCCAAACGCGAGGAGACGCGCGCCGAACGGGTGAAGCGCACGATGGCGGCGCTCCGCGCCGGCAAGAAGGAGTACCGCTCCTAGCCGAGCGCCTGATCCAGGTCAGCGATCAGGTCTTCGGGATCCTCGATCCCGACGGAGAGGCGGATGAGCCCGGCCGGCGGCGCGAGCGGCGTGCCGCGAACGCTCGCGTGCGTCATCGCGAGCGGCACCTCGACGAGCGACTCGACGCCGCCGAGCGACTCGGCGAGCGCGAACAGCTTCGTCTGCGACACCGCGCGGACCGCCCCCATCTCGCCGGTCTTCACCTCGAACGACAGCATCCCGCCGGGAAGGCGCATCTGCGTCGCGGCGAGGTCCGCCTGGGGATGCGATCGGAGGCCGGGGTAATGCACGCACGCGACGCGCGGATCGGCGACGAGCCACTCCGCGATCGCGGTCGCGTTCCGTGAGTGCCGCTCCATCCGCACCCCGAGCGTCTTCGCGCCGCGCAGCACGAGCCACGCATCGAACGCGCCGGGCACGCCGCCGGCGGCGTTCTGGATGAACGCGAGCCGTTCCTTGAGCTGCGCATCGCTGCCGGCGATCGCTCCGCCGACGACGTCGGAGTGGCCGCCGATGTACTTCGTCGTCGAGTGCAGCACGAGGTCGGCACCGAGCGCGAGGGGTCGCTGCAGGTACGGCGTCGCGAAGGTGTTGTCGACGACGGCGAGCGCACCGCCCTCGTGCGCGATCGCCGCGACGCGCTTGAGGTCGACGACCTTTAGCATCGGGTTGGACGGCGTCTCGATCCACACGAGCTTCGTCCGCGGCGTCATCGCCCGGCGGACGTTCTCCGGGTCGGTCATATCGACGGGCGTGAGCGCGATCCCGGCGCGGTCGAAGACGCGCGCGAAGAGGCGGTACGTGCCGCCGTACACGTCGTCAGCCAGGACGACGTGATCACCCGTCGAGAGCAGGTGCGCGATCGCGTCGCTCGCCGCCATGCCGGAAGCGAACGCGAGGGCCCAGGCGCCGCCCTCGAGCGCCGCGAGGCAGGTCTCGAGCGCGGTCCGCGTGGGATTCTGGGTGCGGCTGTACTCGTAGCCCTTGTGTTTTCCGATGGCTTCCTGCGCGTACGTGCTCGTGGCGTAGATCGGGACCGTCACGGCGCCGGTCGCCGGGTCGGGCTCCTGCCCCGCGTGGATCGCGAGCGTGTCGAAGCCATACGTTCGCTTGCGCGCGAGAGTCACGACCGCGAGTGTAGGGGCGAAACGCATGGCGACGAGCGCACGCGCGACCGTCCGCGTCGTCGGTCCCGATGAGGGACGGCTCGGCCCGTTCCGCATCCTCGCCACCGGCGAGCAGACGCGCGGCGCGTACTTCGCGCTCGACTCGATCTCCCGCGGCGTCACGCTCGGCGACCCGCATCTGCACGTCGACGCCGGAGAAGCGGAGTACGTCGCGACCGGCGAGCGACTGATCCTCGCCGGCGATCGTGAGCTCCGCGCGCCGGCGGGCTCGTTCGTATTCATCCCGCCCGGCGTCGCCCACGACATGACCGGCACGGCCGGCTCGCGCTGGTTCCACCTCTTCTCACCGCCCACGATCGAGCGCTGGTTCGTCGAGCGCGAGCGGCTTCGCGAGAGCGGAGCGACGCCACAGGAGATCGGCGCCGCCGCCGAGCGCTACGGCGTGCGCGAGGCGCGGCGCGCCCCCGGTCCCTTCCATGCGGTCATCGCCGACGCTCCCGTCGAGCGGCGCATCCTCGCCGAAGGGCGCGACACCGGCGGCGCGTACGCCGTCACCGAGTACGCGGATGTGCTCTGGCGCGCCCCGCTCCCTCCGCACGTGCACGACGACGTGGACGAGGCGCTCTACGTCGCGGTCGGCGAGCTCGAGGTGATCGTCGGCGGCGACACGATCCGCGCCGGACCGGGAGCGTTCGTGTTCATCCCGCGGGGCGTCTCGCACGACGTCGCGAGCGCCGCCGGCGTGTCCTCGCGCTTCATCGCGATCCGCTCCCCGGCGTGAACGCGACGCTCGTCGGTCCGTTCCTGCGGAGCCTCGTCTTCCTCATCGTGGCGCCCGGCAGCGTGATCGTCCTGATCCCGTGGCTGTTGCTGCGCGGGTCGACGCTCGCGCCGATCGCGCCGGCGGTCGGTTATCTCCTCATCGCCGGCGGCGCAGTCGTCCTGCTGTGGTCGTTCTTCGGCTTCGCGTTCATCGGCCGCGGCTCGCCCGCGCCGATCGACGCGCCGCGCCGTCTCGTGGTCTGGGGTCCGTACCGGTGGGTGCGCAATCCGATCTACCTCGCGCTGCTGACGATCCTCGTCGGCGAGTCGCTCGCGTTCTCGCCGGCGCTCCTCGCCTACGCCGTCATCGTCGCCGCCGCGTGCGTCCTGTTCGTGCGCCTCTACGAGGAGCCGACGCTGCGCACGCGGTTCGGCGCGGAGTACGAGGCCTATCGCGCTCGCGTGCCGGCATGGTTCCCACGGCCGCCGTCGTAGCGCACACGATGGCGTCCCTGCCTATCGAGATCATCAACCCGCGCGTCTGTCGCTCGCCGGGACGCTGAGGTCCGCGACGACGCCGAAGTGGTCGCTCGCGTACACGCCGCCGATCGGCGCGTCGAACGCGAGCGCGCAGCGATCGATGCGCAGCGTCGGTCCGCCGTGCAGGCCGCAGCGGACGAAGACGTAATCGATCCGCCCGAACGGCCAATCCCAATCACGCATGTTCGCGTTGCGTCTCGTGAACGTGTGTCCGGGCTCATCGGGATGGGCGCTCTCCCACGCGTCGCGGTAGCACACGCTCATCCCGTCGAGGCTGGTCCGTCCTGTCCAGAAGCGGATCGACGACGCGGTCGGATCCGCGTCGAGGTCGCCGGAGACGACGACGTGGGGCCCGCGATCGCGCACGAGCGCCTCGATCGCACGGGCCGCCGCAGCCGCTTGCAGCTCGCGCTCGCGCTCGAACGCGAGCTCCCACGACGGTAGGTGATTCACGAAGAGCACCGGACCGAACGGTGCGGGCGCGTCGATCTCGGCGATGAGCGCCGCTGCGGGAAAGGAGCCGACTCGTGGCGTGACCCCGAGATCGAGCTCGTGCGTCGCGCGGATCGGGAAGCGGCTCGCGAGCGTGATCCCGCTCCCGTTCTCTCGCCTCTTCGCGTGCGCGACGTGAAAGTCCGCGCCGAGGAGATCGGCGGCCTCGTCATAGCCGTCCGCCGCGATGAGCTCCTGCAGCGCGACGAGATCGGGCGCGAGCGCGCGGAACCCGTCGCGCAGCGCCGCGCGTCGCTTCTCCCACGGTTCGTTTCGGCCCCACACGTTGAGCGTGAGGACGCGCATGGGCCTCAGCGCGCGCGACGCTGGTGTGCGACGAACTCCAGGAGGTCGGCCTTGGTGATCACCGCGACCGGCGTCTCGTCGCGCACGGCGAGGAGCGCCGGGGCGCCGCCGGAGAGCTCGGTGTAGAGGCGCTCGACGTCCTCGCTCGCCTGCACCACCGGGAACGGCGGCTCCATCACGCGCTCGACGCGCTCGTCGACGAGCGCGGGCTCGCGGAAGACACGATCGAGCATGGTGCGCTCCTGTACGCTGCCGACGATCTCCGAGACCGTCCGCGCCCGCCCGTCCGAGGTCACCGGGATCTGCGAGATGCCGTAGCGCTGCATGAGGTCGATCGCGGCGCGCACGCTTTCCGCCTTCGAGACGACGACGAGCTCCGGCGTCGCGGTCTCGCGGCCACGGATCACGTCGAACACGCGCGCGTGCACGGGGAACCGTTCGAGGAAGCCGTTCTGCCGCATCCACTCGTCGTTGTAGATCTTGGAGAGGTACGAGCGCCCCGAATCGGGGATCAGCACGACGATGACAGCGTCGTCGTCGAGCTCGCGCGCGACGGCGAGCGCGGCGAAGACCGCCGTCCCGGCGGATCCGCCGACGAGCAAGCCCTCCTCGCGCGTGAGCTGTCTCGCGGTGAGGAGCGAGTCGCGATCGGAGACGCGGACCCAGCGGTCGACCATCGTCGCGTCGAAGGTGCCCGGATAGAAGTCCTCGCCGATGCCCTCGACCTTGTACGGATGGATGTCGCCGGTGTAGATCGAGCCCTCGGGGTCCGCGCCGACGATGACGAGCTCGCGGTTCCGCTCCCGCAAATACCGCCCAGCGCCGCTCACGGTGCCGCCGGTACCGACGCCGCAGACGAAGTGCGTGATGCGGCCCTCGGTCTGCTCCCAGATCTCCGGTCCGGTGGTGCGGTAGTGCGCCTCCGGGTTCATCGGGTTGTAGTACTGGTTCGGCTGGAAGGCGTTGGGAATCTCGCGCGCGAGGCGATCGGCGACGCGGTAGTACGACTCCGGCGATTCGGGCGGGACCGCCGTCGGGCAGATGACGACTTCCGCACCGTAGGCGCGGAGGAGATCGCGCTTCTCCTGGCTCATCTTGTCCGGCATCGTGCAGATGAGGCGGTAGCCCTTGATCGCGGCGGCCATCGCGAGCCCGACTCCGGTGTTGCCGCTCGTCGGTTCGACGAGCGTGCCGCCCGGCTTGAGCGCGCCGCGCCGCTCGGCGTCCTCGATCATCGCGATTCCGATGCGATCCTTCACCGAGTTGCCGGGATTCGCGGTCTCGACCTTCGCCAGGATGAGCGGGCGCACGTCGCGGCCGATGCGCCCGAGGCGGAGCATCGGGGTGTTTCCGACGAGCTGCAGGATGTCTTCGGCGTAGCGCACGAGGTGAGTTTAGGAGGCCGTCACCGCTCGGCGGGCTCGCGCAAGAGGTACGCGCCGACGCCGATCAGCACGAGCGGCACGAGGTAGGACGGCGCGGCCGCGGGAATGATGTCGGCCCCCGTGACCGACACGATGACCGCAACGATGCCGAGGACCGCCGCGGGAACGAGCGGCCAGCGCCGCTCGGGCGACACGATGAACACCGCGAGCGTGCCCGCGCCGAGGAGCGCGAAGAACACGAGCGAGGCGAGCTGACCGGGCAGGCGCACGACCTCGGGGATGTAGAGGCCGAGCCCGAAGCCGAGGAGCATCGCGGCCGGGACGAGGTACACGTACGGACGCGGCCCGACGACGTACGCGGCGAGGAACGCGAGGCCGAGCGCGACGAAGAGGACCGAGCCGGCGTGCTGGAAGCCGAGCGCGAGGAGGAGGTACGTCGCGCCGACGGCGATGAGGATGGACCCGCCGAGCACACCTCGCGGTCGAGGGGCGGCCACCACGGCCGTCAGTTTAGGCGGACCTCTCCGGCGCGGATCTGGAACGCGCGCTCGAACGAGAACGGCTCTTCGGTCGACGCGGCCGCGCGCGGGATCTTGCTTCCCGACGCGAGTGGCGTCGGCTCACCGGGCAGGACGTCGGCGTACTTCAAGCCGCTGCCGGTGTTGAAGATGACCACCTCGTCGTGCTCGTCGAGCCAGCCCTGCTGCCGGAGGCGGTACGCCGCGGCGACCGCGGCCGCGCCCTCGGGACAGGCGATCACCCCCTCGCATGAGCCGACGAGACCGATCACCTCGCGGATCGCGTCGTCGTCGACGGCGACGGCGATGCCCTTCGACTCGCGGAGCGCGCGCAGCACGAGGAAGTCGCCGAACGCCTTCGGCACGCGCAGACCCGCGGCGATCGTGCGCGGAGCGGGCCACGCCTCCGACTCGTCCTTGCCCTCGTCGAAGGCCTTCACGATCGGCGCGCAGCCGGTGCTCTGCACCGCGACGAAGCGCGGCAGCTTCGCCTCGATCCAACCGATCGCCGCGAGCTCGCTGAACGCCTTCCACATCCCGATGAGACCGACGCCGCCGCCGGTCGGATAGACCACGACGTCCGGCACCCGCCAGCCGAGCTGCTCCGCGAGCTCGAACCCCATCGTCTTCTTGCCCTCGATGCGATAGGGCTCGCGCAGCGTCGACGCGTCGTACCAGCCGTACTCCGACACCGCCTGCGCGACGACCTTCGCCGCGTCGGCGATCGAACCGTCGACGAGGAACACGCGCGCGCCGTAGCTCGCGGTCTCGCGGCGGATCACCTCCGGCGTCTCGCTCGGCATCGCGACGACGACGCCGATGCCGGCGCGCGCGCCGTATGCCGCCCACGCCGCGCCGGCGTTGCCCGCGGTCGGCAGCGCGATCGCGGTAACCTCGAGCTCCCGCGCCCGCGACACGCCCACCGCGGCGCCGCGCGCCTTGAACGTGCCCGTCGGCAGGAGGCCCTCGTCCTTGATGAACAGCTTGTGCAGGCCGATCTGCGCGCCGAGCGTGGGCGCCTCGACGAGCGGTGTCGCGCTCTCGCCGAGGGTCACGATGTCGTCGGGGGATTCGAGCGGAAGCAGCTCGCGGTAACGCCAGAGCGTCGGCTGCCGCGCGTACAGCACGGCCTTCGGGACGGCGCGCCGCACGCTATCGAGGTCGTAGCGCACGAGGTACGGACCGCCGCACACCGTGCACACCTGCTGGATCCGTCGCGCGTCGGCGCGTGCGCCGCAGCGCGCGCACTCGAGGTGCGTGACATTCGAGGTCACTGCGCTTCGCGCACAGGGGCCCCTACCCCTGTCTCTCGATCTTCGCCCCGAGGCCGCGGAGCCGCTCGTCGAGGCGCTCGTAGCCGCGGTCGATCTGCTCGATGTTGTTGATCACGCTCGTGCCCTTGGCGCAGAGCGCGGCGGCGAGGAGCGCCATGCCGGCGCGGATGTCGGGGCTGCGGAGCTCCGCGCCGTACAGCTGCGATGGGCCCATGACCACGGCGCGATGCGGGTCGCAGAGCACGATCCGCGCACCCATCTCGCGCGAGAGCACGTCCACGAAGTAGAGCCGGCCCTCGAACATCCACTCGTGGACGAGGACGATCCCCTCCGACTGTGTCGCGACCACCGTCGCGATGCTCGTGAGGTCGGTCGGGAATCCGGGCCAGGGCTGCGGCTTGATCTCCGGCACGGCGCCGCCGATGTCCGGCTCGATCGCGTACCGATCCTGCCGCAGCACGCGGAGATCGCCGCCCTCGACCTGCGTGCGCACGCCGAGTCGCTCGAAGACGAGCCGCGTCATGCGCAGGTGTTCCGGCATGGCGTCCTTGATGATCAGCTCGCTCTTCGTCACAGCGGCGAGGCCGATGAACGATCCGACCTCCATGTGATCGCTCGAGATGCGATGCGACGCGCCGTGCAGCGTCGCCTTCCCTTCGATCGCGACCGTGTTCGTGCCGATGCCGTCGATGCGGGCGCCCATCGCGCCGAGGAACCGCGCGAGCTCCTGCACGTGCGGCTCGCTCGCCGCGTTGTGGATGACGGTCCGCCCGGGGATGAGCGCGGCGCACATGAGCGCGCTCTCCGTCGCCGTCACCGAGGCCTCGTCGAGCACGACGTCGGCGGAGGCGAGCTTCTTCGCTACGAGGCGGTACTCGCGCGGCTCGGTCGAGAGCTCGGCGCCGAGCGCCTCGAGCGCGAGGAAGTGCGTGTCCACCCGCCGGCGTCCGATGATGTCGCCGCCCGGGCGCGGCACCGACACCTTGCCGCAGCGCGCGAGCACCGGACCGGCGAAGAGGAGTGACGCCCGGATCTCGCCCGCCCGCTGCGGATCGAGCGCCGAGGTGCTGAGGCTGCCGGAGATCGTGACCGCCTGGTCCGCTCTCTCGACCTTCGCGCCGAGCTTCGCGGCGATGTCGAGCATCACCTCGACGTCGCGGATCGCGGGAAGGTTCTGCAGCGTCACCGGCTCATCGGTGAGGAGCGCGGCGGCGATGAGCGGCAGCGCGGCGTTCTTGTTGCCTGCGGGGGTGACCTCGCCGGACAGGCGCGCGCCGCCCTCGACGACGAATTTGGCCATGGGTCTAGAGAGTAACGTCGCGGCGGCGTCGATTCAGGGCGCCTCGCGCATGAGATGCCGGGCGATCGCGAACGCGATGATCATGAGCAGGCCGACCGAGATGAGCTGCGTCCCGAGCTGCAAACCGATGATCGTGCACGCCGACAGCACGCCGAGCAGCATGAGGCAGCCGCCGAAGTACATCCCCAGCGAGAGCGCGAACTGCATCGTTCGGCGAGTCTAGGCTGACGACATGCCGCGCTATGACGCGATCGGCTTCGATCTCCTCACCGCGCTGCTCGACACGTGGTCGCTCTGGAAGCGCGTCGCGGGCGACGATGCGCTCGGCATGCGCTGGCACGCGGCGTCGCAGTCGCTGCTGCGCGGCGCGACGTACGGCCCGTTCGAGGAGATCGTGCGTGACGCCGCGCGTGAGGTCGGGCTGGAGCGCGATCGCGCCGACGAGCTCCTCGCACGATGGGGCGAGGCGAAGCCGTGGCCCGACGTGCCGGAGATCATGCCGAGGCTCGAGGCGTACCGGCGATTCATCGTCACGAACTGCTCGCGTCGCCTCGGGACGCTCGCCGCGTCGGGCGTCGGCGCGCGATTCGATCTCGTCATGACGGCGGAAGAGGCGGGCGCGTACAAACCCGATCCGAAGCCGTACCTCGCGGCGCTCGAGCGCCTCGAGCTCGCGCCGTCGCGCGTGCTCTTCGTGGCCGGATCCGCGCACGACGTCGGGGGAGCGATGCGCATCGGTATGGACGTGTACTGGGCCAATCGCGGGAACGTCGCGGCGCCGGAGGGATGGACGCCGATCGCGAACGAGCCCGGACTCGGAAGGCTGCAGGAGGTCCTCGCGACGCACGGGTGATTCGCGCGCCCAGCCCGGGGGAGCAGAGGTGCGAGGACCGGGCTGGGCGAGGTGCGACGGCTACGCCGTGCGGCGGACGCCGCCGGCGTCGACGTGCGACTCGATCGTGCGGACGATCGCCGGCTGGCGCGCAGAGGTGATGATCCAGTCGACGATCACGGCGATGAGGGAGCCCACGAAGGTGCTGATGAGACCCAGGCCACCGAACTTCGGATCAGCCGAGAAGTGCGGCAGGAACATGTTCACCACGAAGATACCCAGGAAGGGGTATCCGGCGACGCGCCACACCGCCATCGGGAGCCTACCCGGCAGCAGGTCGTACCAGAGAACGCCGAGTGCGTAAGAGACCGCGAGCATCAGGAGAAAGGTTCCGATGTCCATGCGCATCCCTCCTTTGGGAGAGGA
>DASQXO010000090.1:0-4040 GCA_035639655.1 Candidatus Dormiibacterota bacterium
CACCCGCCTCCACGCGGCGCACCGGCGCTTCACGCTCCTCGATCGCTTGATGGAGGACGAGGATGCGCGCACGGCGCGCGGCGTCGTCGCGGCGGAGGCCGCGTCGGCCGAGGCCGCGACGCACGTGCGCGACCTCGACGGCACGCTGCGCGCCGAGCGCGAGGCGTTGGGCGAGCTCCGCCGCCGGCACGCCGTCGTCGCCGCGTCGGCGGCCGCGGCGGCCGAGCGGCGCGACGCGCTGCGCCGCGAGATCGCCGAAGAGGCGCGGCTCCGCGCGCTGATGCGCGAGCTCGCGAGCCTCGAGCTCGGGTTCACGGCCGCGGTCGCCGAGCGCGACGAGTTCGAGCGACTCGTCGGCCGGATGCGTGCCGCGGCGCTCTAGCTGAAGCGGAGCGCGATCTCGAAGAACAGCGACACGACGGGCGCGACGAAGATCAGGCTGTCGAGCCGGTCGAGCATGCCGCCGTGCCCCGGCAGCATGCCCCCCGAATCCTTCGCCCCGGCGGCGCGCTTGATCGCCGACTCGACGAGGTCGCCGAGGGGCGCGGCGACGCCGACGAGGACGCCGGCGAAGACGCCGGCCCACCACGGGAACTCGTAATCCTCGATCGGCAACGACACGAACAGGAATCCGACGAGGACCGCGCCGGCGAGGCCGCCGACGATGCCCTCGACGGTCTTCCCCGGACTGACGCGCGAGAGGAACCGATGACGGCCGATCGCGCTGCCGACGGCGTACGCGGCGACGTCGGAGCCCCAGGTCGGGAGGATCGCGAGGAACACGCCGGAGCGGTCGACCATATATCCGGCCACCGACGTCGGATCGAGGCCGGCGTGGCTTCCGACGATGATCCCGAACGAGGCGAGCTCGATGAGGTACCCGAGCATCCAGCCGCAGTACAGCGCGCCGAGGATCGTGATGGATGAGGAGAGCAGTCCCGCGCGCAGGTCCGCGCGCGCGAGCGCGAGCACCCCCCCGACGATGATCGCGAGTGCGACCGCACTGCCGGCGACGATCGCGAAGAACAGGCCCGCCTCGAAGCTCGCGTCGAGGCCCTGCAGGCGCACCTGGCTCCAGAAGTAGTGGATCAGCAAGAAGGTGAGGACGAGGACGAGACCGCCGCCGAGCGAAGGCGCGTAGTCCGCCCGGGCGAACAGGCGCCACAGCTCGTAGTACGCGAGGATCGCGCCGGCGACGACGGCCAGGAGGAAGTACATCTCGCCGAAGTGGATCGACGCGAGCACGACGGCGCCGTAGACCATGGCGGTCGGCACGCGTCGCCGGAGCGAAGAGGAATCGCGCACCGCGACAACGCTAGGCATGAGAAGAGATTCCGAGCCGATGCTTCATCTTCCGAACTTTCGATCACGAGCAGCGAAGTCGGCGAGGGCCTTGTCCAAGTCGGCTTCAGCGAAGTCGGGCCACAGCACGTTCGTGGCGTGGAACTCCGCGTACGCGACCTGCCACAGCAGGAAGTTGCTCACGCGCGTCTCGCCGCCGGTGCGGATGAGGAGCTCCGGATCGGGCAGCCCCGTCGTGTACAGCACCGCGGCGAACGCGTCCTCGTCGATGTCGTCCACGGCCACGCCGCGCCGCACGAGCTCGCGTGCGGCATCGACGATCTCCTTGCGGCCGCCGTAGTTGAACGCGATCGTCAGCGTGTTCGCCGTTCCGGGCGCGGTGCGCTCGACGGCGCTCGCGATGGCGCGCTGGAGTCCCTCCGGAAGCTCCCACAGTCGGCCGATGACGCGAAGCCGCACGCCGTCGCGTACGAGGTCGGGGACCTCCGAGGTGACGACGTCTTCGAGCAAACGCATGAGGCCGCGCACCTCCTCGTCCGCGCGCTGCCAGTTCTCGCTGGAGAACGCGTATGCCGTGACGTATCGGATGCCCCGCGCCCGCGCCGCGCGCAGGACCCGCCGGAGCGTCTCCACGCCGGCGCGGTGCCCCGCGATCGCGGGCAGGTGACGCGCGCGCGCCCAGCGCCGGTTACCGTCCATGATGATCGCGACGTGCTGCGGGACCGCGGCGGTCACCGCTCGAGGATCTCGCGCTCCTTCGCCTGACCGACCTCTTCCGCGTGCAGGATGTAGCGGTCGTGCAGCTTCTGGAGCTCGCCGAGGATCCGCTTCATCTCGTCGGCCGACACGCCCGCGTCCTTCTCCTTCTTGTGGAGATCGTCCGCCGCGTGGCGTCGGTGCGTGCGGATCTCGACGCGCGCGTCCTCGACCTTCTTGTGCACGACTTTCACGAGGTCGCGGCGGCGCTCCTCCGACAGCGGCGGCATGGCCACGCGGATGAGCGTCCCGTCGTTCGAGGGCGTGATCCCCAGGTCGCTGGCGAGGATGGCCTTCTCCACCGCCTTGAGCAGACTCTTGTCCCATGGCTGGATCACGAGCAGCCGCGGCTCCGGCGCGCTGATGGCCGCAAGCTGGATGAGCGGCGTCGGCACGCCATACGCCTCGACCGGAAGCTGCTCGACGAGCGCCGGCGCGGCGCGCCCAGTGCGGACCGTGGCGAGCTCGCGGCGGAGCGCGTCGATCGCCTTCTTCATGCGCTGCTCGGTCTGCGCGAGGACGTCGCCGAGCGCGACCGGGCTAGCCACTGTGCACCAGCGTGCCGACGCGCTCGCCCTGCACCGCGCGCACGAGCGCGTCCGGCTCGTTCAGGTCGAACACGATCGCAGGGATGCGCCGCTCGTTCGCATGCGCCGCGGCGGTGGCGTCGATGACGCGCAGGTTGCGGTTCAGCACGTCGCCGTAGGTCAGCTCGTCGTACTTCCGCGCGCTCTTGTCCAGCTTCGGATCGGCCGAGTACACGCCGTCGACGCCGTGCTTCGCCATGAGGATGACGTCCGCGTCGATCTCCGCCGCGCGCAGTGCCGCCGCGGTGTCGGTGGTGAAGAACGGGTTGCCCGTTCCGGCAGCCATGATGACGACGCGGCCCTTCTCGAGGTGGCGGATCGCGCGGCGGCGGATGTACGGCTCGGCGACCTGCTCCATCTGGATCGCGGTCTGCACTCGGGTGGGGACCTCCTGCGCCTCGAGCGCGGCCTGCAGCGCGAGGGCGTTGATGACGGTCGCGAGCATGCCCATGTAGTGCGCCGTCGTCTCGGCGATGCCGTGCGCCGCGGTGTCCGCGCCGCGGATGAAGTTCCCGCCACCGACGACGACCGCGACCTCGATGCCGCGGTCATGCAGCTTCTTGATCTCGCCGGCCATGTACCGCGTGTACGTCGGCGAGATGCCGTAGGCCTGATCGCCCAGCATCGCTTCGCCGCTGAGCTTCAGCAGGATGCGGCGGTACTTCGGTTCGATGGCCGATCAGCCCCCGATCTTGAAGAACGCGATGCGGCCGATCTGGACGTTCTCGCCGGTCTTCGCGGCGACCTCGGTGACGAGCTCGCGGATCGTCTTCGACTGGTCGCGGATGTACGGCTGCTCGAGGAGCGCGTCGACGCTCTCGGTGCCCATGCCGGCGACCTGCATCGCGACCTCGCGCGCGAGCTTGCGGAAGGCGTCGTTTCGCGCGACGAAGTCCGTCTCGCAGTTGAGCTCGACGAGCGCGCCCTGCTTGCTCGCGTGCACGTACGCCTCGACGACGCCCTGGTTCGTGGCGCGGCCGGCCTTCTTCGCCGCCTGGTCGAACCCCTGCTCGCGCAGGATCGCCTTCGCCTTTTCCAGGTCGTTCTTCGCCTGCTCGAGCGCGCGCTTACAGTCCATCACGCCGGCGCCGGTCTCGTCGCGCAGGCGCTTCACGTCCTCGGGGTCGATCTTCACGATCATTCTTCAGCCTTCTTGTTGGTCGTCGTTCGTCGCGTCGTCGTCGTCGTGCGTCGCGTCGTCTTCGCCGCGGCCGGCTTTTCGGCGGCCGGTTCGGCGATGCCCGGTGTCTCCGGATTCACGCTGGTTCCGGCCGGCACCCCGCGCGACGCCACACCGACCGCGACGGGCTCGGGCGCGGGTGCGGCGACGGGCTCCGGCGCGGGTGCCGGCGGCGTCTCCTCGCCGGCCGCGACGGCGGCAGCGACCTCGAGCTG
>DASQXO010000091.1:0-15443 GCA_035639655.1 Candidatus Dormiibacterota bacterium
CGATGACGGGCTCCTAACGCGCAAGCGCGCCTACCATCTCTACGCTCGTGTACGGGGACGTTTCCGACGAGATCCTCGCCGCGCGCGTCACAGCCCGCGACGTCGACGCGTTCGGTCGCCTCTACGACCGCTTCGCCCCACACCTCCACGCCTGGGCCGCCCACGTCCTCGGGACGGACGCGGCCGACGACGCGGTCCAGGAGATCTTCCTGCGGGTGTGGCGCAACGCGCGGCAATTCGATCCGGGTCGCGCGCGCTTCGCGACGTGGCTGCACGCGATCGCCCGCCACCACATCGGCGCGGCCGCCGCACGCCGTGGCCGCGAACGCGTCGTCGCCGCCGCCGACGCGATCGACGCGCTGTTTGAGGCGACGGACGTCGACGACGTCGAGACGACCGCGCTGGCGCGCGATGCCGAGCGACGGCTCGCCGCCGCACTCGCGACCCTCCCACCGGAGCAGCGGCGCGTCCTCGTGCTCTCGTACTTCTTCGCGATGAGCCAGTCCGAGATCGCGCGCGCGCTCGCGCTGCCACTCGGCACGGTGAAGAAGCGTGTCCGGCTTGGGATGCAGAAGCTTCGCCACGCGCTCGTCGACGAGCGGACCACGACGCCGCGGCTGCGGGTGCTGGTGGACGAATGAACCTGCAGCACAACGAGATCAAGGAGCACCTCGAGGCGTACGCGCTCGGCGCACTCGACCCGCTCGAGCGCGCGCGCGTCGATCACCACCTGAAGGACTGCCTGGAGTGCCAGCGCGCCGTGAGCGAGTACGCGAGGCTCGTCGACCGCTTCCCTGACGTGCTCGCGCGCCGCTCGCGCGCGCGACCCGATCCGGCAGCGAAGCCACGCCTCCTCCACGCGGTCGCGGCGCAGAGGCGCGTGCCGCTGCTTGCGCTCGTCGGGATCGTCGCGACCGTCGCGCTCGTCATCTCCGTCGCCTGGAACCTGCAGCTCGCGCGCACGGTCGATGCCGAGCGCAGCGCCTTCGTCGCGCTCGGCAGCTATCAAGAGATCGTGTTCGAGGTCGTGGACTCACCGCAGGTACGCAAGGTCGTGCTGCGGCCGCCGGTGAGCGGATCGACGTCGTACGGAAAGGTGTACGTGCGGCCGGACCTGCCGTTCGTCGTCGCCATGGTCGGACGGCTTCCCGACGCTCCCGCCGGCGAGGCCTACCACGTATGGCTCACGTACGACGGCGGCGAGACGGCGCTCGCGGGAACGCTCGAGCCGAAGCCGAACACGCAGGGCTTCGACGCGCTCGTGTTCGATTCGGGCCGCAACGGTCCCGCGCTCGCGAGCGTCAAGGTCATCCTGCAGCGCAAGGGGAGCGCGCGCCCGGAGGGCGCGCCGGCGCTCATCTGGAATCAGTGATGGTGAAGCGGCGGCAGATTTGAGGGGCGCTTAGCTACGACTTCGCGGGCTCGTACACGTAGTCGACGCCGCACTCCTGACCGCAGGGCACGGCGCGATCGCCGGGACATTCGATGCGATCCGGTCGCGACGCGATGGCCGGACCGGTCCACAGCACGTGGAAGCGGCCGTGGACCGGGCACACCGCGGAGAGGTAGCGCGACTGAACGTTGATGTCGAGGCCGAGATCGCTGAAGCGGATCCGGGAGGGCCCCTCGCCCCACTTGTCGAGTCGGAAACGGAAGCCGCGATGCTTCCTCGTCCACGCCTTGCGCAGCGCGAGGATCGCCTCGAGCGCGAAGTCGTCGCGCTGGAGTTCGTCGTCCGGTCCGAGTTGGAGCTCGTCCATCGCTTGGCCGCAAAGCATCCGCAATGCCACTCGATACGCAACGGAAAGTCGGGTGAACCCGGGCAGGGGAAAATCGTCCGTTTCCAGCGTGCGGGAGCAGAATGAGCACGCTCCGGCGAGCGAAATGGAGGTGGCGCGATGGACAGGCGCAGCGCGGCAGACCGGCTACGGAAGGAAGAGCACCCCGCGTCGGAGGAGGAGACCCGCAACAAGGCCGTCGCGCGCCGATTCATCGACGAGGTCTGGAACAAGGGCAACCTCGCCGTCATCGACGAGCTCGTCGCGCCCAACGCCGTGGCGCACGATCCGAACAATCCGAACGCCGTGCCGGGTCCGGCCGGCACACGGCAGGTCGTCTCGCTCTACCGCAACGCGTTCCCCGACATGCATTTCACGCTCGAGGACGTCATCGCCGAGCGCGACAAGGTCGTGACCCGCGTGAGCGCGACGGGAACGCATCAGCGCGACCTCCCGGGCATCCCGGCGACGAACCGTCGCGCGACGATCGAGGGCATCACCATCACCCGGTACGAGGACGGCAAGAGCGTCGAGTCGTGGGTGAGCTTCGACTTCCTCGGCCTGTTCCGCCAACTCGGCGTCGTGCCGTCGCAGGAGATACTCGCCGGCTCGCGCCAGGCGACGTGATCGTCTAGCGGCGATCGCCCGTCAGTCGGACGGCCTCGGCGATCGCGTCGCGCGGCGCCCGATGAGCGGTCGCAGCGGCGAGCGCCGCTCGCTGTGCTCCTGTGCGTACTCGGTGATCATCTCCTCGAGCGCCCTGCCCCTGGGCATCGCCTGCTGGTGCAGGAACCAGTGGTGCTCGGTGATCCACAGGTACAGGTCGGCCTCGGTGCGGTGCGGAAAGTCCGCCAGCGCGCCGGTTCGCCGGATCGCCTCGACCGTCGGCAGGTACACGCGGTCGTACCAACTCCCGACCGCCTCGGCCCACGTGACCTCGCGCTTGCGTTCGATGCCGAGGTACCACTGGTGCGTGCGAATGTGCTCGAGGAGCTTCGCGTACTGGCCAGGAAGCGTGAGCTCGATCCGCGCCTCCGGGCGCGCCTCGGCAAGGCGCGTCGTCTCGTAGAACGCGAGCGCCTCCTGGTTGCGGATCCAGTCCAGGATGTCCTCGACGCTCGTGATCGGCGCCGGCGCCTGCACCTCGACGACGTGCGCGTCGATGAACCGCTGCCCGCGCTCGCGTGCGACCGACACGCGATGGTTGCCATCCTTCACGAAGTAGGTCTCGCCGATCTGGTACAGCTCGACCGGCGGCAGCTCCGTGCCGGCGATCTGCGCGAGGTCCACGCTCTCCCAGCGATCGCGCGTCTTCTGCTGTCGCGGGAGGAAGGCGCGGTCGAAGTCGCGATAGCGCCCGACGCTGCCGACGATCTGGTCGAGCGGCACCGCGCGCAGGCCGCCCTCGTGCTGCGCCTGGGCGTGCAGTCCGGCCCGGACCTCGTCGAACGCGAGAAGCGCGTTGTCCTGCCGCAGGAACCACGACAGCAGGCCGCGGCGGAACGCCTTGCGGCGGGCGCGTTCGTAGTCGAGCCGCGCGACCTCGCGCATCAGAGCTCGATCGTCTTCGCGCCGTACGCATTCACGACGGTGGTGAGGCCGAACTGCGTCGTCGTGCTCGTGCGCGAGTCGTACACGTGGGTGTGGCCGTGGAGGTGGAAGCGCGGACGGAGCTCGCGCAGGAACCAGCGCAGCGCGACGAAGCCGCGGTGCGTCGTGTCGCTCTCGTCGTGGATGCCGCGCGGCGGCGCGTGCGTGACGAGCACGTCGAGGAAGCGTCCGCGACGGAGCCGATTCAGCAGGAGCGACGGCAGCAGTCGCAGGATCTGCAACCACATCTCGAGCTCGCTGTACTGGAACGGACCCGTGCTGTAGCGGGGTGAGCCCTCGAGTCCGGCGATGAGCACCCCGTTCAGATCCACGACCCGTCCGTGCAGGTCGATGCCGCCCCACCACACGCGCATCGCCGGGTCGTCGATCTGGTCGAGCGGCACGTCGTGGTTGCCGTGCACCGCGCGGAGCGGCGCCTCCACGGAGGTGGCCACGAAATCGAGGTACTCGTAGGGCAGATCGCCACAGCCGATCACGAGATCGACGCTGCCGGCACGGCGCTGCATCGAGGCGGAGATGGCCTCGTCGACGACGTCGCTGACGGCGAGGATGCGCACGCATCTAGCGTAGGCTGTCGCCGATGAATCAAGGGGGGAATGCGATGACGGAGCGGGACGGCGGGAATGGACAGCCCGTCGCGGATCAGGGCGAAGAGCGAGCGACGCTCGCGGAGCGCACGGAGCTCGAGCACGAACGCGAGGCGGACCTCGCGGCGGAGGATCGCCGCGATCGCGAGGCGACGCAACGGCGCGCGGCGACGATCTCGGAGATCCCGACCGGCGTCGTGTCGGTCAGGCCATTCACGCCGGAGCGCGTCAGCGAGTTCCGCACGAAATGGTCGCGCGTGCAGGAGCTCTTCGTCGAAGATCCGCGACGCTCGCTCGAGCAGGCCGGCGCGAACGTGCAGGACGTGATCCGGGAGCTCGGCGCGTCGTTCGCGCGCGAGCGATCCGAGCTCGAACGGCGCATGGCCGCCGGCGAGGATGTGACGACCGAGGACCTGCGCATCGCGCTCCGGCGGTACAAGAGCTTCTTCGATCGACTCCTGACGCTGTAAGCGTCTATGCGCGGCGGCCGCGAACGAGCGCGAGGCCGAGCCAGATGTAGAACGCCGGATTCACGATGAGGCCCTCGATCGCCGCCGGCGCCAGCACGAGCGGCGAATTCGGCTCGAACACGATGAGCCGGCCGAGGTAGATCACGACGAGGAGCGCGCCGGAGACGTAGCCGAGAATCGCGAGGCTGCGCGGCAGGACGCCGCCGACGGCGAGGTCGACGGCGGTGCGGACGATCGAGCCTCGCTGGATCAACCGCGCGAAGGTGAGGATCGCGATGCCGGCGAAGCCGAACGTCCCGAGCCCGCGTGGATCGATCGCGTTCGGGATATCGGTCGCGGCCGATGCCGGCGGGTGGAACACGTTCGCGAGGTCGTAGCCGCCGTGGAGTGCGGCGGCGAGCGCGCCGCCGAAACCGAACAGCAGCGCGGTGAGCGCGAAGCCGGCGTCGACGTCGCGCGTGCGCCGATAGAGCGCGGAGAGCACTTGCACCGAGAGGATCCCGCCGGCGAGCAGGAGGAACGCGACGAGCCCGCTGAGGTTCGCGAATCCGCGCAGGTTCAGCACGAATGAGACGGAGTAGAGGAAGCCGGTGACGCCGACCACGATCGCGCTGTAGCCAGAGGAGCGTTCGAACGTGCTCACGACCGGCGCACGAGTCTATTCGCGCGGCACCGTCCATGCAGCGACGACGGCGATACGGGAAGAGGAGGGACCACATGCTGAAGCTCTCGAGCGAGGCCGCGAAGATCCTCAACGAGGCGCGCGCCGAAGCGTCGGTCCCGAAGAACTACGGGTTGCGCATCTTCTCCGAGCCCTCCGTCGACGGCTCGAACCTCGCCATCGCATTCGCGCCCGGACCGGAGGGCGGCGACGAGGTCGGCCTGCAGGAGGGCATTCCGGTCTTCGTCTCCCGCGACGTCGCGGAGCCGCTCGACGACGCCGTCCTCGACGTCGAGAAGACCGACACCGGCGTGAGCCTCGTCATCAAGATGGATGAGGCGGCGGGCGAGATGCCCGTCGACGACGAGCTCGAGCAGGACGGCGATCTGCCGAAGAACACGAAGGGGCTGCTGGACAACTAGGCCCGCAGCGCCGTCACCGCCGGCGGCGCGACGCTTTTGCGCTCGATCACCGGCGCGCGCAACAGGTGGCGGTGCGCGGCGGCGCGATCGCGCCCGGTCCGCTCGACGATGAGCCGCACGGCGAGCGCGCCGACCTCGCGCATCGGCTGCCGCACCGTCGTGAGCGGCGGATCGACGAACGCGGCGACGGGGATGTCGTCGTATCCGACCACGGAGACGTCCTCCGGCACGCGCAGCCCGCGCCGCCGCAGGCATGCGATCGCGCCGAGCGCGAGGAGGTCGCTCTGCGCGAACACCGCGGTGAAGCGCTTCCCGCCGTCGAGCAGCCGCGTCGCGCCGTGCTCGCCGCTCTCCAGTCCCCAGTCCTTGCCGCTCGCGATCAGCGACGCGGTCTCGGCGAGCTTCGCGCGGCGCAACGACTCGCGGTAGCCCTCGAGGCGCGCTTGCGCCGACGGCCAGTCAAGCGGACCGGTGACCGTCGCGATCGCGCGATGCCCGCGCTCGATCAGGAGGTTCGTCGCGTCGAGCCCGCCCTGGCGGTTGTCGACGTCGACGACCTCGACGCTCGGGACCGCGACGTCCGACGCGATCTCCACGACCGGCACGCGCTCGGTGAGGCGGCGGAGCAGCGCGTCGCCGGCGACGCGCCGCCGCGGGCGCGCGATGACGAGCCCGTCGATCCGCTGCTCGAGCATCAGCCGCAGGTACGCGCCCTCGTCGTCGCTCGCGGCTTCTTCGACCGTGCCGATGATGAGGAAGAGTCCGTGCTTGCGCGCCTCGGCCTCGGCGCCGACGACAGCCTCGGCGAAGAAGTGATCCGAGATGTCGGTGGTGACCATGCCGAGGGTGTGCGTCCGATCGGAGGAGAGGCTGCGCGCGATCGCGCTCGGGACGTACTCGAGCTCGCGGATCGCGCGGCGCACTCGGTCGCGCGTCGCCGGCGCGACGGTGTCCTCCCCGTTGATCACGCGCGAGACGGTCTGGTGCGAGACGCCGGCCCGGCGCGCGACGTCGCGCATGGTCGCGCGCCTCGCGTCGCCGCGTGGCCGGCCTCTCGGCACGGCTCGATTCTCCGCGATCAGCCTCCCCGCCCGGCGCAGGCTGTGGACGGACCCTCTTGACGCCGGGCGAAACAGGCGTATGTTACCGGTCACATTCGAGGAAAACGACACCTGGCCGGCCGCCTGGGGGGCCGCGAGAAGGAGGAACGAGCCATGACGCGGGACGAGAGCGAGAGGATGACGGCCGCTCGGCGCGTAGCGCGGTACGGACGGCGGGAGGTGCTGAAGCGCACCGGCGCGCTGGCGGCGGGCCTCGCCGCGGCGCCGCTCATCGCGGCCTGCCAGCCCGGCACGACGACGCCAAAGGGCGGCTCCGGGAAGGTCGTCGTGATGACCGACCCGCACGAGTTCGGCGACGCGGACGTCAAGGCGATCCAGGACGCGACGAAGCTGAAGATCGAGGTCGTCGAGAACGACCTCACGCGGCTGTACGCCATGTACGCCGCCGGCAACCCGCCGGACGTCTTCCGGGTGCAGGCCGCTGGCATCCCGCAGTACATCTCGCGGAAGATGCTCAAGAACCTGCAACCGTACTTCGCGGCGAGCAAGGTCTTGAAGCCGGACGACCTCGCGCCGGCGAACAACTTCTACAAGTGGGACGGCAAGCAGATCGGCAAGGGCGACCTCTACGGCATGGTCAAGGACTGGTCGCCGGACTTCACCCTCTACGCGTACACGAAGGCGTTCGAGGACGCGGGCGTGAAGGTTCCGAGCGACACCGCGGCACTCACGTATCAGGAGCTGCACGATCTCGCCGCGAAGGTGAACAAGAAGGCCGGCGCCAAGCGCGTGTACTGGGGCTACGTGCACTCGAACAACGATCAGTGGATCGACCGCAGCGCGATGAACATGCTCGCCGAGAAGGGCCAGTCGCTGTACAGCGAGGACTTCTCCAAGGCGAATCTCACCGGCAACCCGGAGGCGGTGAAGGTCTTCCGGTACCTGTACGACCTCGCCGCGGAGGGGCTGCACCAGACGCCGGTCGACCCGAGCCCGAACTGGATGGGCGCCGACTTCAACAACGGACAGATCGCGATCCTGCAGTACGGCTACTGGTTCAGCGCCATGGCCGAGAGCGACACGACGAAGGGCAAGACGGTCATGCTGCCCGCGCCGACGTGGTCCGGCACGCGCCGCGACCCGACGATGACGGCGACCGGCTGGGTCATCTCGTCGCAGACGAAGGACCCGGACGCGGCGTGGGCGGTGTTCGAGACGTACATGGGCGGCGCGCCGGCAGTGGCCCGCGCGAGCAGCGGCTGGGGCGTGCCCGGACTCAAATCGCTCTACGCGAAGATGCCGACCGATACGCCGTTCCAGAAGCAGGTCGCGAAGGTGCTGAACGCCGAGCTGCCCTACAGCGACGGGGTGCTGCAGTTCAACCCGTACCTCGGCGAGGAGACGTTCTCGACGGCGTGGAAGAAGCACCTCGAGCCCGCCCTGAAGGGGCAGATCAGCTTCGACAAGTTCCTCGCGAACATCGAAGCGGACGTGAACGCGGCCATCGCGGACGGACGAAGGATCGTCGGCCAGTAGCATCCGGCGCGGAGGTCGGGACATGGTCGGAGCGACGCGCGCGCTCGAGCGGCCAGCCGTCGCGCGGCCGGCGTGGTGGCGCCGCCGCCGGACGCGCCGCGCGCTGACCTTCTACGCGTTCGTCTCGCCGTGGCTCGTCGGTTTCATCGCGCTCGGCGCGATCCCGCTCGTCCTCGCGTTGGCGATGTCCTTCACCAACTACGACGGGCTGAACCTCGACTACATCCGCGTCGTCGGCCTGGACAACTACGCGCGCGTGGCGGGGGATCGCGACGCGCTCCTCTCGCTGCAGCGCACGCTCGTCTTCGTCGGCGCGACGGTCGCACTCGGTCTCGTGGTGCAGCTCGGCACCGCGCTCCTGCTCGACGGTCCGGTCCGGGGCC
The DNA here is from genome assembly GCA_035639655.1 of Candidatus Dormiibacterota bacterium. Classification (GTDB taxonomy): domain Bacteria; phylum Chloroflexota; class Limnocylindria; order P2-11E; family CF-107; genus CF-107. Next base: position 8,510 of record DASQXO010000091.1, read on the forward strand.
GCGGACTCTTCCGGACGCTGTTCTACCTGCCCTACGTCGTGCCGGTCGTGGCCGGCGCGTGGGTGTGGAAGATCTTCACCGATCCGAACGGTGGGCTGCTCAACGCGATCGTCAACGTCGTCGATCCGGGATTCGCGATGAACTGGATCGTCGAGCAACCCACGACGGTGCTCGTGCTGTTCACGGTGTGGGCGCTGACCGGCGGCGGCATGGTCGTGTTCCTCGCCGGCCTGCAGGGGATCCCCTCCGAGCTGAAGGAGGCGGCGCAGATCGACGGCGCGGGATCGCTCGCCGTCCTCCGCCACATCACCTTGCCGCTGCTGACGCCGGTGATCCTGTTCCAGGTCGTCGTGAGCATGATCTGGTCGCTGCAGATCATCCAGCAGCCGCTCCTCCTCGCGCCGGGGATCCTCCGCGGACCGGGGACGCTGCCGCCGCAGGACAACTACCTCTACATCGTCCACGCCTATCACGAGATCTTCGTGCAACAGCGCTTCGGCTACGGCGCGGCGCTGCTGTGGCTCCTGTTCCTCGTGACGCTCGGGCTCACGCTCGTCATCGTCCGTTCCAGCCGGCGGTGGGTCCATTACGAGGAGGCGCAGTGAGAGCCGCCGCGCTGCGGTACCCGGCGCTCGTCATCGCCGCGACGGCGTTCTCGCTCCCGACGTTCTGGGTCCTCGTCACGTCGGTCAAGAAGCAGTCGGAGTTCTCCTCGCTGCGGCTCTTCCCGTCCGCGCCGGAGTGGGCGAACTACCAGCTCGCGATCACGCTCGCGGACTTCGCTCGCTTCGCGACGAACTCGCTCGTGCTCGCAACGTCTTACACAGTCATCGTCGTGCTCACGAGCGCGCTCGTGGGATACGGCTTCGCCCGGCACCGCGCGCCGCTCCGCGATCAGCTCTTCGTGGTCGTGCTCGCGATGATGATGGTGCCGAACGTCGTCCTGTTCGTGCCGCAGTTCGTGCTCTTCGCGAAGCTCGAGCTCACGAACACCTACTGGCCGTGGATCCTGTGGGCGCTCGGCGCCAGCCCGCTGCTCGTGTTCCTGTTCCGGCAGTTCTTCGCGAGCTTCCCGCGCGAGCTTGCCGACGCCGCCGAGGTCGACGGCGCCGGGCCGCTCCGGGTGTTCGTGCAGATCTTCGTGCCGAACGCGTGGCCCGCATTCGCGGCCGCGCTGATCTTCGCCTACACGTGGGTGTGGGGCGACTATCTCTATCCGATCCTGCTGCTGAACGACGCGAACACGACGCTCGCGGTGAAGCTCGCGACGGCGTATGCGGACCCGCACGGCAACCCGCTGCAGACGGTGACGATGGCCGGCGTGGTCCTCTACGTGCTGCCGCTCGTCGTCATCTTCTTCGTGGCGCAGCGCTTCATCATCCGCGGCGTCGTCACGACGGGACTCCGCGGATGAGGATCGCCCGTCTCGAGACGCTCGTGCTCGGCGCCGCGTGGCGCAACCTCACGTACGTCGTCGTGCACACCGACGACGGCCTCGAGGGCGTCGGCGAGGTGCGCATGATCAACCACACCGACGCGCTCCTCGGTTACCTGCAGGAGGCCGCGCCGAACCACATCCTCGGGAGCGATCCGTTCGCGATCGAGGATCTCGTGCGCCGGATGTACCGCAACGACTACGCGCGCGCGGGACAGATCGCGATGTCGGCGATCGCGGTCGTGGAGATGGCGTGCTGGGACGTCGTCGGCAAGGCCCTCGGACAGCCGGTGTACCGCCTCCTCGGCGGGCCCGTGCGCGACCGGATCCGCGCGTACGCGAACGGCTGGTACACGGTCGAGCGCACGCCGGACGAGTTCCACGCGGCCGCGAAGCGCGTGCGCGCGAAGGGCTACGACGCGGTGAAGCTCGACCCGTTCGGCGACGCGTACTACGAACTTCCGGCCGCGGAGCGCCGCCGCGCCGTCGCGCTCGTCGAGGCCGTGCGCGACGCGATGGGTCCCGACGCCGAGGTGTTCGTCGAGATGCACGGACGCTTCACCCCCGCCGTCGCGATCGGCATCGCCAGGGACCTGGCGCCCTTCCGTCCCGGCTGGATCGAGGAGCCGGTGCCGCCGGAAAACCTGAAGGCGCTCGCGAAGGTCGCGCGAAGGGTCGACGTCCCGGTCGCGACCGGCGAACGCATCCACTCGCGGCACGAGTTCCGGGAGCTCTTCGAGTTGCAGGCCGCGGACATCGTTCAGCCGGACCTGACCATGTCGGGCGGCATCCTCGAGACGCGCAAGATCGCCTCGTGGGCCGAGTCGTACTACGTCCTCGTGGCGCCCCATAACGTCGGCGGGCCCGTGTCGACCGCGGCCTGCCTGCACTTCGCCGCGGTCGCTCCGAACTTCAAGACGCTGGAGCACTTCAACGACTTCGCCGAGCCGTTCGTCAGGGCCGCCGCGCCAGGAAACCCGGACGTCGTCGACGGCGCCTTCGCCCTCCCGAGCGGTCCGGGCCTGGGCATCGTGATCGACCGCGACGTCATCCGCGAGCACCCGAGGCGGGACATCCACTTCGACCTCTTCCGCGAGGAGTGGCACCTGCGACAAGCCGCACGTGCGACCGCCTCGCGATGAGCCGCGTCGACCTCCGCGACACGCGCGCGCGGGCCGCGCGTCCGCTCGAGGGCAAGCTCGCGCTCGTCACCGGCGCGGGCATGGGCATCGGCGCGGCGATCGCGCGCGAGCTGGCGCGCCAGGGCGCCGCCGTCGCGGTGCACTACGCGCACAGCGAGGCCGGCGCGCGCGACGTCGTCGCCGCGATCCGCGACGCGGGCGGGACGGCGGAGGCGTTGCAGGCGGACCTGAGCGCGGTCGAGGCCTGCGAGCGCACCGTCGATGCGGCGGCGAGTGTGCTCGGCGGGCTCGACGTCCTGGTCAACAATGCCGGCATCACGCGCACGCTCGAGTTCCAGAAGACCGCGGCCGATACGTACGACGAGCTGTTCGACCTGAATATGCGCGGCTACTTCTTCTGCGCCCAGCGGGCGGTGCGTCACCTGACCGACCGCGGCGGCGGCGCGATCGTGAACATCTCCTCGATCCACGCCTTCGCCGGATTCCCGGGTCACGTCGCGTACGCGGCGACGAAGGCGGCGATCAACCAGTTCGTGCGGGCGCTCGCGGTCGAGCTCGCGCCGAAGAAGATCCGCGTGAACGCGGTCGCGCCGGGACTCATCGAGGTGCCGCGCTACTTCGACATTCCCGGATACCGCTCCGGCGACGGCGCCGCGCTCGTTCCTGCGGGGCGCATCGGCCACCCACCCGACGTCGCCCCCGCCGTCGCGTTCCTCGCGTCGCCGGCCGCGGACTACATCACCGGACAGGTCCTCTACGTCGACGGCGGCATCACCGCGCGGATGGGGCTGCGCTGGGACGAGGTCGAGCCAAGATGAGAAATCGGCTCGGAATTTTCAATTCCTCGCCGCAACAAGGTTGCGCCCCGCCGCGCGAAGCGCTTCCCCGGGGCGCACTTTCTCTGATGCCTCGCTTCGCTCGGCCGGGACGTCGGTAGCGGTGGTTACAGACGTGGACACGCTCGCGCGACGCTTCCCTCCGCGATTCCTCTTCGGCGCCGCGACCGCGGCATACCAGATCGAGGGCGCCGCCGACGCCGACGGCAAGGGTCCCTCCATCTGGGACACGTTCACGCGCGTCCCGGGCGCGATCGCGACGGGGGAGACCGGCGACGTCGCCTGCGACCACTATCACCGTTGGCGCGAGGACGTCGACCTCATCCGTTCGCTCGGCCTGGGCGCGTACCGCTTCTCGATCAGCTGGCCTCGCGTCATCCCGGACGGCCGCGGCGCGATCAGCGAGCGCGGCGTCGACTTCTACCAGCGGCTCGTGGACGCGCTCCGCGAGCGCGGCGTGCGGCCGTTCGTGACGCTGTACCACTGGGATCTCCCCGCGGCGCTCCAGCGCGACGGCGGCTGGGCGAACCCTGACGCGCCGAAGTGGTTCGGCGACTACGCGCGACTGATGGCGTCGCGGCTCGGCGATCGCGTCGAGGACTGGATCACGTTGAACGAGCCCCAGGTCGTCGCGTTCGCGGGATACGGCGCCGGCGTACACGCGCCGGGCGTGAAGGATTGGCCGACCGCACTCCGCGTCTCGCACCACCTGCTCCTCGCGCACCGGGAAGCCGCCCGCGCCCTGCGCGCCGCGCACGCGCGCAACATCGGCATCGCCTTGAACATGGGCCCCGCGCACCCGGCGTCACCGAGCGAGGCCGATCGTGACGCGGCGCGACGGATGGACGGCCACGTCAACCGCTGGTACCTCGACCCGCTCTTCGGTCGCGGCTATCCCGCCGACATGCTCGCGTGGTACGGGTCGTCGTTCACCGAGCGGCTCGAAGGCTACGACGGCGATCTCGACTTCGTCGGCGTGAACTACTACACGCGGCAGGTCGTGCGCGCGAGCGACACGGGCGCGCTGAGGGCGGAGTCGGTGCAGCCGGCGGGCTCCGCCTACACGGCGATGCCCTGGGAGATCTACCCCGACGGCTTCCGCGAGCAGCTCGTCCGCGTGTGGCGCGACTACGCCCCCCGAGCGATGTACGTGACCGAGAACGGCGCGGCCTTCGACGACGCGCCCGACGCGGATGGCCGCGTCCGCGACGACCGCCGCGTCGCGTACCTGCGCGACCATCTCGGCGCGGCCGCCGACGCGCTCGGCGAGGGCGTGCCGCTTCGCGGCTACTTCGTGTGGTCGCTGTACGACAACTTCGAGTGGGCGCACGGGACGTCGAAGCGCTTCGGTATCGCGTACCTCGACTACCCGACGCAGCGCCGCATCGTGAAGGCGAGTGGCGAGTGGTACCGCTCGCTCGCGACGGCCGCGCGCGCGGTGCGCACATGATCGTCGCGTCGATCGACGCGAGCCCGTCGCTGGCGCGGCTCCGCGCGCTGACGCTCGCGCGCGGGCAGGTCGCGCTGTGGTGGATCGGTCAGGCCGGCTTCGCGGCGCGCATCGGCGACGCGCTCGTGCTCCTCGATCCGTTCGTCTCGCCGCGGCCGGAGCGCCTCGTCCCGCCCGCGTTCGCCGCCGCCGCGGCGACGGGCGTCGACGCGGTGCTCTGCTCGCACGAGCACTGGGACCACTTCGACGCGCCGGCGCTCGCGGCGATCGCCGAGGCATCGCCGGCGGCGCGGTTCGTCGTGCCCGCACCGCTCGTCGACGACGCCGCCGCGCTCGGCATCGAGCGCACGCGCATCGTGGCCGCGCGGGTCGAGCAGCCGCTCCACGTCGCGGGACTCACGATCCGGCCGGTGCCGGCGTGCCACGGGATCGAGATGCGCGACGCGTACGGCTTCGGCGAGGGCCGCTTCCTCGGGTACGTCCTCGACGACGGCGCCGTGCGCGTGTACCACGCCGGCGACACCATCGTGTACGCGGGCCTGCCGCAGCTGCTGCGCGAGCTCGAGGTCGACGTCGCGCTCCTGCCGATCAACGGCCGCGACCACTTCCGCGAATCCGTGGAGGGCATCGTCGGGAACATGGATCACCGTGAGGCGGCGCGGCTCGCCGACGAGGCCCGGGTCGACCTCCTCATCCCGATGCACTACGAGATGTTCGCGGCGAATCGCGGCTATCCCGCGCACCTCGTGGAGGTCGCGCGGCGCGACCATCCGCGCGTCGCGGTCGCACTACCGAGCCGCGAACGCATCTTCGTGTACACGGCGACGCGCTCGTGAGCGTCACCCGTCCACGCGCCGGCATCGGCGCGACGCGGCGTTTCCTCGAGGGCCTCGGCCTTCCCGGCGGCGATCGTCATGACCTGCCGTCGTCCGAGAAGCGCTTCCCCGACGGCGCGCAGTACCGCGTCGAGATCCCGAGCGTCGAAGGTCCGCGCTGCCTCGCGGCGGTGATCGAGGAGGCGCATCGTCGCGACGTAGTGGTGCATCGCGTCTCGCAGGGGAGCGGCGTGTTCCTCCTGACCGACGACGAGCTCGACGAGGTCGTGGAGATCGCCGCGGACGCGCGCGTCGAGGTCAGCCTCTTCGCGCGGCCGAACGCGGCGTGGGACGCGTCGGCGATGGCGCGCGCGCCCGCCGGCGGCGTCGTCGCGGCGTCGGCCCGCGGCCAGGACCAGCTCGTGCACTGCCTCGAGGACATCCGCCGCGCCGCGGAGCACGGCATCCGCAGCGTGCTCGTCGCGGACGTCGGCGTCCTCGCCGTCTTCCACGAGATGCGTCAGGCCGGCGCGCTCCCGCGCGACATGCAGGCGAAGGTCTCGGTGATGCTGCCGGTGGCGAACGCGGCCGCGGCGCGCGCGATCGTCGCGCTCGGCGCGGACACGCTGAACCTCCCCACGGACTTGACGCTCGCGCAGATCGCCGCCATCCGCGCCGCCGTCGACGTCCCATTGGACATCTACGTCGAGGCGCCCGACTCGCTCGGCGGGTTCGTGCGCCTTCCCGAGATCGCCGAGATCGTGCGCATTGCGGCGCCGGTCTACCTCAAGTTCGGCCTGCGCAACGCGCCCGATGTGTATCCGGCCGGTACGCATCTCGACGCGACGACGGTCGCCCTCTCGCGCGAACGCGTCCGCCGCGCGCGGATCGGGCTGGAGATCCTCGGCCGCTCGGAGTTCGCGCACGTCCCGACCTCGGCCCTCGGCGCCGAGGGGCTCGCGATCCCGACCCGCTCGCGCTGATCAGGCCGGCGGCGCGGTGAAGTCGAGCATCCGCAGGTACGGGTAGTGCTCGCGCACGAGCGACCCGACGTCGGCGACAACGGCCGACTCCGCGTCGCCTAGCGGCGTCGCCTCCGGCGCGCGATCGATCGAGACGCCGGCTGCGAGCGCGCGCGACCACACGTGAGGAGCACCCTGCTCGCTCGCGCCGCGCCACAGGAACTCGACGGCCTCAGGGAACGTCGCGCCGAGCGCGACGCCGGAGACGGCCGCGAGGTTCACCGTGTCGAGCGC
>DASQXO010000092.1:0-4639 GCA_035639655.1 Candidatus Dormiibacterota bacterium
CCGGTACGCGAACTCGTGCGGCTCGTTCACCGCGACCCACTCCGGATCCTCCCAGAGGAGTCCGCGTCCCTTGAGCTCGAGCGAGCGGAGCGCCTTCTGCAGCGCCGCCTCGAAGGTGCGATCGATCGCCATGACCTCGCCGGTCGCCTTCATCTGCGTCCCGAGGGTGCGATCGGCCGAGGCGAACTTGTCGAACGGCCACCGCGGGATCTTCACCACGACGTAGTCGAGCGCCGGCTCGAACGCGGCTGTCGTCTTTCCGGTCACCGAGTTCGGGATCTCGTGCAGGCGCTTGCCGATCGCGATCTTCGCCGCCACGCGCGCGATCGGGTATCCGGTCGCCTTGGACGCGAGCGCCGACGAGCGCGACACCCGCGGGTTGACCTCGATGACGTAGTACGGCGCGCGCGCGTCGGGATCCTGCGACGGGTCGAACGCGGGATCGACGGCGAACTGGATGTTGCAGCCGCCCTCGATGCCGAGCGCGCGGATGATCCGCAGCGCCGACGAGCGCAGCTCCTGGTACTCCTTGTCGGTGAGCGTCTGCGACGGCGCGACGACGATCGAGTCGCCGGTGTGCACGCCCATCGGGTCGAGGTTCTCCATGTTGCAGATCGTGATGCACGTGTCGTTCGCGTCGCGCATGACCTCGTACTCGATCTCCTTCCACCCGACCAGGGATCGCTCGACGAGGACCTGGCCGATGGGCGACGCCCGCAGGCCGGCGTGGACGCGCTCGACGAGCTCGCCGGGATCGCGCGCGAATCCGCCGCCGGTCCCGCCGAGCGTGTAGGCCGGCCGCACGACGAGAGGGAAACCGATCTTGCGCGCGAAGGCTTCGGCCTGCTCGACGCTGGTGACCGTCGAGGACTCGGGCACCGGCTCGCCGAGATCGATGAGCAGCTGCTTGAAGCGCTCGCGATCCTCCGCGGCGCGGATGGCCGCGATCGGCGTGCCGAGCACGCGCACGCCGTAGCGGTCGAGCACGCCGGCGTCGGCGAGCGCGACCGCGAGGTTCAGGCCGGTCTGCCCGCCGAGCGTCGCGAGGAGCCCGCCCGGACGCTCCTTCGCGATCACGCGCTCGAGCACCTCCGGTGTGAGCGGCTCGACGTACGTCACGTCGGCGATCCCGTCGTCGGTCATGATCGTCGCCGGATTCGAGTTGACCAGGACCGTCTCGATGCCTTCCTCGCGCAGCGCCCGGCACGCCTGCGTCCCGGCGTAGTCGAACTCAGCGGCCTGGCCGATCACGATCGGGCCGGAACCAATAAGTAAGACCTTCATCGCGCGTTCCCGATGCCGGCCCTGCCCGCGCGCGCCACGCGCGAACCCCTCTCTACGGGGGACCCCGCGCGCGTGGCGACACTCGGCGCCCTCGTCACGCGCTTCTCCCGCACGCTTTGAGGAACTCATCAAACGCGCCTTGGTTGTCCTCAGGACCGGGCGCTGCTTCCGGATGGAATTGCATGGTGCGAATCGGCAGGGTGCGATGCGCGAGACCCTCGACCGAGCCGTCATTCAGGTTCCGGTGACTCACAACGAACCCGGTCGCCGGATCGATCGAGCGCTCGTCGACCTGGAACTCGTGATTCTGCGAGGTGATCACGACGCGACCGGTCCGCACGTCCTGCACCGGATGATTCGCGCCGTGATGGCCGAACGGTAGGCGCGAGGTCGTCGCGCCGATCGCGCGGCCGATGAGCTGATGGCCGAGGCAGATGCCGAAGATCGGCAACGGGTGGGCCGTGCCACGTGTTCGCGCGGCGTCGAGGAGGAGCCGCGTCGTCCGCACCGCCGCATCGAGGCTCGCGGGGTCGCCCGGTCCGTTCGAGAGCAGGATCCCGTCGGGACGCCACTCCAGGACGTCGGACGCTTTCGCGGTCGCCGGGAAGAGCCGCACCGTCGCGCCGCGCGAGGTGAGCAGGCGGACCTGGTTCTCCTTCACGCCGGTGTCGAGCAGCGCGACGCGCGGGCCGTCAGCCGCGGCGGCGGACTCGCGTTCCGGCCCGCTCACCTCCGCGACGACGGCACGTTCGGCTAAACGCGGCACCGCGCGCGCCTTCGCGACCGCGTCCAAGGCCAGCGCCGGATCGCCGGCCTCGCGCGGCCGCACCTGCAGGAGGTACCCGCGCATCGTGCCCTTCGCGCGCAGGCGCCGCACGAGCGCGCGCGTGTCGATGCCGGCGAGGCCGGGCACGCCGTACGAGCGGAGGTACTGATCGAGCGGCGCGACGCCGGCGCGGGACGGCTCGTTCAGCTCGCGCACGACGATCGCCTCGGCCCACGGCCGTCGCGACTCCGTCGCCCGCGCGAACGTGCCGTAGTTGCCGATGAGCGGATAGGTGAAGACGACGATCTGTCCGCGATACGAGGCGTCGGTCGCGACCTCCTGGTAGCCGGTCATGGCCGTGTTGAACACGACCTCGGCGCCGACGTCGACCGCGTCGCCGAAGGCCTCGCCCCAGTACGTCGATCCGTCCTCGAGCGCGAGGACGCCGGCACGCTGCATCGGTGCATAAGTATACGAATCGGTTGCATAAAGATTCAGCTGATACGCGGCGGCGCCGGCGGAGGCGACGCGCCTAGCCAAGGCGCTGCTCGCCGTCGACGAACGCCGCGACGACGCGCCCGCGCAGCCGCTTGCCGGCGAGCGGCGTGTTCTTCCCTCGCGAGACGAGTGACTCCGGCGTCACGGTCCACTCCGCGTCCGGATCGATCAGCACGAGGTCGCGCTCGAGCGACGGCGCCGGGAGACCGAAGCAGCGCGCCGGTCCGAGCGTGAGGCGCTCGACGAGCGTGCGCAGGTCGATCCATCCCGCCGCGACGGCGCCGAGGAGCGTCGCCAGCGCGGTCTCGAGGCCGCTGATGCCGAACGCGGCGCGGTCGTACTCGACCTCCTTGTAGACGGAGGCGTGCGGCGCGTGGTCCGTCGCGATCGCGTCGATCGTGCCGTCGCGGAGCGCCTCCCAGAGCGCGTCGACGTCGGCCCGCGTCCGCAGCGGCGGGTTGACCTTCGTGCTCGCGTCGTAGGGTGAGGCCGCGCCGTTCGGGTCCTCCCACGCGAAGGTGCGCGCGCCCGCGACCCACTCGTCGGTCATCGCCAGGTGGTGCGGCGTGACCTCGCACGTGACCGGCACGCTCTCGCGCTTCGCCGAGCGCACGAGCGCCACGGCGCGCGCGCTCGACACGTGCGCGAGGTGCAGGCGCGAGCCGGTGATCCGCGCGAGCGCGATGTCGCGCGCGACGGCGGTCTCCTCGGCGGCGTCCGGGATGCCGGCGAGGCCGAGGCGCGCGCTCGCCTCACCTTCGTGCATGACGCCGCTCCCGGCGAGCGCGGCGTCCTGCGCGTGATCGGCGACGGCGCGGCCCGAGGCGCGCGCGTACTCAAGGGCGTGTCGCATGAGCCGCGCATCCTGCAGCGGCGCGCCGTCGTCCGAGAAGGCGACCGCACCCGCCGCGGCGAGCTCCGTGAGATCCGCCAGCGTCTCGCCCTTGCGTCCGCGCGTGATCGCGGCGATCGGCAGCACGCGCGCGGCGCGCGCGGCCGCGGCGCGTCGCAGCACTTCCTCGAGGAGCCCGGGGGCGTCGAGCGTCGGCTCCGTGTTCGCCATGCAGCAGACCGTGGTGAAGCCGCCGGCGAGCGCGGCGCGCGCTCCGGTGGCGATCGTCTCGCTCTCCTCGAACCCCGGCTCGCGCAGATGCGCGTGCAGGTCGATGAATCCGGGTGTCGCGATGAGCCCCTTCGCGTCGATCTCGCCGGGACGATCGCCGATCGAGAGCTCGCGGACCTCGTCGACGCCGCGAGCCGGCTCGATGACGCGCGCGCGAGCGATCCTCAATCCGGCGCCTCCGTTCCGGCGAGCAGGTAGAGCAACGCCATCCGCACGGCGACGCCGCTCCGGACCTGCTCCTCGATGAGAGAGCGCGGACCGTGCGCCACGGCGGCATCGATCTCGATGCCCTCGTTCATCGGCCCGGGATGGAGCACCGGTGCGTTCGGCTTCGCCCGCGCGAGGCGCGCCTCGGTGATGCCCCACACGCGCGCGTACTCGCGGATCGAGGGCAGGAGTCCAGCGGCCATCCGTTCCTGCTGGAGGCGCAGCGCCATGACCGCATCGGCGCCGTCGAGGGCACGATCGAGGTCGGTCTCGACGCGCACGCCCGGCGGCGCCGCGCCGCCACGCCACGCGGCCGGCAGCAGCGTCGGCGGTCCGCAGACGACGACGTTCGCGCCGAGCGCGCGCAGCGCGTGGACGTTCGAGCGCGCGACGCGCGAGTGGAGGATGTCGCCAACGATCGCGATCGTCTTGTTCGAGAGCGTGCCGAGCCGGGCGCGCAGCGTGAACGCGTCGAGGAGCGCCTGCGAGGGATGCGCGTGCCAGCCGTCGCCGGCGTTCACGATGGAGGCGTCGACGCGGTCGGCGACGAAGTACGGCGCGCCGGAGGAGCTGTGTCGCAGCACGATGACGTCGCCGCCGAGGGCCTGCAGCGTGCGCACGCTGTCGAGGAGCGATTCGCCCTTCTCGACGCTCGAGCCGGAGCTCGTGATGTTGACGACGTCGGCGGAGAGCGCCTTGGCCGCGAGCTCGAACGACACGCGCGTGCGCGTCGACGCCTCGGCGAAGAACAGCACGACCGT